>CAYRWZ010000038.1:14204-21507 GCA_964428065.1 uncultured Comamonadaceae bacterium | reverse complement strand
CCCTTTCAAGCTGGCCATCTCGAAATCCCTCCAGTCTGACTTATTGGTTCAGCGTCGGTGATCGACGCACGCCCCTTATGGTAGGGGGCGCCGCCCAGAAGTCAATAGTTTGGAACGATTCAAAAAAAGAAATTTTAGCGATACCAAAACTGCGGTGCCGCGCAAACCAGTTCAGATCGGAAAACCGCCGGGAAGGCGGGGGCCCAGAGGACTGGGGGGGAGGGTCAGGCGCGCACGGTATCCGGCGCGCGGCGCAGACGGATGATCACGTCAACCCGGTCCATCGCCATGCCGGCCGGGGCATCGGGCAGGCAGGCCAGCGCAACCTTGTCGCCATCGATATCGATCAGATCGCCGCTATCGACCATGAAGAAATGATGGTGATCCGATACATTGGTATCGAAATAGGACCGCCCGGCCTCCACCACCACTTCGCGCAGCAGCCCCGCTTCGGTAAACTGATGCAGGGTGTTGTAGATGGTCGCCAGCGAAACGCTGATATTGGCGGCCAGCGCTTCGCCATGCAGCTGTTCTGCGGTGACATGGCGGTCGCACGGATGGTCCCCGGCACCGAACAGCAGCGTTCCCAGCTCAACCCGCTGACGGGTTGGCCGCAAGCCGGCATCGCGCAGGCGGCGGATAATGATCGGGGAGGGTGCAGTCAGTGCCATAACTCGAATATATTCATATGCGAGTAATTTGCAACCGTCGAATTTGCCGGCCGACCTGCGGTTTTTGCCTTTCTTCCAAATCGCCCGCTATTCGCCGTTTTGCAGCAGCCGGGCATTGTCCCGCGCATAGCGGATGGCGCCCAGGAATACGGCCAGTGCGATCAGCAGGTAGAAGGCATCCAGCGCGGCGGCAGCGGCGAAGCGCGCCCAATCGAACCGCCCTTCGAATAG
Organism: uncultured Comamonadaceae bacterium; assembly: GCA_964428065.1. Taxonomy (GTDB): domain Bacteria; phylum Pseudomonadota; class Alphaproteobacteria; order Elsterales; family Elsteraceae; genus CAYRWZ01. The sequence goes on along the minus strand of CAYRWZ010000038.1, from coordinate 20,605 downwards.
CGCGGTGCGCATGCCTTCGAACACATGGGCGGGCGGGAAGGCCTGGGCCACCCATTGCAGCCAGTCCGGCAGGGTCGCCAGCGGGTAATAGATACCGGAAATCGGTGCGATCAGGAACACGGCCAGCCAAGCGAAACTTTCTGCCCCCAGACCATGGCGCAGGATCACCGCGCTGGTGATCAGCCCAACCGTCCAGCCCATGACCATCAGCAGGCTGAAGAAAGCCAGCAGCGGCAACCCCATGGTGAAGATCGAATAATCGTACAGCAGCCAGGCGATGATCACGGCGGGGACGACCCCGATCAAGGTGCGGATCAAGGCCATCGCCAGCAAGGAGACGATATATTCCACCGGCCGCATCGGGCTGACGAACAGATGGCCCAGATTGCGCGACCAGACTTCCTCCAGGAAGGTGATCGACACGCCGAAATTGCCGCGCACGGTCACTTCCCACAGCAGCACCCCGGCCAGCAGCACGCCGAACGCCTGGGCGACCACACTGCTGTTGGTGGCAAGGAACTGGGTCATGAAGCCCCAGATCAGAATTTGCAAGGCGGGCCAATAGGCCAGCTCCAGCGTGCGCGGCCAGGATCCGCGGATCAGATACAGATGCCGCAGCATCAGCGCGCCGATCCGGCCCAGTGCGCCCCCTGATGGGATGGTGGTCATGCTGCGTCTCCTGCCGCCGGCGCGCGCTCGGCGTCCTCGCTCCGGGCAATCGCCAGGAACACTTCTTCCAGATTGGTCCGGCCATAGCGGGCGATCAGGTCGGCCGGCGGTCCGCGATCGACGATCGCCCCGCCCTTCATCATCAGCACATCGCCGCACAGGCGCTCCACCTCGCCCATATTGTGCGACGCCAGCAGAATGCTGGCCCCGGTCTGGGCCTGATAGCGTTCCAGATAGCTGCGGATCCAGTCGCCGGTATCGGGGTCCAGCGATGCCGTCGGCTCGTCCAGCAACAGCAGGTCTGGCCGGTTGATTAGCGATTTTGCCAGCGCTACGCGGGTTTTCTGCCCGGCGGACAGGCGGCCGACCGGGCGGTCCATCAACCCGATCAGCTCCAGCTCCCGCGCCAGTTCGGCAATCCGGTCGCGCAGATGCCGCACCCCGTACAGCCCGCCATACACGGTCAGGTTTTCCCGCACCGTCAGCCGATGCGGCAGATCGACATAGGGCGAGGAAAAATTCATCCGCGGCAGCACCCGATAGCGGCCCTGGGGCATCGCCTCGCCCAGCAGCCGGACCTGCCCGCCGCTCGGCTCCACCAGCCCCAGCAGGATCGACAGCGTGGTGGTCTTGCCTGCGCCGTTGCCGCCCAGCAGGGCCGTGGTCGTCCCCCGCGCGACGGTAAAGCTCAAGTCGCCGACGGCAATGGTGGTGCCGAAGCGCTTGTGCAGGTTGGTAACCTCGATGGCCAGGTCGGTCACGATAGCGCCTTCTCTATTTCGCCTTCTCTGCCGGGCGGATCATGGTCTGGTGGGGAATATCGTCTTCCAGATAGCCGGGGCCGACCGGGGCAAAGCCATGCTTGGCATAGAAGTGCACCAGATGGGCCTGGGCGGACAGGGCGATGGCAACCGGGCCGAACCGGTCGGTAATGCGCCGGATCGCCCCGGTCATCACCCGGTCGCCCAGCGCTTTGCCGCGCCAGTCGGGATGCACGACGATCCGCCCGATGGCAATCTCTGCCCCGCCCTTGGTCCAGGGCAGAACCCGGCAACAGGCGATCAGGCGCGGGCGGCCCGGGGCTGCCGGATGGGGTGTTGCCGGATCAGAGGCAAACCACAGCCCATGGTCGGCCTGATCGTCATGGCCGTCGATATCGGCATAGGCGCAGGCCTGTTCGACCACAAAGGCATCCTGCCGCAACCGCAGCAGATCATGGACCTGGTATGGGGTCAGCGCGTCCAGTCCGGCCCAGAGTTCCGAAATCGTGTCGGCCATGGCGATCCTTGATCCTGTCCGCGTCATCAGGACGCGCGTTCTGTTCTTGGGGTAACCCCGCCATGGCTTTACAGTCAAAACCATGACCGCGCAAATCCCGTTTCCGCATCGCAGCCCCAGCCCGGACGATCTGCCCGGCATTCGCGGAATCGTGCGGGTGCGGACATTGTTGTATTTGCGCTGGCTGGCCCTGGCTGGGCAAATGATTGGCCTGCATGTGGTATTGAACATTCTGCGCCTGCCCCTGCCGCTGGCCGAATGTATCGGGGTGATCTTGGCCGGATTGCTGGCCAATCTGATTCTGTTGGCGGCGCGCAAACCCCGCGCTTGGGTGGGCGAACGGATGGCGACGCTGAATGTCGCTTTCGACATGCTGCAATTTTCCGCCCTGTTGTTTCTGACCGGCGGGATGCAGAACCCGTTTGCGATTGTCTTGCTGGCCCCGGTCACTATCTCCGCGACCGTCCTGCCGCTGCGCAGTACCGTGCTGCTGGGGCTGTTGGCCATTGGGCTGGTCACCTTGCTATCATTGGTGCATTACCCATTGCCCTGGCCGAACGATTGGGACGAATCCGGCCTGAACCTGCCGCGCCTGTATCTGGGCGGGGTGTGGGTGGCGCTGGTGACGGCGATCGTGTTCATCGCCACCCATACCTGGCGGGTGGCGGCCGAAGCGCGCAACATGGCGGCCGCCTTCACGGCCACCCGCATCGCCCTGGAACGCGAACAGAAGGCATCGGCGGTGGGCGCGCTGGCGGCGGCGGCGGCCCATGAACTGGGCAGTCCCCTGTCCACCATCGCCGTGGTGTCGAAGGAACTGGCGCGCGATGTGCCGAGGGACAGCGAGTTGCGCGCGGATATCGACCTGCTGCTGTCGGAATCGGCCCGCTGCCGCGATATCCTGGCCCGGCTGACCGAATCGCCGGAATCCCAGTCGCCCGCCGAGGTGATCGAAAGCCCCTCCGTCACCGCCCTGGTCACGGCGATTGTTGAACCCTATGAGGGGCCACGCATCCCGATCCAGATTCTGGTCGATGAGGCATCGGAAGGGGTGGAGCCGCGCATGCTGCGCCAGTCGGAACTGGTGCATGGCCTGGGCAATTTCATCCAGAATGCCGCCCAGTTCGCCCGCGAGCGGGTGACGCTGACCCTGCGCTGGGACGAGGAGGATATTGTGCTGACCGTGGCCGATGATGGCCCCGGTTATCCCTCGCAAGTGCTGGACCGGCTGGGGGAGCCCTACATCTCCACCCGGCCGGACGAGGATGGCCATATGGGCCTGGGGGTATTCATCGCCACCACCCTTCTGGCCCATACCGGGGCCCAGGTGCGCTTCGCCAATGGCGACGCCGGCGGTGCCCAGGTGACGATCCTGTGGGATCGGCGTAGGGTGGAGGACGATATCACCCGTGCAACCAAACCGGGTTTTTTGGTGTCCGCCGGACTGGAAGGCGGGGAATAGGTCGGTTAGTCTGTCAGGACAGCCGCGCCCAGGAACGCGCCGCGTAAATAAAAAGCTGAGGGGGATCATCGTGACAGGGCCGATCGCCACACTGGACGCCGTCCCACAGGCCAACGGGCAAAGCCTGCTGCTGGTCGATGACGATACCGTGCTGCTGAACCGCCTGGCGCGGGCAATGGAAAAGCGCGGCTTCGTCGTGCGCACGGCGGCAACGGTGGAGGATGGCATCCGCCAGGCGGAAACCGCCCCGCCGGACTTCGCCGTGGTCGATCTGCGGCTGACCGACGGCAGCGGGCTGGACGTGGTGACCGCGCTGCGCACCGCCAAGGCCGATATGCGGATTATCATGCTGACCGGCTATGGCAATATCGCGACAGCGGTTGCGGCGGTGAAGGCGGGCGCAGTGGATTATCTGCCGAAACCAGCCGATGCCGATGCCATTGCCAACGCCCTGCTGGCCCATGACGGCCCCCTGCCGCCGCCGCCCGAACTGCCGATGTCGGCCGAACGGGTGCGCTGGGAACATATCCAGCGCGTCTATGAGCAATGCGACCGCAATGTCTCGGAAACCGCCCGCCGTCTGCGGATGCACCGCCGCACCCTGCAACGCATCCTGGCCAAACACGCCCCCCGGGCGTAAGGCCTGTTCAAACAAGAAATAAGCCGACCATGTTATGGCCATTCTATTTTATACACGTTATTCTTGATTAATGGAGGGGATACTCCCACGGCATTAAATTGATTTTTCTTTTTCGCCAATTCACTTTGTAATGACGTGCTCGCTTTTGGCACTGATGACGCTACAATAATGCTTTCAATATTTGTGCATATTTTTTTGACTTCAAGTATTCTTGCAGTATTTAATATTTGTTCAATAGCACGCCCATAATCTTTTCCCTTAAGCTCTATTAATACGATTTTTTTCAAATCATCTGCATCCAATATTATGATATAATCACATTTCTTTTGATCATTGTCTTTTATTAGACATTCATCAACTCTGCACACAAAAATCTTGCGACGTTCTGGATTATTTATTACTATACTTTTTCTGTTTTCTTCCATTTTTATTATTTTGTTGCAATCGACTTTGCGGCACCTATTTTCCGTGAAGTGTTCTTTATTCATCTTTGTTTACCCCATTATTTTTATGAATTCTTCGTTTATTTTTTCCGAAACGCTATCAATATATTCTGCAGATATAAGTTTTGTGTCTGGATCTATTATTGATGTTACTTTTCCATCAACAATTGAATATGCTGTTACGGCCTCTGGGTTAACTCCGTTCTCAAGCGATCTGATTCCGCGCATTAAATAAATATTTAATGAACTCAATATGTACGGTGAATGAGTCGTGATAAACATTCTTGTTTGATTTCTAATCGACTGCATAACAATCAGATCAGTTATTTCTGCTTGTGCTGTAGGAAATAAATGTGCTTCTGGCTCCTCTACTATCAGAGTCCTGCCTTTCAAAGGAAATCTAGTTAATGCTAGAATAAGTGGAAGTGCGGCCTGCTGTCCAGATGACGCCTTACTCAACTCAATTTTCCCGCGCGGCATTTCTATCCAGTCACGATCCTGATAATGAATATGATAGCCACCTAAGATATTAAAATGATGTTTTTTTGCTCTTTCAATATTTTCCGATACAATATTTAATTCACTCGGAAATAATTTCATTTTTCTATATCTCTCAAAGAAAGAGCCAAAGTGGAGTAATATTTTATCAATTTTCTCATCCATCGAAAGTAAAGTGAAGATTTCTTGTCTTATTGTGGAGAAAAAAGAGCGAGAAGCTGGAACAAAAAGAGGGTGTTCGAAGATAAATAAGTTATTCCGAATTTTCTCTCTAAAGTCTCCATAAGTACGAAAATTACTTAAATCTATGAAAACTTTATCTCTTGGTTTCACTGACTGACCAAAAATCTTATTGAAATAATTTTTCTTTAATCTATTGACGTCATCTGAGATATTTTTTGACTTTTTAATCTCTATTTGAGAGCTGTCTCTTTTTGAGAATAATGTTACTGTGTATCCCGATACTTCGTAATTAATATTGAACTCTTCTTTCTGCCAAGTGTAGGTCGGGAAAATATTTTGAAAGTCACGCTTCATTTTTTTGTCATAATTCTTGCGCGACTCTCCTAATAGTATTGATGAGTACTCAATCCCTGAAAAATATTCATTAAAGAAAAAAATAGGCGGGCAATGACACTTTTTCCGGCGGCTTGTGGACCAATAATAACGCAGATTTCATGCAAAACAATTTCTGCATGCTGAATTCCTAGAAATCCTTCAATTGTCAATTTTTGCATGATTTTTTCCGCTATGTGACGCGCTAAGAGTCTATAAGGTCTAACTTAGTCATGAAGTCAGCCCTCTAATTGATACGTCAGTGGGGGCAATGGGTCAACGACGACCGATGTGCCCCTGCTGTATTTCAGCCTAAAATCATGCCCCTAGGCGCTTGCCGGTTGCCTTGTCGAACACGTGCAGGCGCAGCGGATCGGCGTCGAGCGGCAGGGTGTCGCCGATGGCGATGCTGGTGCCGCCATCCAGACGGGCCACAAAATCATGACCGCCGGGCAGCTGGCCGTACACCAGCGTATCGGCGCCCAGTTCTTCCACCAGATCCACCCGCACGGCCAGCGCGCCGGTTTGGTGGATACGCACATGTTCCGGGCGGATGCCCAGCACGATGTCCGTACCATTGGCGGCGGCGGGCATGCCGGCGACCGGGATCTTCAGCGCCGCCTTGCCATCGCCGGCCGGCAGCACGGCGTTGCCGTCCTCCAGCCGCCCGTGCAGGAAGTTCATGGCGGGGGAGCCGATAAACCCGGCAACGAACACCGTGGCAGGCTTTTCATATAGCTCCAGCGGGCGGCCGATCTGTTCGGCCCGGCCGCCATTCATCACGATCAGCCGGTCGGCCATGGTCATGGCTTCGACCTGGTCGTGGGTGACGTAGATCGAGGTCACGCCCAACTGC
>CAYRWZ010000038.1:0-14105 GCA_964428065.1 uncultured Comamonadaceae bacterium | reverse complement strand
GGACGATCGCCCGGCCCATGGCCACGCTCTGCCGCTGCCCGCCCGACAGCTGCCGGGGCTTGCGTTCCAGATAGGGGCCAAGCTGAAGCACATTGGCGGCGCGCTCGACCCGCTGGCGGATCTCGTCTTTCGACAGGCCGCGGATTTTCAGGCCATAGGCCATGTTGTCGAACACGCTCATATGCGGGTACAGCGCGTAATTCTGGAACACCATCGCGATGTCGCGATCTTTCGGCTCCAGCTTGGAGACCGGGCGGCGGTCGATCTCGATCTCGCCGCCGGTGATGGTCTCCAGCCCCGCGATAGACCGCAGCAGGGTGGATTTGCCGCAGCCGGACGGGCCGACCACGACAATGAACTCCCCATCAGCGATATCGCAGGAAATGCCGTGCAGGACATGGGTCTCGCCAAAGCTTTTCCGAACGTCTTTTAAGGAAACCGTCGCCATGGGGGTTATTTCTCCGTATCGACCAGGCCTTTGATGAACCAGCGCTGCATCAGCAGTACCACCGCGATGGGCGGCAGCATCGCCAGCATCGCGGTTGCCATGACAACACCCCAATCGGTGATGGCGTCGTTGAATGTGATCATTTTCTTGATGCCGATCACCACGGTCTGCATGTCGTTGGAGGTGGTGATCAACAGCGGCCACAGATATTGGTTCCAGCCATAGAGGAACTGGATCACGAACAGGGCCGCAATCGTGGTTTTCGACAGGGGCAGCACAACATCGAAGAAGAAGCGCATCGCACTGGCGCCGTCCATTTTCGCCGCTTCGACCAGCTCGTCCGGAATGGTCATGAAAAACTGGCGGAACAGCAGCGTCGCCGTGGCCGAGGCGATCAGCGGAATGGTCAGGCCGGCATAGCTGTCCAGCATGCCAAGATCGGAAATCACCTTGTAGGTCGGCAGGATGCGCACTTCCACCGGCAGCATCAGGGTGACGAAGATCAGCCAGAACATCGCCATCCGCATCGGGAAGCGGAAAAACACGATCGCAAAGGACGAAATGATCGAAATTGCGATTTTGCCAATGGCGATGGACAGCGCCATGATGCCGGAATTCAGCATCATCTGCAGCACCGGGGTCTTGTTGCCTTCAACCCCAACAAACAGCGCGTTCCAGTAGTTCTGGATCGCCAGTGACCCCGGCAGCAGGCTGATATTGCCGCGGGCAATCGCCTCGGTCGGCTGGGTGGAGGCAACCAGGGTCATCCACACCGGGAAGGCCAGGATGGCAATGCCCAGAATCAGGATCAGATGGGCAAAAAAGCGGGCAATCGGGCGATTTTCGACCATCAGTAATGCACCTTGCGCTCGATATAGCGGAACTGCACCACGGTCAGCACGATGACGATCCCCATCAGGATCACCGATTGCGCAGCAGAAGAGCCGATATCCAGCCCGACCACGCCATCGTAATAGACCTTGTACACCAGGATTTCCGTCGCCTTGGCCGGCCCGCCGGAGGTGATCGAATGGATCACGCCGAAGGTTTCGAAGAAGGCATAGACGACATTGACCACCAGCAGGAAGAAGCCGGTTGGTGACAGCAGCGGGAACACGATGGTCCAGAAACGCCGGGTCGGGCTGGCGCCGTCAATCGCCGCAGCCTCGATCAGGGATTTGGGGATCGATTGCAGCCCGGCCAGGAAGAAGATGAAGTTATAGCTGACCTGCTTCCACGCCGAGGCGAAAATCACCAAGGCCAGCGCCTGATTGCCGTTCAGCAGATAGTTCCAGTCCACCCCGGCTTCGCGCAGGCCGCGCCCGACAATGCCGATGGTCGGGTGGAAGATGAACAGCCACAGCACCCCGGCCACGCCCGGCGCCACGGCATAGGGCCAGATCAGCAGCGTGCGATAGGTGGTGGAGCCCCGGCCGATGCCATTCGCCATCACCGCCAGCAGCAGGGCGAAGCTCAACGACAGCAGGGCCACCGCGCCGCTGAACAGGAACGTCACTTGCAGCGATCGCAGATAGGCGGGATCGGACAGCACCCGGCTGAAATTCCCAAGGCCGACAAACACGCTGCCCAGGCCGAAGGCATCTTGCTCGAACAGCGATTGCTGTACCGCCTGCCCCGATGGCAGGTAGAAAAAGATCAACGTGATGGCCAATTGCGGCGCGACCAGAAGATAGGGCAGCAGCCGATTGCCGTAGACAACCTTGCGATCCATGCGGGGATTTCCGAACGGGCAGGAGACGAAAGCAGTAACGAGGGCGAGAAGCTAAACCCAGGATTGAGACCCCAGGATAGATTTGGGGGCCGCATCCGAAGCTGCGGCCCCCGCATCAGATCGGGAGGCGGTTTACCGCGCGGCGCGTTCGAAGCGGCGCAGTTCCTCATTCCCCTTGGCGACGGCGTTATCCATCGCCTGCTTCATGGTGATCTTGCCCTGGAAGGCGGCTTCGACCTCGTCCATGATCAGGTCGCGGATCTTCGGCATGTTGCCGAAGCGCAGGCCCATCGAGTTTTCCGTCGGTGCCTTGTTCTGCAGCTGACGGATCGGGGTGTCGCGGCCCGGATTCTTTTCGTAGAAGCCGGACTTCTTGGTTTCTTCATAGGCCGCCACGGTGATCGGCAGATAGCCGGTCACGGTGTGGGTATCGACCTGGACCGGGGTCTGGGAGATATAGGCGAAGAACTTGGCGACGCCCTTGTATTCTTCCTTCGACTTGCCGCCCATGACCCACAGCGACGCGCCGCCGATGATGGAGTTCTGCGGTGCGCCCGCCACATCGGCATAGTAGGGCAGGAAGCCGGTGTCGAAGTCGAACTTGGCGTTCTTGGCAACGTTGCCCAGGAAGCCCGACGAGGTCTGGATCATCGCGCATTCACCCGACAGGAACTTCGCTTCCGGCTGGGTGGTGCGGCCGGCATATTCGAACACCTTTTCGTCCAGCAGGGTCTTCAGGGTTTCGAAATGCTTCACGACCAGCGGGTTGTTGAACTTGAACTCGGTATCCAGGCCGGCCATCCCGTTCTGCTTGGTCGCCATCGGGATATTGTGCCAGGCGCTGAAGTTCTCGATGTTCGACCAGGTCACCCAGGCCAGGGTGAAGCCGCAGGGATGGCCCGAGGCCTTGATCTTCCGGGCAGCGTCGATGAATTCCGGCCAGGTCTTCGGGGCCTGATCCGGGTTCAGGCCGGCTTTGCGGAAAGCGTCCTTGTTGTAATAGGTGATGGTGGTCGAGCTGTTGAACGGCATCGACAGCATCTTGCCATCGGCGGTCGAATAATAGCCCGTGATCGCCGGCAGATAGGCCTTCGGGTCGAACTTCTCGCCCGCTTCGGCCATCACTTCGAACACCGGCTTGATCGCGCCCTTGGCGCCCATCATGGTCGCCGTACCCACTTCGAACACCTGGGTGATCGCCGGGGCGTTGCCCGCACGATAGGCCGCGATGGTCGCGTTCAGGTTTTCGTCGTAGGAGCCCTTGTAAACCGGGACGATCTTGTATTCGGACTGGCTGGCGTTAAAGTCGTTGGCCAGCTTCTCCACCCGCTCCAGATTGGCGGCGGTCATGGCGTGCCACCACTGGATTTCCACCGGCGCGGCGCCGGCGGCAGTGGCGGAAAGAGCAGCGAGTGCAGAGACAGACAGAAGAAGAGTGCGCATTTAGCCCCCCTAGAGTGTGAACCCCTTAGCGTCTAAGGATCCATCGTTACCGTTTTGTTACAGGTTTGGAAAATCTGTGCGAAAAACATTCGCAAATCAAACGAAAAAGCCATCCCCCGTGAAATTGCGCGAAGAGTCGCGTTCTGCGCGCGAAACCGAAAAAATCATACAAATCGGCGGTCGCAGCGTGTCGCTGCGGATCCGCCTATCGGCACAGGCACGGCGGCTGATTCTCCGTCACGATCCGCGTGCTGGCGGCTTTCGCCTGACCCTGCCGCGCGGCGTGTCGGTCGCCCATGCGCTGCGCTTCGTCGAAGGGCAAGCGGGCTGGATTTCCGCCCAGCTTGACCGTGCGACGATCATGACAGAGTTTCGCCCCGGTGCCCAGATTCCGATTGGCGGTCGCCCCGTGATCCTGCGGCACGAGGCCACCCATCGCGGCCCGGCCCGCCTGGAGACCCGCCCGGAGACTCGCCCAGAGACTCGGCTGGAGGCCCAGCTGGAGGATGGGGGCGAGGGGGGGATACCTGTGCTGGTCGTCGGCGGCGATGCGGCCTTTTTCGCCCGTCGGGTGGGCGATTTTCTGAAGGCAGAGGCGCGGCAGGCCCTGACCCATGCGGTGCGCCGGCACGCGGCCACGCTGGGCGTCACGGTGCGGGGCATCACGGTGCGGGATACGCGCAGCCGCTGGGGCAGCTGTTCCAGCATGGGTGCCTTGAATTTTTCCTGGCGGTTGATCATGGCCCCACCTGCCGTGCTGGACTATGTTGCTGCGCATGAGGTGGCGCATCTGCGCCATCACGATCACAGCCCGGCATTCTGGCGGGTGGTCGCGCAGCTTTACCCCGATTGGCGCAGCGCGCGCGACTGGCTGAAAGCCCATGGCAGCGAGTTATTGACCTATGGATGAATCGTCGGTGTCCTTTGGGATGAGTGATCGGGCGTTGACGGCGCTGTTGGCCTTTCTAGCCGCTACCGGCGCACTGGCAACCTCCATCTATATTCCCGCTCTACCCGCCCTGACGGCGGACCTGGCCACCGACAGCGGCATGGTGCAGCTGACCATGACCGTGTTCCTGGTCGTGTTCGCTTTCGCCCAGCTGATATACGGCCCCTGGTCGGATGCGCGCGGGCGGCGCGGCGTCATCGCCGCCGGGCTGATCGTCTTCGCCATCGGCTGCGCCATTTGCGCCTTCGCCCCCAGCATCGAATGGCTGATAGTGGGACGGGCGGTTCAGGCCTTCGGCGCCTGTGCCGGGCCGGTCGTCTCCCGCGCCATTGTGCGCGATGCGTTCGATGCCAAGCGGGCCGGGGCGGTGATGGCGTCGATCGCCATCGGCCTGTCGGTCGCGCCCGCTCTGGGGCCGTTCATCGGCGGCAGCCTGCACCAGTTTTTCGGTTGGCGGTCGATCTTCCTGTTCCTGATCGCCATGACCGGTCTGTTGCTGTGGGCGGTGGTGACCCTGCCGGAAACCCATCCGAAGGATCGCCACCTGCCGGCCAACCCGGTTGCCATCCTGGCTGCCTTCGCCGCCTTGCTGCGCGATGCCGCGTTCCGGCGCTTCGCCCTGGCTGGGATGGCGGTGTTCGCCGGGATGTTCGCCTATATCACCGGCTCGCCCTTTTTGTTCATCAACGAATTGGGCGTCAGCCCGCAAACCTATGGCGCGCTGATCATGATCAACGTCGCCGGCTTCATGACCGGGTCGATGCTGGCCAATCGTCTGGCCCAGCAAGGGCTGGTGGAGCGCGCGATCCTGATCGGCGGCTGCATGTCCGCGCTGGGCGGCACGGCGCTTCTGTCCCTGGCTGCCGGTCAGGCACTGACCATCGCCAGCACGGTTGCAGCGATGGCAGTATTCCAGGTCGGCACCGGGCTGGTCATCCCCAGCAGCTTTGCCGGGGCCCTGCGCGCCCACCCCCGCCTTGCCGGTTCGGCCTCCTCCCTGGTCGGCTTCGTGCAGATGACCGGGGCGGCGGCGATGACCTTTCTGGTCGCTAAACTGGATGGTCCCGGCCATCTGGTGATGACCGGGTTTCTGGCCGGCGCCGGGGTGGCGACCTTGACCCTCGGGGTTCTGCTGACGCGCGGTTTACGGGCGGCCTAATCCGCCATCGGATACCATTGCCCGTCGGTATAGCGGCACAGATCGGTCGGCCGTCCGCGCTTCAGCGGGCCTTTGGCATAGCTGCGTTGAACGGCAACGCACGACATGGGGCCGACCTGCTTCTGACCCACCACCGTCACCACCCCGGATGCCTGGGTCTGCGGATTGTTCCAGGGGATCGCGGTGCCCGGCGCCTGGCCCACAGCCGACTGCAGCGCCCGCGCCTCTGCCGGCCGGTCGCTGTCCGGCATCAGCGCCGAGGTGCGGCGTATGGCGTCGGCCTGCTGCATCATCTTGGCGATCTGCTGTTTCAGGGTGCCGGCGGCCATTGCCTGCCGCGCATCCGCCAGGGCGGCGCTGGCGGCGCGTTCCCCCATGGCAAGGGCATCCCCGGCCAGGCTGGCGCCCCCGGTGAAGGCGGCGCTGATCGCCATGCTCAGAAGATCCATCGCCAGATCTTCGCCCATCTCTTCCAGCTCGCTGATGCGTTCGTCGTCCAGATCGAACAGCTTCATGGGTTTCCAGACCTGGCCGTTGGCGATATCGGCAAGCGGCGCGCGCGCCGCCATCATCATCTCAAGCTCTTCGGGGTCATGGGGGTTGAAGCCCGAATACATGCCGGTCTGGGCCTGCGCCGGCGCCACTGCCAGCACAGCAGCCACCGATAGGGCCAGAGCCATCCGGGTTAAATCCATCCGGGTCAGGGCGACCTGCGCCAGGCGAGCGGGCCGAACTCTCCGCATCCTCTTATCCTTCCATCTGGTGCCAGACGCCTTGCTCGTTCCGGCACAGCATTCCCTCCACCTCCCGCTTCAGCGCGCCGCGTTCGTACTGGCGCAGCACACTCAGGCAGGCGATGGCGCCCATATCCGACTGGTTGACCGACATCACCACCCCTTTGGCGCCGGTGGCAGGATTGGTCCAGGGCACAACCGTGCCCATTTCGCCCTTCAACATCTCGATCATGGCGCGGGCCTCGAACGGGCGGTCCTCGTCCGGCATCAGGGCCTGGGCGCGGCGCATTGCATCGGCCTCCGCCATCGATTGATCGACCTGTGCCTGGCTGGATGCGGCCATGCCGGCCATGGCCGCCATGCTGGCGGCGCGCTGGGCCATTTCCATCGCGCTGAAGGCAAGACTGGCGCCGCCGGTGGCAAGGCCGGACATTGCCGCCCCCAGGGCCTGCTCGGCAACGTTCAGCCCTTCATTCGCCACCATGTTACCCGTGATGTAACCGGCGATATCGGGCGCTTCCAGTTTTTTCCAGACATTGCCCCTGGCGATCTCCTCCAGCGGCTGGGCCATGGAAAACATGGAAAAGTCACCCATGCCAAACATCTGCCCCCGGGTGGGGGCGCTGGCCAGTGTGGCAAGCATGGTCAACGCCAGCGCGCAGCCATGGCGCCAGGAGGTGAAGGTCTTGCGGGTCATGCCTGAGCGCTTCTGCATGGGATAATCTTGTGTAAAAGGTGATGAAATATCGAATAAACTAAATTTATTGGATAGTTTATTCGGCTCTACCTATCTTTAAGACAGTATCAATGTGGTGAAACTGCGTCCATGTCGAAAGCGGGCCGGGGGGCGCCCAGGTGGCCCCCGCGCCGGCCGATTGCCTGATCGGTACGAAGCCTGTATCTGGTGGGCCATGAAAGACACGGTCAAGACGCCCCCCCTCGTTCTGGGGATCGAAAGCAGTTGTGATGAAACCGCCGCCGCGCTGGTGGATGGCGACCGGCGCGTGCTGGCCAATGTGGTGCAGTCGCAAGTGGCCGATCATCTGGCGTTCGGCGGCGTGGTGCCGGAAATCGCCGCCCGCGCGCATCTGGATCATATCTCCGCCGTGGTCCGCCAGGCGATGGCTGAGGCCGGTGTGGGTTTCGGCGATCTGGACGCGATTGCCGCCACCTGCGGGCCAGGGCTGATTGGCGGGGTGATTGTCGGGGCGACGGTCGCCAAAACGCTGGCGCTGGTCCATGGCAAGCCCTTCGTCGCGGTCAACCATCTGGAAGGGCACGCGCTGACCTGCCGTCTGACCGACGATGTCGCCTTTCCTTATCTGCTGCTGCTGGTGTCGGGCGGGCATACCCAGATTCTGATCGTGGAGGGGGTGGGCCGCTATCAGCGGCTGGGCACCACCATCGACGATGCGGTGGGCGAGGCGTTCGACAAGACCGCCAAGCTGCTCGGCCTTGGCTTTCCCGGCGGGCCGGCGGTGGAGCGCGCGGCGCTGGACGGCGATTCGGCCCGGTTTGCCCTGCCGCGTCCGATGATCGGGCGGGACGATTGCGACTTTTCCTTCTCCGGTCTCAAGACGGCCGTGCGCAACACGGTGGACAAGCTGCCGCCCGGCCCGGTCGGCGCGTGCGATCTGGCCGATCTGGCCGCAAGTTTCCAGGCGGCGGTCGGCGATGTGGTGGCCGACCGCATGGCGCGGGCGATGGATCGCTTCCAGGCCCTGCACCCCGATGGCCGGGCCGTAGTGATCGCCGGCGGGGTGGCCGCCAATCGGGCCCTGCGCAGCCGGATCGAGGCGCTGTGCAGCGCCCGCGGGCTGACCGCGATTGCGCCGCCGCTGGCCCTGTGTACCGACAATGGCGCCATGATCGCCTGGGCCGGGCTGGAGCGGTATCGCCTCGGCCACCGGGACGGGCTGGATTTTCCCTGCCGCCCGCGCTGGCCGCTGGCGGCGGCCTAACTGCCTCAACCCTTTGCGCAAAGAGGGTCGCTCATGTCCGAATTCGATTTCGATATCGCGGTGGTCGGCGCCGGTGCCTGGGGGACCGCCCTGGCCCAGGCGGCCCGCCGCGCCGGGCAACGGGTTCTGCTGTGGGGGCGCGATCCGGCGCTGATCGACGCGATTGCCGAAAGCGGCACCAATCCGCGCTATCTGCCCGGTATCGCCCTCGATCCTGGCATTGCGGTGACCAACGATCTGTCCGATCTGGCGCTGGTCGGCGGCGCGGCGATCCTGGCCACCCCGGCCCAGGCGTTGCGTACGATTGCCACCGCGGCCGCGCCCTATTTGAGCGATCTGCCGGTGGTGGTCAGTGCCAAGGGGCTGGAGCGTAGCACCGGCCTGCGCCTGACCCAGGTCGCGCGGGAGGTGCTGGGGCCGGCGCGCCCGCTTGCCATCCTGTCCGGGCCGACCTTCGCCATCGAGGTGGCGGAAGGCCAGCCGACCGCCTGCGTCATCGCGGCGGAGGATCCCGGTCTGGCGGCAAGCCTGTGCGCACGCATCGGTAGCCGCAGCTTCCGCCCCTATGCCAGCAGCGACGTGATCGGCGTGGAAATCGGCGGTGCGGTGAAGAATGTGCTGGCGATCGGCTGCGGCATCGCAGTCGGTCGGGGGTTCGGCGACAATGCCCGCGCCGCGCTGATCACCCGTGGTCTGGCCGAAGTCTCGCGTCTGGCCGTTGCGCTGGGTGGACGGGCGGAAACCGTGGCCGGCCTGTCGGGCCTGGGCGATTTGATGTTGACCTGTTCCGGCCTGCAATCGCGCAACTATACCCTCGGCATTGCCCTGGGCCACGGGCAAAGCCTGGACGCGATATTGGCCGGGCGGCGCACGGTGGCCGAAGGGGTGGAAACGGCGCCCGCGATTGCCAGCCTGGCGCGCGGGATGGGGGTGGACCTGCCGATTGTTGACATTGTCACCGATGTCCTGCATGCCGGGCTGCCGGTGGCCGAAGCGGTGGAACGCCTGTTGGCGCGCCCGTTCCGGACGGAATGATCCCCCGGCGTGACGATTTGGCGTTGGTCGAACAGAAAGGCTGCCCACCCATGGCCCATTGGCTGCTGAAATCCGAACCGTTCAAATATTCCTGGGATCAAATGGTGGCCGATGGCCGCACCCACTGGAATGGGGTGCGCAATCATCAGGCGTCGAACAATCTGAAAGCCATGCAGATTGGCGAGGAATGCTTTTTCTACCATTCCAATGAAGGGATGGAGATTGTCGGCATTGTCCGGGTCGCCAAGCTCTACTATCCCGACCCGAGCGATGAGAGCGGTCGGTTCGGCATGGTCGATGTGGAAGCCGTGCGCCCGCTGCCCCGCCCGGTGACGCTGAAGCAGATCAAGGCTGATCCGCGCCTGGCGGAGTTGGCGCTGGTGCGGCAGTCGCGCCTGTCGGTCTGCCCGGTGCGCGATGCCGAATGGGAGATCCTGTGCGCGCTGGGCGGGGTTTAGCGTTCTAAACGACGAAGATCGACCCCAGGGTGGCTAGGCCGAAGATGACCAGCAGGCCACCCGACAGGTGATGCAGCCAGACGAAATTGCGATGCGCGCCGACCCAGGCGCGCAGCCCGGTGGCCAGCCCGGTCAGCCCGCACCACCACACGG
Organism: uncultured Comamonadaceae bacterium; assembly: GCA_964428065.1. Classification (GTDB taxonomy): domain Bacteria; phylum Pseudomonadota; class Alphaproteobacteria; order Elsterales; family Elsteraceae; genus CAYRWZ01. Next base: position 4,033 of record CAYRWZ010000038.1, on the reverse strand, counting down.
TTGCACCCACTGCAATGCCCAGGATCAGCGTCCAGGTGGCGCCGGGCGTCATGGCATGGTTGACGACGCCGAAGCTGGCGAAAATGAAGGTGAAGGCAAAGATCGTCAGCGGATTGGTGATCGTGATCATAAAGGCCGACAGGAAGGCCCGCAGCCAGCGCGAACTGTCGGCCTTGCGTTCCTTGTCGTCCGATTTCAGCCAGGTCTGCACCCCCAGCGCCAGCAGGAACGCCCCGCCAACCGCGCGCAGCTGCATTTCATAGGTCATCAGCACATCGGATACGGCCACCACGCCCAGTGCAGCGATCGCACCGAAGATCGTATCGGCCAGCGATGCGCCGAACCCGGTGGCGAAGCCGAACCCCGGCCCCTGCATCAGTGTCCGGCGTATGCACAGAATGGCGACCGGGCCAACCGGCACTGCAATCGCCACACCGATGGCGATCCCTTTGAGCAGCAGTAACAAATCCATGGTGTTATGCGAAGATCACTGGAAAGACGGTTTTAAGAAAACGTCGAACGGGTGGCCGGTCGGCGTCTGTCGGGGGTGACAGATGCCCCGCGCACCATACATCATGGCGGCGGGCTTGCATCTTTGAAAATCGGTACGACCAGAGAGAGCGACGATGGCGAAGACGGAAAAAGACGGGCTGTTCGGCACCCTCAAGCAAAAGCTGATCGACCGGAAGCAGGATTGGGCGCGCGAGGGGCGTCTGCTGACCGGCACCAAGGGGCTGAAAGGCCGCGACCGGCTGCCGCCCGGCCAGCACGAGGTGAAGAACTGGCCGGTGCTGGATCTGGGTCTGCAACCGCTGATTCGCCCGGAAGAATGGTCATTGACGGTCGATGGCCTGGTGGCCAACCCGGTTCTGTGGAACTGGGATACGTTCCTGTCGCAACCGCAGCTGCGCGATGTCTCCGACATCCATTGCGTCACCGCCTGGTCGCGCTACGACAATCACTGGGAAGGCGTCAGCGCCGCCCATCTTCTGTCGGTGGTGCAGCCGCTGCCAGCAGCCCGCCATGTGATTTTGCACAGCCACGATGGCTATACGACCAATCTGAAGCTGGAGCATTTCGCCGCACCCGATGTGCTGCTGGCCCATTCCTGGGAGGGCAAGCCGCTGACCCGCGAACATGGCGGGCCGGTGCGCCTGATCGTGCCGCAATATTACTTCTGGAAAAGCGCCAAATGGGTGAAGCGGATTGAATTTTCCGCCACCGACAAGCCCGGATACTGGGAAAATCGCGGTTATCACAATGAAGGCGACCCGTGGGCAGAGGAACGGTACGACCTGTAGGCCCGCGCGCGTGACGCCCAATCTCTCCGGCATCCCGGCTCTGCACGGTATCGGGGTATGCCCAACTGTCGGGCGAAGCCCAGCGGCGTAATCGACCTATCCACGGTTGTTGGCGCGCCATGGCCTGCATGTTAGGGTGCCAAGTAGAAGGAATGGATGGGGTAACAGGTGCAGGCAGCGGGCGACGGTACAGCGACAGGGGCAAGGCCCCTGACCGGAGGATGGCTGGTCCTGACGCGCTGGATGCTGCGCGTTCTTTTGATTCTGGTTTTTGCCCTGGCCGTGCTTCTAGGCGCTATCGGGCGTGCGGACGCACAGACCGGACCTGCTGGTTCTGGGCCAACTGGTTCTGGCCCCGCTGGTTCTGGCCCCGCTGGCTTTGGTAAGGTCGAGATCCAGAACCGCAACGATGAAGTGCGCCTGGTCGGCCCCGGTACTGGTGTGTTTGAAGGCGATACGCGCGCCAGCCTGGGCCTGGCCGAAGTGCAATCCCTGCCTGATGGCGCGTTCCGGCGGGTCGATCGGTCAATCTACAGTGGCGGTTTCCGGGATGGCGCTGTCTGGTATCGTATCGATCTGCGGGTCAGGGGCGCCGGCGCCGGCGCCTGGTATCTGCTGATCGACTTTCCGAATATCGATCGGGTCGAGGTTTACCGTTCCTGGGAGTTGAACGAGCCGGTGGGCATTCTGGGTGACAGCATCCCCTTGCCGGACCGGCTGGTCAAATCGCGCACCCACACCTTGCCGCTCCCCGATATGCCCGCCGGGGATCACACGATCTGGCTGCGCGCGACATCGACCAGCACGATCACGCTGCCCGCCGTTCTGGTGCCGCCGCGCCAGTATTTCGAGGATGAACAGATCGTCCATCTCGGCAATGGCATCTATTTCGGTCTGACGCTGATCATCACGATCACCAGCCTGATCATCCTGCTGGATACGCGGGACTGGTCCTTCGGGTTCTTTGCGTTTCACATTTTCTCCCAGGCGCTGTTGTGGGCCAGTCAGTCGGGGCTGGCGATGCTGTATTTCTGGCCGACATGGCCAGCGTTCAACAGCGCCGTTCCCAGCGTCGCCATTCTGTCCACCGTCATTTGGGCCTGCGCTTTCGCCATCAAATATCTGCCCCTGCGGCAACTGGCACCCTGGGCGATTTATATGCTGGGCGGGGTGATCGCCATCGCGCTGCTGATCCTGAGTGCATATTTTGTTGGTCTGCTGCCGCTGCGCGATCTGGTGCGTATTGTTTCGAACCTGATGGTGATCGCCATCGCCTTCCCGGTGACGGCGACCCTGATCTGTGCCCGGCAGGGGTTCCGGCCGGGCCTGTTGCTGATGGCGGGCTGGGTGGCCATCGGCGCGTCGGCGATCATCGGGTTCCTGCGCAATATGGACATCATCGCTACCGATACCTTCAGCCTGTTCGGCCCCCAGGTGCTGTCCGCGACAGAGATGGTGCTGTTCGGCATCGCGCTGGCCTGGCGCGTTCACCAGCTGCGGGTCGAACGGGAGGAGGCGCGGCAGATGATGTTGACCACCCTGCAACGCAGCGAGCGGGAGCTGGAGCAGCGGGTGGAGGAGCGGACCGGCGCGCTTCAGGTGGAGGTGACCCGCCGCCAGCGGGTCGAGGCCGATCTGCGGCGGGAGAAGGATCAGGTCGAACAGCTCAGCCAGCAAAAGAACCGCCTGCTGTCGATCATCGCCCACGATCTGCGCAACGCCTTCAATGCCATCATCGGGTTCGCCGATGTGCTGTTGAAGCAGGCCCGCCGCGATGGCCGTGCCCAGCAGATCGACGCGGCCGAAACCCTGCTGTCGGTTGCGGAAAATGCCCTGACCCGGATGGGCAATCTGCTGGTCTGGGCGCGCAGCCAGATGGAAGGCGCCCGGCCCGACCTGATCCCGGTGATGGCGGCCGGGCTGGTGCGGGATGGATTGCGCGGTGTGCAGTCGGCAGCGGATGCCAAGCAGGTCACCATCGATCAGCAGGTCGATCCGGTCACGGTGCTGGCCGATTCGACCATGATCGCCACGGTCCTGCGCAATCTGCTGGGCAATGCGGTGAAGTTCAGCCGCCCTGGCGACGTGGTGCATGTGGAAGCCCTGCGATCGGGCACCGGAACCGTGCTGTTCCGCGTTCTGGATCAAGGGGTCGGCATGAGCCCGGAGGTGCGCGCCAATCTGTTCCGCATCGACCGGCAGAACACCCAGCAGGGCACCCTCGGCGAAAGCGGCACTGGCCTGGGCCTGGTGCTGTGTCAGACCCTGCTGGAACAGCATGGCAGCGGGTTGCGGATCGAAACCGCCCCCGGCAGCGGTACGGCGGTATCGTTCGAATTGAACGAAGCGCCGGCCGTCCAGCAATAGGCCTGCCCCGCCCGCCCACTCGGCCGCTAGACGTTCGGTATCAGCTCCAGCCGGTCGATCACCAGGACCGGGACGGTTTGTTCGCGCCCCTTGGGGTGCAGGTGGCGGACCGGCCAATCGCCCGCCGGCAGTCCGGCGAGTTCGGCAGTGGCATGCGAGATCAGCAACTGGGCATTGGCGTCCTTGGTCAGGCTTTCCAGCCGGGAGGCCGTGTTGACCGTATCGCCGATGGCGGTCAGGGCCGTTGCCCGGCCATAGCCCATATCGCCGACAATCGCCGGCCCATGATGAATGCCGATCCCCAATCGCAACGGGCTGTCCAGGTCATGCGCCAGATCCCGGTTCAGCTGCGTCAGCGCGTCGCC
>CAYRWZ010000037.1:22461-23204 GCA_964428065.1 uncultured Comamonadaceae bacterium | reverse complement strand
AGGCGACAATCTCGTGCCCCTCGCGCTTGAAGAAATCCAGGAAGGTGCTGCGAATATCGTTGGCGGTCTGCATGGTCATCCCAATGAACTGGCGTCTCCCCGTCTAAGACAGGCTGTCTAAGACAGGATGGGCACGAACGAAAAGCGGGACAAGCCTTGTAGCCTGCCCGCAGGCATCTGTCCACAGACAGGCCGGATGAGGCAGCCGAGCGGGAAGCGAAAAAGAGAGTGCCGGATGGAAAAGCCGGTCGCCATCACGGCAACCGGACGGAGGCGCCCGGCACTCTCAAGCTGAAACGCTATTCAGAACCGCCGTCGGCGCTGCCCATCATGCTATCGGCAACCCCATTGGCATTGTCGCGGATTGCCTTTTCGATCGTGGCCGCGACGGTCTGGTTTTCTTTCAGGAAGGTCTTGGCATTCTCCCGCCCCTGGCCGATCCGCTGACCATCGTAGGAGAACCAGGCGCCGGACTTTTCCACAATCCCGGCCTTGACGCCCAGATCGACCAATTCGCCGGTTTTGGAAATGCCTTCGCCATACATGATGTCGAATTCGACCACGCGGAACGGCGGGGCCATCTTGTTCTTCACCACCTTGACCCGGGTCTGGTTGCCAGTCACCGCCTCCCGCTCTTTGATCGAGCCGATCCGGCGGATATCGAGGCGGATCGAGGCGTAGAATTTCAGCGCATTGCCGCCGGTGGTGGTTTCGGGGCTGCCGAACATCACACCGATCTTCTG
>CAYRWZ010000037.1:11521-22329 GCA_964428065.1 uncultured Comamonadaceae bacterium | reverse complement strand
TCGGCGCGCGGCACCAGCGCGGCCACACTGTCCACCACCAGCACGTCGATCGCACCGGACCGCACCAGCGTATCGGCGATTTCCAGCGCCTGTTCCCCGGCATCGGGCTGGGAGATCAGCAGATCGTCGATATTGACGCCCAGCTTGCGGGCATAGATCGGGTCCAGCGCATGTTCGGCATCGACGAAGGCGCAGGTGCCGCCGGATTTCTGGGCTTCCGCAATGACGTGCAGCGCGATGGTCGTCTTGCCCGAGCTTTCCGGGCCATAGATTTCGATAATGCGGCCCCGCGGCAAGCCGCCGATGCCGAGCGCGATGTCGAGGCCCAGCGAGCCGGTGGAAATCACATCAGCTTCAACCGGCTGCTCCCGCGCGCCGAGTTTCATGATCGAGCCTTTGCCGAAGGCCCGTTCGATTTGGCCGAGGGCGGCTTCCAATGCCTTGTTGCGATCCATGGTATCCTTGTCGATCAGTCGTAATTGCGCGGCAGTCATCGAAAAACTCCCCCGGTTATTCCACAGCCGGACACCCGATGCAACGCGGGACGCTGCTAAAGAATGCGTACCAGCTTTGTTCTCGACATTCAAGAACAATATAAGAACAACGAACCACTAATCGCCGAGCAGATCCTTCACCCGGCCGGCCAACTGCTTGAGGGAGAAGGGCTTGGGCAGAAAGGCAACGTCGCCCACCTGGGACAGGCGGTCGCGGATTTCCTCGTCCGTATGGCCGGACACGCAGATCACCGGCAGATCGGGCCGCCCCTTGCGTACCAGGCCGATCAGGGTCGGCCCGTCGATATTGGGCATCATCACATCGGTAATCAGCAGGTCGATCGCTTCATCCCCCTGCTCGATCATTTCCAGGGCCACTTCGCCCGACTTGGCCTCCAGCACCTTATAGCCCTTGTTGCGCAGGGCGCGGGCCGTGAACAGGCGGACGGGATCCTCGTCCTCCACCAGCAGAATGGTGCCCTGCCCGCCGGTTTCCGCATCGGTTCGTTCCGCCTCCCCGCCCTGGCGCTCCTCGCTCGGGGCGGCGCCATCATATTTCGGCAGATAGATGATGAAGTCGGTCCCCGCATTCACTCCCGAATTCACTCCCGAATTCGGCCCGCCGACTCGGCTGCGCACATCGATATAGCCGCCGGTCTGGCGCACGATACCGTAGACGGTTGCCAGCCCCAGCCCGGTGCCAGAGCCAAGCGGCTTGGTCGTGAAGAACGGTTCGAAAATCCGGTTCATGATCTCGGGCGGGATGCCGGTACCGGTATCCGAAACCTCGATCACCACATACTCGCCCGGCGGCAGGGTATCGTGGGTCATGGTGACCGACTGGGTCACCGTTTCCGTGCGGGTGCGGATGAACAGCTTGCCGCCCTGGGGCATGGCATCGCGGGCATTGACCGCCAGGTTGATGATCACCTGTTCCAGCTGCCCTTCATCCACCTTCACCGGGGGCAGATCGCGGCCATAGCCCATGTCGAGCTGTACCATCTGACCGATCAGCCGGCGCAGCAAGTGGGACAATTCGGCAATGGTGTCGGTGACATCCAGCACCTTGGGCCGCAGGGTCTGCTGGCGGGAAAAGGCCAGCAGCTGCCGCACCAGCGAAGCGGCGCGGTTGCCGTTCTGCTTGATCTGCATGATATCGGCAAAGGAGGCATCGCCCGGCCGATGGCGCTGCAACAGCAGATCGCAATAGCCGATCATGGCGGTCAGCAGATTGTTGAAATCGTGGGCCACCCCGCCCGCCAGCTGGCCAATGGCCTGCATCTTGCGCGATTGCGCCAACTGGCCCTCCAGTTCCTTCACTGCCGCCAGATCGATGGGATGGGCCAGCAAATGCCCCCCTCCCAACGGCAACAGGTGCAACCGGATGACCCGCGCATCCTCATTCTTGGTTTCGGCCAGAATGGCCGTCGGCATCGGGGATTGCAGCGCCCGCATCAGGGCGTCGGGATCCTGCATGCGCAGCATGTCGGCAACCTTCGGCCGGGCGGATGCCTCGGTCCTGACCAAGGCCTGGAATGCGGGATTGGCAACCTCAACCTCGCCCGACGCGGTGATGATGGCAAAAGGCAGATCCCAGTGGCGCACCTGATCCGGCAGGGTTGCGATCGGAATGCGCGTGGACGGGGGTGACGCGCTGGCAGTGGCAGCGGCAGTGGCCGGTGACCGTTGGGCCGGAAAACGGTGAGACGGCGCGGCGCGCAACTGGGCCAGCACCCACATGCCGCCACCGCCCAACAGCAGGCCGAAAGCGATGCCCATCAGCACCAGGTCCACCGCACTCAACCCCTATACCCGAACTGTGCGCCCATCATTGCGGTGGCGTATTGCCCAGATTCGCGGCCGCAACCGCCGACGGCGCGGCGCGCGGTGCGCGACCCGTGCCGCCAGCCCGCTTGTTCAGACGCATGACATAGCCAATCACTTCGGCCACGGCCTTATACTGTTCCGACGGGATCGGATGATCGAGTTCCACCGTTGCGTACAGGCTGCGCGCCAATGGCGGATTTTCCACAATCGGAACAAAGTTTTCCCGGGCAACCTCGCGGATCTTCTGGGCGATCAGGTCAACGCCCTTGGCCACCACCACCGGGGCCATCATGGTCTGATCATACTTCAGGGCGACGGCGAAATGGGTGGGGTTGGTCACCACCACGGTTGCGGTCGGCACATTCGCCATCATGCGGGTCCGGGCCCGTTCCTGGCGAATCTGGCGCAGCTTGGCCTTGACGTGCGGATCACCTTCACTGTTGCGGAACTCGTCTTTGACCTCCTGCTTGGTCATCCGCATTTTCTTCATATAGTCGAAGCGCTGATACAGATAGTCGGCAATGGCGATGAACGACAGAACCGCAATAACGGCCAGGACGACGCGCAGCGCCAGACTGTCCAGTGTGGCAAGCTGCCCAGAGATTTCCGTGCCGACCAGCCGGTCGATGCGATAGGCCTCGGGCCACAGAATGATCAGCAGGATCCCCGAGATAACGCAGATCTTGAAGACGCCCTTGATCATCTCGATGACGGATTTCATCGAGAAAACCCTGCCCAACCCCTTGATCAGGCTGATTTTATCCAGCTTGGGCTTCAACGGTTCGCCGGAAAAGATCAGGCCGAACTGTGCCAGGCCGGATGCAATCGCCGCAATAATCAAAAGAATGGCCGGAACAAGTAGGGCGAAGCCAATCCCGAGCAAGACTTCCTGCGAAATGATGGAGAAGTTCTTTTGATCCAGACGCAAATCATGTGGTCGTTCAAAGAAGACTGTCGCCACACTCAGAACACGCGAGATCATGTAGGGCGAAAAGACGAAAAACACCAAGGCGCCAGCAGATATCATAATCAAGTTGCTGACGTCGCGTGACTGAATCACCTGACCTTTCTGACGACTTTCTTCAAGTCGTTTTGGGGTAGGTTCTTCTGTTTTTGAGGCTTCGTCCTGCTCACTCATCGCGCATCGCCGCTTGTTGCTTTACCAGCCAATGGCGGAATATGCCCCGCTGCGTACAGCATACCCATTCTCTTACGGGCGAAGCAATCCCCCGACCATGTCGGAGAAAAGCTGGAAGTAATAGAACATCAAAATGGGCAGGGTGACAGCCAGCAGGCCCATACCGATCAGAATCTGCAGCGGCAGGGCGACGAAGAAAATCTGCAACTGGGGCATGAGGCGCGACAGAATCCCAAGGGCGATGAACAGGATCGTCATGGTGACGGTCAAAGGCCCGGCCAGCTGAATGCCCAGGGCGAATACGCGCGACAGGGTGCGCACGAACAATTCGGAAAAGTCGCCGACCGGCGGCAGGCGGTTAGGCACGAACAGACTGTAGCTGTCGAACAACGCCCGCAACATCAGATGGTGCATATCGGTCACGAACAGCAGGGTCATCCCGGTCAAACCGATGAACACGGCAACGATCGCGCCCTGGTCCGACATGGCGGGGTTGAAGACGGTCGCGCTCGACAGGCCGGCCTGAATACCGATGTAGGTGCCGACAACTTCCAGCACCACGGTCAACAGGCGCATCAGGAAGCCGATGAATAGCCCGACCATGATTTCGCTGCCCAGCAGCAAGATCAATTCGGCCATGCCGACCGGCAGGGGCGGCAGGTTCGGGGCCAGAACCGGCGCCAGCGCCACCGAAATGGCCACCGCCAACAGCAGCCGGGCGCGCGCCTGGACGAACTGCTCCCCAATCCCCGGCATCAGCATCATTGCCGAACCGACCCGGCAGAAAACCAGGACGATGGCAAATAACTCGCTGATCAGAAGTTGTTCGAACATTCGCGCATTCCCGTTTCGGCACCCGATCGCCGGCCCCAATCCGCCAGTACAGGCGCGCTATCCCAGGGCGATGATCCGATCGACCAAACGCTCCATGAATGACGACAAAATAGACAGCATGAATGGAAACAGAATCAACGCCGCCACGAACACGGCGATGATCTTGGGCACGAAGGCCAGCGTCATTTCCTGAATCTGGGTCATGGCCTGAAACAGCGAGACAATCAAACCCACGATCAACGCAACCAGCATGATCGGCAGCGACATCTGAAGCAGCACAATGATTGCCTCGCGCGCGAATTCAAGCGTTTCGGCTTCGTTCATCCGTGTCTCTCGTTCCTGGGTATGCCAGCGTTCCTGGGGGTGCCGGATGGGCGAACCGCCCGTCAGCCATGGGCGACAAGTATGGCATGGAGCGTTCTAAAAAGGCAAAGGACGGCGAAGCGCCGTCCCCTGCCGATCGGTCACCACTGCCATCACGCCCCTAGATGGGCATGCGCATGATTTCCTGATAGGCCTGCACGACACGGTCGCGCACCGCCACCACGGTCTGCAAGGTCACTTCCGCATTGGCGACGGCGGTCACCACTTCGGTAATGTCGGTTGCCTGCCCGGCGGCGGCGGCCATCGACTGCTTTTCCGCCTGATACCCGGCATCGAGGGCGGATTTCGCCGCCTGCTCCACCAGGGTCGAAAAGCTCGGGCCAGCGGCGCCAACACCATTGTCGCCGCCCGACATCGGGGCGCGGGCTGCCCCCTTATAGGCCGCCATCGCGTTGGCGATATCAATTCCGGTCATTTCGCTCACTCCCACGCATTAAAAATCATTGCCGATATCGAAACCGCCGTCAGGCCGACCGGAGGATACCAATGGTCCGCGACAGCATCGCCTTCGCCGATTCGATCACGTTGACATTGGCTTCGTACGACCGCTGCGCTTCGCGCATGTCGGCCACTTCGATCAGGGTGTTGACGTTGGAGGTCAGCACATATCCCTCGGCATTGGCGGCCGGATGAGACGGATCGTAGCGCAGCTGGAAATCGCGGCTGTCGGGCGTGATCTTGTTAACCTTGACCATTTCCGACCCGGTCGCCCGGTCCAGCGCGTTGCGGAACGTCAGCACCTTGCGGCGATAGGGTTCGCCCCCTGGGGTCTGGGCGGTCGAATCGGCATTGGCCAGGTTTTCCGCAATCACGCGCAGGCGGGTGCCCTGTGCGCGCATCCCTGAGGCAGAAACCTGCATTGCGTCTTTCAAATTCATCGCATCCCCCTTTGAACCATCCTGCCGAACAACGACCCGTCACCAACCGCCACGGCCGATCAGCCGCGGCCCAGCGCCTGCTTCATCATCGAGACGTATTTGCCGTACAGCTCGGCCACCATCTGATGATCGCTCTGGGTCTGCGCGATCTTCATCATCTGCTCCTCAAGCACGACGCCGTTCTTGTCCATGGTCGTCTCGTAGGGCTTCTTCTGCTTGTCGACCGCGAAGGTGGACGGGCGCGACACCGGGCCCAGATGCCCCGGCTGGGTCACGGCCAGCGTCTGCTTGCGCTCCGTCTCGCGGATCGCCTGGGAAAAATTGACCGGGCGCAGATCGCGCGCCTGAAAGTTAGGGGTATCGGCATTGGCAACGTTCTGGGCCAGAACTTTTTGCCGTTCGCCCAGATAATCCAAGCGCTTGTTCATCATCTTGAACAAGGATTGCTTCGTCAGATCCATAGCGCCTTCCCCTACTGAACGGGCCGCAATCGGTCCCACATCCCCGGTGGGCCAACGGGTGACAAGCACGAACCGTGCCATAGCGCCACCCCGATCCAGGCCCAGATGCCGGCAATGAAGAACCTCGCCAAGCGTACCTTTTCTGGTTTATGCTAAAACAATACAGTTTGTCCACAGCAATTTAGGGCGCATTTCTAACCCAATCTCTAAGCGACAGGCTACGGGCCTTGCCATGACGGCGGCCCGTATGCATCGCCCGCACGCATTACCCACACGCATTAACGGATCAACATCAGGTCAGGACGAGGACAGGCATGAAAGACCCACTCCGGAAAAACTTGCCGGGTATTGCCGCCCCAGGTACTGCCTCTCTGGATATCACCTCTCCGGGTGCCACGTCTGGTGCCGCTCTGGATACATCGGCCGGCGCCCCCGGTGCCGGCAAGCAAATTGCCGTTGCACTTCAACATCTAAAGGGTGAAATTCCAACAGTTGTCGCCAGCGGTCGCGGCCATATTGCAGAGAAGATTCTGGAAATTGCCTTCGCCAATGGCATCAAGGTACGCCAGGATGCCGATCTGGCAGAGGCACTGTCGGCAATAGAATTGGATTGTCCGATACCAATCAACTGTTTCGAAGCTGTCGCTGAGATATTACGATACCTTTATCAGGTGTCCCAACCCGCCGAGGAGCCCACCCCGTGACCCACCCGCCCAGTGGCAGACCGAAGCCATCCCCCGCCGAGGTGGAGGCCAGCCTGGACCGTCTGCTGACCCTGATCGATGCCGCCTGCGCCGAAGTCGCGGCCGGCAATGACGTCAATCTGGAAGGGCTGGACGACCATATCGACCGGACCTGCAAGACCTTGACCAAACTGCCGGGCCCGGATCGGAACCGCCTGTCCGACAAGCTGGAACTGATGACCGAAAAGCTGGAAGTGCTGGCCGGCATGCTGCGCAATGCCACCGGCAGTACGAACACCGGTACCGGCAGCGCCGAGGGCAAGCCGGCGGGAGCCGAAGTGGCGGCGCGCGCCTATCGCAAATCCGCCTTGCCGGGTGAAGGTGTCTGACGCATGACCGAATTACCGGCCTATGTGCAATTTGGTCTGGCCCTGCTGTTTGTGCTGGGGCTGATTCTGCTGTTGGCGGCGCTGCTGCGGAAACTGGGGTTTGGCGCCCGGATGCCGGGGCTGCGGTCGCGTGATCGCCGTCTTGCCATTCTGGAAAGCCTGCAGATCGATCCCAAGCGCCGCCTGCTGCTGATCCGCCGCGATCGGACCGAGCATCTGTTGCTGCTGGGCCCCGATCATGACACGGTGATCGAGACCGTCCTGCGCGTGGACGATGGCGCGGACACGACCGATCAGCCCGACCTGCCCTTCGACGATCCTGACCAGTCCCCTGCTGGCCTATCCCCCGCCTCCCCCTCGCGCGTGCGGGACAATGAACCGCGGCTTGAACCCCGCCTCGGCCCATCATCGGAACGGGTATAATCGTGACGAAACACCGCCTGTTTACCCTGTTTCACCTGGCCGGCCTGCCTGCACTTCTGGCCATTCTGATGGGCGCAGCACCGGCCGCAGCGCAATCCCTGAACATCGACCTGGGCGATGGCGGGGGCAGCACCACGGCGCGCATCGTTCAGACCATCGCGCTGCTGACGGTCATCAGCCTGGCCCCGTCCATCCTGGTCATGGTCACATCCTTCACCCGGATCGTGATCGTGCTGTCGTTCCTGCGGTCGGCCATGGGGACGCAGCAATCGCCGCCCAATTCCGTCATGGTGGCGCTGGCGCTGTTCTTGACCTTCTTCATCATGCAGCCCACGCTGGAGCGGTCTTATAACGAAGGGATCCGCCCCCTGATCGCCGAGGAAATCACCGAAGCCCAGGCCTTCGACCGGGCGATGGCGCCGGTACATGCCTTCATGATCCGCCATGTGCGGGAAAAGGATCTGCAGCTGTTCATGGATCTGTCGCGCTCGGCCCCGGTGGCCCAGCCGCAGGATACGCCGCTGCGTGCCCTGATCCCCGCCTTCATGATCTCGGAATTGCGGCGGGCGTTCGAAATCGGCTTCATGATCTTCATCCCCTTCCTGATCATCGACATGGTGATCGCCAGCGTCCTGATGGCGATGGGGATGATGATGTTGCCGCCAGTGCTGATCTCCCTGCCCTTCAAGCTGATCTTCTTCGTGCTGGTCGATGGCTGGTACCTGATCGCCGGCAGCCTGGTCCGAAGTTTCGGCGAGGGGTGACGGGCAAACGGGCTGATCAAACGAATTGACCATATCGAACGAAAACGGGGGCCATGCGGCCCCCGTTTCTTATTCCGATCCGGCCCGTCGGCCCAAGACACCTAGGCCCAAGACACCTAGGCCCAAAACCCCACAATGGTCAGTTGATGGTGCTGAGTTCCCCGGCGCGCAACTTTTCGCGATAGCTGGTCATGGCCGACTGGAATTCCGACAGTTCGGCGAAGCGGACCGTCAGGGCCATCATATCCATGCCCGCCGATCCGTGGTTGCCGGTGGTCAGCAGGTCAAAGGCCTGGCGCTGGTTGCTGTCGGCCATCAGCGGGCCATACTGGTCGCGCAGGGCGCGCAGACGGTCCTGACGGCCGGCCAGGGCATTGGCAATCGCCAGATTGATCACCAGACGCTCCCGCGCGGGGGTCATCTGGCGGTCGCTGGCCGGGCCCACCAGGCCTTCCAGAACCGTGGCCGCCTGGCCCCAATCCTGGGCCCGGCTGGCGATTTCCGCCCGCAGCAGCAGCCCGTCGCGGCTGGTATCGCCTTCCAGGGTGACCAGGCCGCGTGCGGCATCGCCCGCTTCCATCTGCGCCCGCGCCCGCAGGCGCCGCCGTTCCGCCGCCAGATCGGCCGGCAGATTGGCCTGTTCGGTTTCATCCAGGCCGGCCAGGGCCTTGCCCGCCTGCTTGTCGAGCAGACGGACGACCGCCAGACGGGCACCAACCCGGGCCTTTTCGACCCCCTGAAGGCGCTGACGCACCTGATATTCCAGCAGATCCGCCGCACGCTCCAGCAGGTCCACCTGCACCAGCCGGTCGGCCAGATTCTGGATCATGGCATCGCCGCGCGGGCCGCCCGGCGTCAGATCGCGGTAATCGTCATAGAGCGACAGGGCGGTCAACGTGCTGACCTTGCTATCCTCCTTCCGCTCGTACAGCCCCGAGAACAGATCCGACATCCGCTGCCGCAAGGCAGGGCTGTCCGGCCGATCCGGGAAATAGGTCAGCGCTTCGCGCCAGGTGCGCAGCGCGTTTTTGGGATCCTGCTCCTCGGCATAGAGATCGGCCAGCCGCTTCAACACGGCATACTCCAGCTCCCCGCCGGGCCACGCAAAGCGCAGCCGCTCCAGCCGGTCGATCGCCTCTGTCCGGCTGATCCGCTGGTCCTTCAGCGCCTCGTCGATCCACACCGGTTCGGCATGGGCGCGCACCCGGCGATCCGGGCTTTGCTCCAGCCGGGCCAGAATCGGGGCCGCCGCACGGCGGTCGCCCTGACGCAGATAGGTCTTGGCGCGGATCAGTTCCGCCTCGCCCCGAACCTCCGACGGATAGACCGGCCCGGTCACGCCATCGACATAGGCGCGGGCGCGAACATAATCCCCGGCATTGAGCGCCGCTTCCGCCGCCAGCAGGGACAGCTTCGACCGCATGAGGACCGAATACCCGGCCGGAATGGCGCCACCGGCCCGGAACAGCTGATCGGCCGTCTGCCACGCGCCGACCTGGGCCGAGGCCGCACCGCGCCACAACAGCGCCTCTGCCTCAGTGTCGAGGCGCCGGTCGCTCAGATCCTGCAGCGCCGCGCCGCCCTCCTCGCGCATTACCTTGGCCGCGCCGCGCAGGGCCATCAGGGCCGGGTCGGTCGCCAGCGCCGGGTTGGTGCGCGCCACCAGATCCAGAACGCCGATCGCATCGGGTTCAAACCCGCGCGCCATATAGAATTGCGCCAGTTCAAACCGGGCGGCGTTGCGGCGGCTTTCCTCGGCCTCAGCGGCTGCACGTTGCAGCATCTGCTGGGTTTCCTGGAATTCGATATCATTGGCCAGCCAGCGGGCGAAGTTGAACACGCTGCTGCTGCGGTTCGCAGTCGGCGGGGCTAGGGTGATGGCCCCGGCCACCTGCACACGGGTCGGCTGAACGCGGACCGCCACGCCATCGGCCGCACCGGCGACGGCGATGCCCTGCTGGGTCGGCAACAGGGTGAACTGGGCGAAGCGCCGTTCCCCATCGATGCCACGACCCGGCTGTTCGATCGCCACCACCTGCATTGTGGTGCCGCTGGCCGGATCGGCGAAGGTGACCGGATAGCTGGCCTTGGCCACACCGATCGTCAGGTCGGCAGCGCCGGCTGCGGGATTACCCGCAGGAGTTCCGATAGCGGCGCCATCGCCGGTTACCGGCAGGGGGGCGGCGGGCCGGCGGGCCGCCTGGCCGGCCGGGCGCAGGGTAATGACCCAGGCGCCGCGCTCCCGGTTCAAATCGGGCGTGATGCCGGAAAAATCGGTCAGATGCAGCACCGCCCCATGCTGTGCGGCAACCGGGGTGGCCTTCAGCGGCAGACGCGCCAACGCGGTCAGATTGAAATCGGCCGGCCGGTCGAACACCAGAAAGGCATCGCGATCCCGCACGACCATGGCAGCCTGTGGCAGATCGCCGGCAAAGGGGAAGCGTATCGAGGTTTGGCTGCTGGGCCCCTGGCGCGTTTGCGTTGTGCTGGTCGATGCGGCAACGGTAACTGCAACGGCGGGCCGCGCAGGCGG
>CAYRWZ010000037.1:7684-11416 GCA_964428065.1 uncultured Comamonadaceae bacterium | reverse complement strand
GTGGTTGTCGGAGTCGCCGTTGCCGGAGTCGCCGTTGCCGGAGTCGCCGTTGCCGGGGATGCGGCAATCTGCGGTGCCGCCGGGGTCTGTAGCGCTGTCTGTGCCGCTGTCTGTGCGGGGACCTGGGCGGGCCGGGCCGCACCGGCAGCCTGATTTGCAGCCTGAGTCGCGGTCTGGGCGGTTGCCGGCGGCAGGCTGCCGGTGCCCGGCGCGATATCCAGCACCGCAGACTTCGCGTTGGTGAAGCTGCGTTTGATATCGACCGGCTTTTTCAGATCGAAGCTGACGGTCAGCCGATCGGCCGACAGGCGCGGATTGGCGATCAGATCGTCCAGCGCGCGGACCGATGCCGCCGTCACTTCCCCCGGAAAGGGCTGACGGAAGCGCAGAACCAGTTGCCCACCCTCAACCGCCGCCGTGAAGGCCGGCGCAGAGGGGAAATCGAACACCACGCGCTTGTAATCGGGGTGGGAGCCGGTCCGCACCGTCTGGGCGGCGGCGGCATTGAACGCGGCATCGCCGGCGGCGCCCGCGACGGCCAGGGCAATCGCCAGCGCCATCGGTGCAACCGATGCCAGCGCCCGCGCCCGCAGGCTGCGCCGCGCCCCGGAACCCGGCGGCGTTACAAGAGAGGAAAGGGCCGAAAACTCAGCCGAAGCTTGCCAGAATTGCATCAATCTCGGCCTGTTTTTTAGCGTCCTCGGGCAGTTGAGGACCATGCAGAAGGTCTTCGTCGGATTTGGGTTTGCCGGGCTCGGCTCCAGCTGCTGCAAGGGACGCTGCAACCGGCGCCGGCTTGTGGTGCGCGGCGATTTCATTGCCGAACACGTCCAGCATGGCACCAACCCGCGTCTCGATCTGCTTCAGCGTCTTGACCACCTTGGTGATGCGCTGCCCGGTAATGTCCTGGAAATTGCAGGCCTCATAGATCGTCGTAACCATTTCGGTCACGCGGTCCGCCTGCTCTGGCGTCAGTTCCTGGGCCAGCTTTTCCATCTGTTCGGCGGTATCGAGAATGCGCCCAGTCGCGTCTTCCGTTGCGCCGACCACAGCATCCAGCTCGTCGGTTGCCAGCGGAATATCGGTGTTGGAAATCTCGCCGGGATGAATGGCGGCGATCTCGTCCCGCGCCTTCTGGATGAAGCGGGCCAGCGATTCCAGTTCCCGGTACAGCTTCACATCGACCAGCGAGACATCGCCACTGAGCGATGTCATCACCTGCTCGACAATGGCAGTGACGGCGTCCTTGTCGATTTCGCCCGCCTGGCTGCGCTGGGTGAGCGCCGCCAGGTGGCGTTTCACATCGCTGGTGACGCTCGGGCCTGCCATATCCGGGCTCCCCGTTCGCAGCCGATCAGAAATTGCCGAAGACCGCGACCAGCTTCTGCTTCAGCGTTTCGGCGTTGAACGGCTTCACGATATAGTTCGTGACCCCTGCTTCTTTCGCCGCAATCACGTTCTCGGTCTTGCTTTCGGCAGTGACCATGATGAACGGGACATGCTTCAGCTTGGCATCGGCACGGACTTCCTTAAGCAACTGGAGACCGGTCATCGGTTCCATGTTCCAGTCCGAAATCACCAGGCCATAGCTCTTGTCGCGCAGGCGCTGCAAGGCAGTGGACCCATCGGTGGCTTCGTCGACATTGTCAAAGCCGAGCTGCTTTAGAAGATTTCGAATGATCCGAAGCATCGTCTTGTAATCATCGACGATCAGGATCGGCATATTCTTATCCATGGACGCTCGACTCTCCTTGTTACCCGACGGCACCACTATCCTCGGGCAGAGTTACCAAGACTGCCCCCGCCGTCAACCCTTCTCAGCAGAAAACTCAGGTTTCGGGGGCGCTTTAACCAAAAGTGCCGGTGACCGACACCCCAAAATCAACCCCCGTTCCCCCCTCCTTACGCCCGCGGCGGCGGGACCAGAGACTTGCGATCAGCCAGCAGCGCCGTCACAGTCTTGGCGCGTTCCGGCGCCATGCTTGCCAGGATCGGAGCAACCTTCGCTTCCTTCATGCGTTCGATCACGCCGATCACCACATCCATATCCAGCTTTTCCAGAATCTGGGCGGCTTCCTTCGGCTTCATTGCCTCGTAAATACGGACCAGACTGCGCAGACGCGCATCTTCTTCTTCGTTACGACGGCTGATCAGGCGCAGCAGTTCGGCCTTCACGCCGTCCAGCTCGGCCACTTTTTCTTCCAGCCGGCGCTCGGCAGCGCGCAGCAGCGCTTCACGCTGAACCAGCTCGCGCTCGCGGGCATCCAGCGCATCCCGGCGGGCGGCCAGGGCCTGCAGCAGATCGATTTCAGATTGGCTGAAGCGGGTCGGATCGCGCTGCAATTCGGTCGGCAGCGGCTGCGCATTGGCAACTGCGGCATCGGCCCCAGTACCATTTGCAGTACCATTCGTCGGCCGCTGCGCGCCACCCTGGGCCTGAGTCTGACCTTGGGCCTGAGTCTGACCTTGGGCCTGGGCCGGCCGGACCACACCCTGGGCAACCGCATCCTTCGGGCCGATGGAGATGTTTTCGGCCGCAACAGCAACCTGGTCGATCACGTCGTTCATCTTGAAGAACAGCGCAATCAGCACTGCGATGATGGTGATCGGCAGGAGCCGGATTGGAAATCCGCGGCGTTTGAACACACTCATATCAGCCATTCTCCATTCTGGACTGCATCGCCTTCTAACCTGGGCCTTTAAGTCTGGGCCTTCTCAATCCGCTGCCGTCTTTCGGATCACACGGGTCAACGGACCTGGGCATCGGACCGGTTCGGCTGCAGTGAACATCCCAAGCATCAGGCGGCATGGTCGGCACGGCGCGCAGGCTTGTCTTTGGTCGCCCCAGCGCCGGCTGCCTTAGCGCCCCTTGCCTTAACGCCCGTTACCTTAACGACGGCCGCGCAGCGCCTGCATCAGTTCCCGTTCGGCGCGCGACCGGGGGGCCGCTGCGGACGGGGCGTCCTGGCCCGGGGTATCCACAGTCAGCATGGCCGCCGCCTGGGTAGCGCCCTGGGTAGCGCCCTGGGCTTCGGCTGCAGGTTCGGCAGCACGGGAGCGAAGCGAGGGACGATCCCCCCGTGCGGCACGTTCGGCCAGACGGCTGACCGGGGCCGGACGGGTCTGCACGGCCTCCTCCACCTCAACCGGCGGCGGCGCCTGGGTCACCGAGGCACGCGGGGCAGCAGAGCGCGGGGCTTCGGCCCGCGCGGTGCGCACGCCGCCTTCCAGACGATCCGCCAGCGGGGCGCCACGATCCACCAGGAAGGCCAGATCGTCACGGATCGACTGCGACCGCTGCAGATATTGTTGCAGACGGGCCGCTTCCTCGGTCGCGGTGCGGAGCGAACGCACGCCGGCTTCCGCCCGGGTGCAGCTGTCGTTGAAGGCGATGATCAGCGCTTCAAGTTCTGCCCGGTGGCTGCGCAGCGCCGACAGGCGCCGGTTCAGCACCACCGAGTAGAAGATCGTCGCAGCCAGCAGCAGCGCGACAATGATGTCGAGATAAATCCCATACGACATGCCGACTACTCCTTCTGCACGCGCTGCTCGATCTTGAGCGCGATATGATTGTTGCGCTGGCCCAAGCGGCCCTTGAACATCGGCACCCCGCCCGACCGCACGGTAACCGGCGTATCGGCGGTGGCGGTGAAGACGATCATGGTGCCCACCTCCCACGACAGTACGTCGCGCAGGGTGGCGGCGGTTTCGTCCAGCACGGCCTCGATGGTT
>CAYRWZ010000037.1:7431-7674 GCA_964428065.1 uncultured Comamonadaceae bacterium | reverse complement strand
CGGTATGCCACAGCTCGCCAGCCAGATGGTTTTCCCAGATCGAGTCACGGCCGAACTTTTCGCCCATGAACATCTGCAGCAGGATCTCGCGCACCGGTTCCAGCGTGGCATAGGGCAGCAGCATTTCCAGCCGCCCGCCGCGATCGTCCATATCGATGCGCAGGCGCGCCAGCACTGCCGCGTTGGCCGGGCGGGCAATGGCGGCAAAGCGCGGATTGGTTTCCAGCCGGTCGAAGCGGAAGG
>CAYRWZ010000037.1:5733-7409 GCA_964428065.1 uncultured Comamonadaceae bacterium | reverse complement strand
ACAAGTCGCCCAGCACCACATGAACCATGCGCTCCACCAGGTTGCGCTCGATCGTGGTGTAGGGACGGCCTTCGATGCGCAGCGCCGCCGTGCCGCGACGGCCACCCAGCAGCACATCGACGATCGAATAGATCAGCGCGCTGTCAACCGTCAGAAGGCCGAAATTGTCCCATTCCTCGGCCTTGAACACGCCCAGCATGGCCGGCAGCGGGATGGAATTCAAATAATCGCCGAACCGGATCGACGTGATGTTGTCCAGGCTGACTTCGACGTTGTCGGAGGTGAAGTTGCGCAGCGAGGTGGACATCATGCGGACCAGCCGGTCGAACACGACTTCCAGCATCGGCAGACGTTCGTACGACACCAGCGCCGAGTTGACGATGGCGGCGATCCCAGAGCCATCGCTGGCCCCGCCGCGCCCTTCGTCGAAGCCCAGCAGGCTGTCGATCTCGTCCTGGTTCAGCACACGGGCGGTCGGCCCGCCGGCCCCGCCACCTTCCCCGGCATCGCCGAAATCGGCGCCGAAATCGCTGCCGCCGCCGGTATCTTCGGCCAGCGCGGCCCATTCTGCTGCCAGCAGATCGTCATCAAGATCGTTTGGACCGGTCATCGCAGACCCCTTTCGACTTCCCCGCTGCCGGGTGCTTCATCGCATGATGCGCCGGCGGCAGAATGCCCGCCGCACGGCAAGATTACTGGACAACGATTTCAGTAAACAGCACTTCGCGGACCTGAACCGGACGGACAGCGGAATTGACCCGCGCCAGCAGTTCTTCCCGCAGACGGTACATCCCGGCCGCGCCCTGCAGCTGATCCGGCCGCAATTCGCGCAGATACACCTGGAAGGTATCGATCACCCGCGGCAGCTGCTTTTCCACAGCGGCACGGTCGGCAACGCTGTTCAGCTCCAGGTTGACCTTGATCTTCAGGAAGGCCGGGCGCGGACCATCGCTGCGCAGATTGACCAGAATATCCGGCAAGGCGAACCACACAACATCACCCGCTGCCGGACGATCCTGCCGGGACGATGTGACCGGTGCGGACCCGCCGCCCCCCAGCATGCCCCCAATGCGCGAGAACATATTGCTGAAATAGAGGCCGGCGACGATCCCGCCGATCAGAATTATGGGCAGAACGATGTAGAGGATCAGCTTCTTGCCGCTCAGCCGCCGCCGGGTACCACCCATGCGACGGTCCGCCGCCCCCATATCGTCTTCATACATATCAGCAGACATGTTCTCATCTCCGTACGCACCGTTCAGATCGCGGCGCCGGGTGCTACACTAAGCTATCCACAGCCCCTTAACAAACGGTTGTTACGCCTTTGTTTCTAGACTGACTTTATCCGCTATCGCTGTGACATTCATCACTTTATGACAAGCGGCAAAATCTGCCCGGTAGAGATTGCATAACATACTTCATCGTTCCTATCTAGTCACTTTCACATCATTTCGTATTACGTTGATAAAAAAAGATAATTGCCCTTGGCATACGGAATGCTTTATAGTCCGGCATACGTGGTGAAACCAGGGCTGGAAGCCAAACGATGGAAAACCCGATTTACGTTGCCCTCTCGCGCTCGACCTCTCTGCGCAAGGCGCTGGAGACAACGGCGAACAATATCGCGAACGTGTCAACCAACGGCTATCGCGGGGAAAAGATGCTGTTCGCCGAAT
>CAYRWZ010000037.1:0-5685 GCA_964428065.1 uncultured Comamonadaceae bacterium | reverse complement strand
CATCTCCTTCACCCAGGATCTGGCGACCGCGCGCGACATGCGCGAAGGCCCCCTCACCCAGACCGGCAATCCGCTGGATGTGGCGATCCGGGGCGATGCGTTTTTCGTCGTCGGCCATCCGGCACAGGATCTCTACACCCGCAACGGTCAGTTCCATATGGATACGCAGGGCCGCCTGACCACATCGGAAGGTTATCCGGTCCTGAGCGAAAACGGCCAGCCGATCACCATTCCGCAGGGTGCGGGCGGCCAGATCAGCATTGACCAGCAGGGGATCGTCAGCCTGGTGGATCAGAACGGCCCGCAGGAACTCGGCCGGCTTCAGCTGGTGCGCTTCGCCGATGAACAGGCGCTGCGCAAGGCGGGCGGCGCCATGTTCTCGACCGATCAGGAAGCGCTGCCAGCGACCGAGGTGCAGATCGTGCAGGGGTCGATCGAAGGGTCGAACGTCCAGGCGATTGCCGAAATCACCCAGATGATCGAAATCCAGCGCGACTATGATTCGATCCAGCGCATGGTCGATGCGGAAAACGACCGCATCAAGAATGCCATGAACCGGATTGTCCGCCAGGCCTGACGCCTGGCATCGGATTTGCTTATTCCAGTGCGTCCGACGGCAGGTAAGGCGGCGGAGCACACGAACGAACGAGGGACCGAACCATGCGTTCACTCAATATCGGCGCGACCGGCATGCTGGCCCAGCAGCTGAATGTCGAAGTCATTTCGAACAACATCGCCAACCTGAACACCACCGGCTTCAAGCGCAGCCGGGCGGAATTCCAGGATCTGCTGTACCAGAACGAGCGCCGGGTCGGCACTGCCTCCTCCGATGCCGGGACCACCGTCCCGTCGGGCATCCAGGTCGGTCTGGGCGTGCGCACCGCAGCCGTGTACCGGATGCACGAACAGGGGAATATTCTGCCGACCAGCAATCCGCTGGATGTGGCGGTGCAGGGCATCGGCTTCTTCCAGATCGAACTGCCGAACAACGAAACCGCCTATACCCGCGCCGGCTCGTTCCAGCTGAACCAGGATGGCGAAATCGTCACGCCGGACGGCTATCGCCTGCGCGGCCCGGGCCAGGTGCCGCAGAATGCCCAGTCGATCACCATCAACGCCTCGGGCGAAGTGCTGGTGAAGATCCCCGGCCAGGCCGAAGCGCAGAATATCGGCCAGATCAACCTGGCGACCTTCGTCAACGAAGCGGGCCTGCAGGCGACCGGCAACAACCTGTTCATCGAAACCGCCGCCTCGGGCCAGCCGGATGAAGGCGTGCCGGGGGTCGAACAGCGCGGCACCCTGCTGCAGGGGTTCCTCGAAACCTCCAACGTCAACGTTGTGCAGGAAATCACCAATCTGATCACCGCCCAGCGTGCGTATGAAATGAACAGCCGCACGATTGAAACGTCGGATCAGATGATGGGCACCCTGACCAACATGCGGTAATCAGCAGCGCAAGGTCCCCCGGCCATGCCGATCCCGTTCCGCCGTCTTCTGGCTTCTGTGCTGGCAGCCCTGTGGTGCGCCGTCGCCCTTCCCGTGGCGGCGGCCGAACCGGTGGCGCTGCGCAAGCAGGGGATGGTTCAGGACGCATCGATCCGGCTGGGGGATATCTTTACCGGCCTGGATGCGGCGCAGGCGGCAAAGTCCGTTCTGCCCGCCCCGCCCCCTGGGCAAAAATTGCAGCTCGATGCCGGGCTGCTGCAGCAGTTGGCGCAGCAGAACGGGCTGACCTGGCGCCCGGCATCCCGCTTCGATGCGGTGGTGCTGGAACGGGCGGGCGTGGAAATCCCGCGCGAAGCGCTGACGCGCAGCCTGTTGTCGGCCCTGGCCGGGCGCGGGGTTGCCGCCGATGGCGATGTGCTGCTGGATAACGAGGCGCTGCGGCTGGTGGTGCCGACCGGCGTGACCCCGGCGGTGACGGTGCAGGATGTCACGTTCGACGCCCGGCAGAACCGGTTTGTCGCAACCGTGCTGGTGCCAAGCACCACACAGGCAATGGCGGTTCAGGTTGGCGGGCGGATCGTGCCGACCGTCGAAGTCCCGGTTCCCATCCGCAATATCGCGGCGGGCGATGTGGTGCGCCCGGGCGATCTGGAACTGAAAAAGATCAAGGCTGATCAGGCCAAGCGCGGCTTCGCGCTGTATTCCCAGAATGTGGCCGGCAAGACCGCCCGCCGCCCGCTGGTGGTGGGCGAGCCGATCCGGGTCAGCGATCTGACCACCACCATGCTGGTGACCAAGAACAGCCTGGTCACCGTCACGGTCGCCTCCGGCGCCATGCAGCTTTCGATGCAGGCCAAGGCGCTGGACGATGGCGGCGAAGGGGATGTGGTGCGTCTGGTCAATCCACGCAGCAACAAGACGATTCAGGGTATTGTAACCGGCCCGGCGGCGGTTACCGTTCAGGCGGGTGGCGCGGTCGCCGCGAATTAGCGGTGGCCCGTCGCCTCCTCCCTGGCAGCAAGGCAGGAAAAGGGAACAGAATGACGATGGAAACCCGAAAGACAGCCAAAAGCACCCGGTTGGCGCTGGCCGCTGGCGGTTTGGCCCTGGTCCTGTCCGGCTGCAGCGCAGTGGATCGCATCCAGAATATCGGCAAGCAGCCGGAACTGGCGCCGATCGAAAACCCGACCCAGCAGGCGAATTATCGCCCGGTCAGCCTGCCCATGCCCGCGCCGCAAGTGTCGGAACGGCAGGCGGGGTCGCTGTGGCGGGCGGGCAGCCGCTCCTTCTTCAAGGATCTGCGCGCCAACCGTGTCGGCGATATCGTCACGGTCGTGATCAATCTGGATGAACGCGGCCGGTTGCAGAACGAAACCCGCCGGGGCCGCACCAGCGAGGAAACCAACAATATCGGCAACCTGTTCGGCTTCCAGGGTGATTTCAAGAAGTTCCTGCCCGACAATATCGCCGGATCGCTGCCCAATGTGCTGGATCTAGACAGCAGCGTGGACAATCGCGGCACTGGCCGGGTGGATCGGTCGGAACGGATCAACCTGCGTCTGGCCGCGCTGATCACCCAGGTTCTGCCGAACGGCAACATGGTGCTGCACGGCCGCCAGGAAGTGCGCCTGAACTATGAAGTGCGCGAATTGCAGCTGGCCGGCGTGATCCGGCCGGAGGATATCTCGCCGCAGAACACCATCGACTATGACAAGATCGCCGAAGCGCGGGTGGCCTATGGCGGCCGCGGGCAGATCATGGATATGCAGCAGCCGCGTTACGGCTCGCAATTCCTCGATATCATCCTGCCCTTCTGATCGGGCGGGATAAGCCAGAAAAAAAGGCCGGTTTCCAAGGGGAACCGGCCTTTTTCAGTGTGCGCGTCGGCAACGGCTATTCGTCGCGATGGGTGCGTTCCATCCGCTCGTGCCGCTCCTGGGCTTCCAGGCTCAATGTTGCGATTGGCCGGGCATCCAGGCGTTTGACGCCGATCGGCTCCCCGGTTTCTTCGCAATAGCCATAGGTATCATCCTCGATCCGGCGCAGGGCCTCGTCGATCTTGGCAATCAGCTTGCGTTCCCGGTCGCGGGTGCGCAGCTCGATCGCGTAATCGGTTTCCATCGAGGCACGGTCGGTCAAATCCGGCTGTTGCAGGCTGTCTTCCTGCATGTGATGCACGGTGCCCGAGGATTCCTGCAGCAATTCGGTTTTCCAGCGCAGCAGCTTCTGGCGGAAATACTCGCGCTGCAACGGGTTCATAAACGGCTCGTCCTCGGACGGGCGGTAGTCGGGAGGCAGAATAGGAGAAGACATGGACCCCTCTGAACAAACTCCACCCTTCGCGGGCGGCGGGAGTATAGGGATGAAGCCCCACACGGGCAAGCGCGGGAAATTGCGATAAATGTGATGGATCGCCGATATGACAGGCCGATGACAAAGGCGGGCAAATTCCGCCGCGAAACATCAGACAAATCTAAAATACATCGGATCGGGTAACTTGCGGCAGCGGCCGGTTTCTCTTGGGCGCAAAAGGCCCGAACCGCGCCGGCCCGGTATCAGCCGCGCTTCGCCATTTCCAGCTTGGCCAGTTCAACCTGCGCCCGCAGGTCAATTTCTTCCAGAACGTCCAACAGCTTCGGGTCCGACACTGCCGCTTTTTCTTCCCTAATCGCAGCCGCCAGATCCTCCAGGGTTTCGCCCCGGATGGTTCCTTCCAGCAGGCCAAGGCGAATCTCGTCCAGCCGGTCCAGGATCCGTTCGCCCCGTTTGCGGGCGCGGCGGCGGCCCTCCCGCTCCCCCCCCACTTCCTGGACAGCCAGCAGGGCATCGACCCGCGTCACCGGGCGGGTGGATTGGGGCGCCGCAACCTCGGTATCCTCGCCATCGATCAGGCGGGAAAATTCCCCAGGCTTGCCGCCAGCGGCTTTTTCACTGCGCCGGGCGCCGGTGGCACCGCGCGCGCCAAGGGGACCATCAATCTTCATAAATCCAGCCTATACCAGAATGCAGCATCATGTAAGACATTGTGCCTCTTTGTGGACCAGCGCGCTTCATCTGGCAATGGGCAGAAATTGCCAGCCCCCGCAGCGGCACACCCTGCCGCCGGACCGTGGCGACATGGTATTACACGCTTGCATTTCCGTGTGTTTTTCTATGAAATTCAGAGCATTGAGGGGGCAAAGTGAAAGTGGCACATAATTCGCTTAGTCCCACACCGGCGGACGCCTGCCCAGGAAAACCCTTCCGGGTTGGGGGCCTGCCGATTCAACAGGAATGGTAATTGCCATGCGCATGCAAGATCGCCCTGTCAGCCCGTCCGCCGCAACCAAGCGGGGCGCCCTGCGCCGCCTGTGTGGCGCGGTTGCCAGAACGCTTGCCGGATCGCTGATCGCGCTCGCCGCTGTTGTCACAGCCGGTCCCGGCGCCGCCCAGACGGTGCGGATCAAGGATGTCGCGGTCTTCGAAGGCGTGCGCGACAACATGCTGATCGGCTATGGCCTGGTGGTCGGCCTGAACGGCACCGGCGATACGCTGAACCGCGCCATCTTCACCCGCGAAAGCCTGCTGGGGATGCTGGAACGGCTGGGCGTCAATGCCCGCACGGCGAACAACGAAATGCGCACGCGCAATGTGGCGGCGGTGATGGTCACGGCCAACCTGCCCGCCTTCGCCCGTCAGGGCAACCGCATCGATGTCAGCGTTTCGGCGCTGGGCGACGCGCAAAGCCTGCAGGGCGGCAATCTGCTGGTCACCCCGCTGCTGGGCGCGGATGGCGAGGTTTATGCCGTTGCGCAGGGCCCGGTTGCGATTTCCGGCTTCTCTGCCCGTGGTCAGGCGGCCAGCGTGACGCGCGGCGTGCCGACCTCTGGCCGGATTGCCGAAGGGGCGCTGGTCGAACGCGAAGTCGGGTTCGAGCTGGCGACGCTGGACAAGGTGCGCCTGTCGATGCGCAACCCGGATTTCACCACCGCCCGCCGCGTTTCCGTGGCGATCAATGCCTTCCTGGGCCAGCAGGCCGCCAAGGCCATCGACCCGGCGACCATCGAAGTGCAGGTCCCGCCCTCCTACAAGGGCGATACGGCGGCCATGTTGACCGATATCGAAACCCTGCCGGTCCAGCCCGATCAGGTGGCCCGGATCGTGATCGACGAAAAATCCGGCATCATCGTCATGGGCGAGAATGTGCGGATCAGCACCGTTGCGGTTGCCCAGGGCAATCTGACCATCCGCATCACCGAA
>CAYRWZ010000036.1:14950-23685 GCA_964428065.1 uncultured Comamonadaceae bacterium | reverse complement strand
GGTCCGGCTTGTCCGAGCCATACTTGAGCATCGCGGTTTCATAGGGAATCCGCTGGAACGGATAGGGCGTGACGCGGCGGCCATCGGCAAACTCTTCAAACACGCCGTGCAGCACCGGTTCGATTGCGTTGAACACGTCATCCTGGGTGACGTAGCTCATCTCGAAATCCAGCTGATAGAATTCGCCGGGGCTGCGGTCGGCGCGGGCGTCTTCATCGCGGAAGCAGGGGGCGAACCCGGCCACCATCAGCAGCTGCTTGAACTGCTGCGGCGCCTGCGGCAGCGCATAGAACTTGCCCGGATGCAGGCGGCTGGGCACCAGAAAGTCGCGCGCGCCTTCGGGGGAGGAAGAGGTCAGGATCGGGGTCTGGAATTCGGTGAACCCCTGGTCGATCATGCGGCGGCGGATCGATGCGATCACCTGGCTGCGCAGCATGATGTTCTTGTGCAACCGTTCCCGCCGCAGATCCAGGAAGCGGTGGCGCAGCCGGGTTTCTTCCGGGAATTCCGCATCGGAATTCACCTGCAACGGCAGCACATCAGCCTGGGATTGCAGCACCAGATCGGTCACGATCACTTCGATCTGGCCGGTCGGCAGACGATCGTTGACCGTATCGGCGCTGCGTTCCACCACCTTGCCGGTGATGGTGATCACGCTTTCGTTGCGGGCGCTGTTCGCCAGCTCGAACTGCGGGCTGGAGCTGTCGATCACGCACTGAGTCAGGCCGTAATGGTCGCGCAGGTCGATAAACATCAACTGGCCGTGATCGCGCTTGCGATGCACCCAGCCGGACAGCCGGACAACCTGGCCGGTATGCTCGCGCCGCAGGGCGCCGCAAGTATGCGTGCGATAGGGATGCATCGGTTCTTCCTCAAGTTTGCCTGACCATGACCGGGTTTTTCACCCCGCAAGGCCGGAAAAGCACAATGTTCCCGCCAGCTTGTCAACTGGCTTATGCGTTCCCAAAGCATTCGGGGAGCATTGCGGGGTTCCGGACGGACCGAATTCCGTGTATGAAGCCCGCTATGCCGATGATTTCCGATACCGCCGCCCTGGCGGCTTTCTGCACCGAACTGGCCGACGAGCCCTTCGTCACCATCGATACCGAATTTCTGCGCGACAATACCTATTGGCCTAAGCTGTGCCTGGTGCAGCTGGCCGGGGCCAAACGCGCCGCCGTGATCGACCCGCTGGCGGCGGGGATGGACCTGTCGCCCCTGTTCGAGTTGCTGGCCAATCCGGCGGTGCTGAAAGTGTTTCACGCCGCCCGGCAGGATCTGGAAATCTTCTTTCAGCTGACCGGCCGCATCCCCACCCCGCTGTTCGACAGCCAAGTGGCGGCAATGGTGTGCGGCTTCGGCGAATCGGCCAGTTACGAAACCCTGGCCGGCAAGCTGGCCAAGGCGCGGATCGACAAATCCGCCCGCTTTACCGATTGGTCGCACCGCCCGCTGTCGGAAAAGCAGCTGTCCTATGCCCTCTCCGACGTCACCCATTTGCGGGTGATCTATGAAAAACTGTCGCGGCAGATCGAAAAATCGGGCCGCATGCCCTGGGTGGCAGAGGAAATGGCGGTTCTGACCGATCCCGCCACCTATCAGGCCGATCCGGCCACCGCCTGGATGCGCCTGAAGCCGCGCACCGACAGCCCGAAATTCCTGGCCATCCTGAAGGAACTGGCCGAATGGCGCGAAACCGAGGCCCAGCGGCGCAACCTGCCGCGCGGGCGGCTGCTGAAGGACGAGGCGCTGCTGGAAGTGGCCGCCCAGGCGCCGCAGAGCCTGACTGATCTGGCGCGCAGCCGCAGCCTGTCCAAAGGCCATGTCGAAGGCCCCGTGGGCGAGGCGTTGCTGGCCGCCGTCCAGCGCGGGCTGGCGGTTCCGGCCGGCCAGGCCCCGCGCCTTGCCAACCGGGAGGAAATCCCCCCCGGCCGCGCGCCGCTGATCGAACTGCTGAAAGTGCTGCTGAAGCTGAAGGCAGAGGAACATGACGTGGCGCAGAAACTGCTCGCCACCTCCCCCGATCTGGATCTGATCGCCGCCTCCGACGACGAGGCCGACCCCCGCATTCCCGCCCTGCACGGCTGGCGGCGGGAGGTGTTTGGGGAGGATGCGCTGGCCCTGAAACGCGGCGAACTGGCCCTGACCGCCGGCCCCAAGGGCATCCGCCTGGTCCGCCTCGGCTGATCGCCGTCGAACGGGGCGCGCGCCGCCCCGCTCTCAAGGCTCCTGCCCTCAGGGTTTCAGCAGAATTCCCTGGCCGGTCGGCATCGGCAGGATACGCAGGCCACGCTCGGTGGCAAAGGCATCCCATGCCATCTTCTGATACTCGTGGCCGCGCCAGCCATAGTCATCGAGCAGGAAAATCCCCCCTGAAACCAGCTTGGGCCACAGGAACTCCCCAGCCGCGATTTCCGGGTACGCGACATTCATGTCGATGGAAGCGTAACAGACCTTATCAGATTTGATCTGATCCAGAGTATCCGGAACCGCACCCTTGACGACCACGACACCGGGATAGTTTTGAAAATTCTTGACCACCAGATCGTAAGTATCGTGATAGACATTTTTCGCAATTTTGTCCCGCTCCCGTTCCGATTCAGACAGGGATTCTTCGGGAATACCTTCATAGGTATCCAAAAGATAAAACTTCCGCTCCGGCATGGAATTGAAATTTGATATAATTTACAATAGCACGGGACAGAATACCCGTATGCACACCACATTCAACAAAATCGCCCGGCAAATTCTTGGCGTGATGCGCCGCCCAGCAGGCAACCATCACACGCCACTGAATATCCAGCCCTTCACCGAAGTTGTGTCCGGTATTGATACCCAGTCGGTAGGATTCCATGAACAGGGGGTCGAACCGAAATTCGGAGCAGTGCGCGGAAATCAGGCCATCCGCATTGTAAAAATAGGGATCCACGGCCAGAAAACTCCCGAATTGAACATGAAACACAGCAAAATCGCTCACCCGCTTCGTTTATAGGGGGCGGCCTTGGGATGCGCAATCACCCTTGAGAAAACCGTTGCTCCTGATATCTTCAAAGCGCTTTGAAAAACAAAAATCATAGGGGATGGAAACCGCATGACTATCCGCGCGTCTTTGCTGGCCGGCACTGTACTGGCGGCATCCTTGTCCTGGGCCGCACCGACCGCCGCCGCAGGCATTGCCGAAAACCCGATCCTCTATTTCGTCATCCCTGACCGGTTCGAAAACGGCGATCCGTCGAATGACCGCTCCTATGGCCGCCAGCCGGATGGCGACAAGGAAATCGGCACCTTCCACGGCGGCGACCTGAAAGGGCTGACCGCGCGGCTGAAGCAGGGCTGGTTCAAGGAACTGGGCGTCAACGCCATCTGGATCACGGCGCCGTTCGAGCAGATGCGCGGCTGGGTCGTCGGCGGTGAAAAATCGTTCAAGCACTACGGCTATCACGGCTATTACGCGCTGGATTACACGCTGATCGACAAGAACATGGGCAGCGATGACGATCTGCGCGAACTGGTCGAAACCGCCCATGGCCAGGGTATTCGCATCCTTCTGGATGTGGTGATGAACCACCCGGGCTATGCCGATCTGTGGACACTCAACGAATTCGGCGTGAAGGTGCTGTGGCCGGGCTGGGAGGCGGCGACGCTTCAGGATTATCACACCTGGATCAACTATAATGATTTCGCCTTCCGCGACTGGTGGGGCGGCACCTGGGTGCGGGCCGGATTGCCCGGCTATCCCGATGCCGGGCGCGACGATCTGACCTCTCAGCTCGCCTTCCTGCCCGATTTCCGCACCGAAAGCCCGCAAGCGGTTGGCCTGCCGCCATTCCTGAAACGGAAACCCGATACCAAGGCGCGGGAAATTCCCGGCGCAACGGTGCGCGACTATCTGGTGACCTGGTTGACCGATTGGGTCCGCCGCTATGGCATCGACGGGTTCCGCGCCGATACGGTCAAGCATGTCGAACCGGAAAGCTGGCTGGCGCTGAAGCGGGAGGCGACCAAGGCCCTGGCCGAATGGAAAGCCGCCAATCCGACCAAGAAGATCGACGATGCCCCCTTCTGGATGGTGGGCGAAGTGTTCGGCGCTGGGCCGGAACGCAGCCCCTGGCACGATGCCGGGTTCGACAGCCTGATCAATTTCGATCTGCAACCCAGCCTGGAAAAGATCATCCAGCCGGGTGGATCGACCATCGACTGGGCCGCGCTGGATCGGCTCTATGCCGCCTATGCCAAGGATTTCAGCGCCACACGGCGGCATGACACGCTGAGTTACCTCTCCTCCCACGATACCAAGCTGTTCCCGCGCGATCGCCTGATGGCGGCAGCGACCGCAATGATGCTGCTGCCCGGCGGGGTGCAGATCTTTTATGGTGACGAAACCGGCCGCCGCCCCGGCCCGATGCCGGACGGCGACCCGCAACAGGCCACCCGGTCGCCGATGAACTGGCGCGACATGGACCGAGACCTTCTGGCCCATTGGCGCAAACTGGGCCAGTTCCGCGCCCGTCACCCGGCCATCGCCCGCGGCGCCCATGAGGCGGTTCCGATTGCGGAGGGTGCCTATGCCTTCCGCCGCATCCTGCCTGCCTCCCCCACCACCACCTCTCAGGCGCAGCCCGATGCAGTGATGGTGGTCCAGGGCAATCTGCCCCAGGCATTGGCGATTCCGGTCTCCTGGTCCAACGGCACCAAAATCCGCGATGCCTATAGCGGACAGGTCGCCAGTGTCAGCGGCGGAACCGTGACCTTCGCGGAACCCGCCGTGAACAATCTGCGCCTGCTGGAGGCAGCCCCCTGACCGCCCCCCTGACCGCCTCTTTCGGCGGGGGTGCCTAAGCGCGTTTGGTGATCAGGTAATCGTTGAGGATCAGGTGCCGCAGGCCGGATTTCTGCATGGTCACCAGGGCATCGGTGGGGGAACAGACAATCGGCTCGCCATGCAGGTTGAAGCTGGTGTTCAGCACCCCGCCGATGCCGGTCCGGCGCTCGAACGCCTTGATCAGATCGTAATAGGCCGGGTTCCAGGCCCGGCGCACCCGCTGCGGGCGCAGGGTTTTGTCGGCCTGGTGCATGGCTGCGATCAGATGCTGGCGCGCCAGCGGGGTGGAGGTGCAGCTGACCATCATGTAATCCAGCGTCGCGTTCAACCCGTCGGCAACATAATCCTCGATCCGTTCGTCCAGGATGGCCGGGGCGAACGGCATCCAGAAATCGCGGCTCTTGATCGCCTGGTTGATCTCCATCACCGTTTCGAACCGGGACGGGTTGCCCAGGATCGACCGGTTGCCCAGCGCCCGCGCGCCATATTCCATACGGCCGGCACAGCGGGCCACCACCTCCCCTGCCGCCAGCAGGTCTGCTGCCGCCTCGGCCATATCGTCCGGGCGCCGGATCTCTGCCCAGCTTGCCACATTCAGATCGGCCAGCGCCTGATCGACCGCGGCCATGTCATACTCAACCCCCAGATAGATCGGCCCGACCGGCTGAATGCGGGTCTGCGGCTCCACCCGCAGACTGGCAGCCACCGCCGCCCCGATCGCGGTCGATTCATCGCCCGAGGACGGGGTGACGACAAACCGGTCCACCCCCGGCAGCGCGGCGATCTTCTGGTTCGCCTTCACATTCATGAACACGCCGCCGCTAGCCGCAACCTTGCGCTTGCCCGTCCGTTCCAGCCAATAGGACACCCAGTTGACCATGCAGTCCTCGGTATGCGCCTGAAGCGCGGCCGCAACATTATCAAAGCGTTCGCCCCGAAACAGGTTGGCCAGCTTGGGGATCAGCATTTCGGTCCAGGTCGGCTGACCCACCCAGGCGCCGGTTTCCCGGTCAACCCGGATGATGGACTGGAACAGCGCCTGTAGGTCCTTCCAGTACCCTTCCTTCGGATAGGCGGCCAACCCCATGACCTTGTATTCATGCTCCAGCATCCGCATGCCAAGCACCGCCGTCACCGAGGAATAAAGCAGGCCGAGCGAGCGGTTCATCGGCACCGATGCCAGGCGGTTCATGGCGGGCGCCTTGAATTCCGCGACCGACCCGCATTGGGTATCGCCCAGCCCGTCGAGGGAGAAGAACAGATACTCCTCGGGATTGTCGTCGATGAACGGCAGACTGGAATAAAGATGGCAGTCCTGGTGATGCACCTCGACAGCCGAAACGGGCGCCACGAACATAAGATCGTCAACAACGCGCTGGGCAATCTTGCCGGATTCGGCCATCGCGTCGCCCGCCCCAACCATCCGGGCCAGGGAAATCATATCTTCGGTTATCTGGTCGGAAACATTCAGATCCTTGTAGGTCGAGGCCAGGGTGAACCGATATTCCTTTTCAATATCCATCAGGGACTCGAGCATCCCATAGGTCATGTCCGTCGCCCCGCAGACCGACATCACATAGTCCTGATCCAGTTCGCCGGCAGCAAGAAGATGGCGCAGCGTATCCGTCGGATAGCCGCCGACGCCCTTCACCCGGTACAACCGTTCCTCTGACTGCATGAATTTCAGCGCGCCGGATTCGATCAGTGCAATGGATGCTTCGTGACTGAAATTCATTCCCAGAAAACGCACTCTATTTCCCCTTCGATCGCACTATATCTGGGCCCGGCCTGCCCTTCCCGCCGCGACACTCGCCGCATAACGCTCACACCGCACGGTCTTGAAAGCACGGACATACAGCAACAAATATCCGCTATGAGCCCGGTCAAGTCAGCACTTTTGTTGCCCTTATTCCTCGCCGCCTGCGCCGGGTTGGACAGCGGGCCGCGCACCAGTCAGCGCAGCATTTCAACCGCCTATTCCTTGAGCGAGCTGGGCTATGCCAGCGGACGCGGGCCGGTGCCGGTGCTGGCGATCGGCACCCCGTTTGCCGACGGCGCGCCGCTGGCAGAGGCGGTTGCCGCTGCCATGCCCGCCTATTTCGTCGGCGGGCTGCGCTGGCAGCCGGTCTCTACCGGGCCGATGCCGGATGAAGGGCGCCTCAGCTATCGGGTGGTCTTCCGCTTCGATCTGCCCCGCGCCGTGCCGGAGGATCAGATCTGCGTCAGCGGGCCCGAACCGGTGCCGACGCGGGTGCCGGCAGCGGAGACGATCACCGTCCAGGCGGCCTTTTGCCGGGGGCCATCGGCCTTGAGCGCAATCGTCGGCCAGATGGCGCCGGTGCCCGACCCGCGCCACCCGGATTTTCAGGCCCTGATCGGTCAGATGACGCAGGACCTGTTTCCCTATCGCAACCCGTTCACCGACGATGACCGGCGCTTGCCCCTCTTTCTGTTTGGCCTGTCCGGCTCCGGCGGCGGCGGCAGCGGCATCCATGTCCGCCCCGGCATCGGCATCGGGTTTTAGGCAAACCAGTCCTCGAACAGGCTATTGACCTGATCGGGCCGCTCCAGGGTTGGCAGATGGCCGCACTGTTCGATGATCTCCAGCCGCGCGCCGGGGATCAGGGCGGCCATTTCCTCTGCCCGGTCGGGTGGCGTCAGCGCGTCCTGGCGGCCGACGATCACCAGGGTCGGCACGGCGATCTGCGGCAGGAATGGGCGGCTGTCGATCCGGGTCAGGATCGCGTTCTGCTGGGCCAGAAACGCCTCGCGCCCGGTGCGGGTCGCCATCTCCATCACCACCAGCGTGACCGACTTGTCCTCCAGCCGGTCAGGATGGATCAATAGCGGCAACAGGCGGGGCGTCACCCCCTTGAACCGTCCCTGCCGGGCCATGTGCATCAGGGCGCGGCGGCGCTCCTTCTGCTCGTCGGTATCCGGGCGGGCGGTGGTGTCCAGCAGGGCCAGACGGCTGACCCGGTCCGGCGCCTGGCGCAGGATTTCCATTGCCAGATAGCCACCCATCGACAAGCCGGCCAGGGCGAAGCGGTCCGGCGCATCGGCCAGCGCCCGCCGGGCCATGGCCGCCAGGGTATCATCCTGTTTGGTATCGGCCACATGGCAGACCACACGCCCGGTCAGATGGTCGATCTGCGGCCGCCACAGGGCCTCGTCGCACAGCAATCCGGGTAAAAGAAGCAGGGGATCGGCCATAGTCGCACCCGATACAAGGAACAGGGGCGGGACCCTACCCCAGCGCATTAACCTTGCCAAGCCCGCCAATCGGGCGAGTTTATTTGACAGTCAAGGACTTATCGCCATAATGCGCTGCGTCGTGCAGCAGTCGGCCTGGCGCGACCCGATTCCTTTTACACTGTGCCGACGAAAGAAACTCCACGAATGTCCTTTGCTGACTTAGGTTTAAGTCCCGAACTGGTTCAGGCGGTCACCGATGCCGGCTATCAAGAGCCGACGCCGATCCAGGCGCAGGCCATCCCCTATGTGTTGATGGGCCGCGATGTTTTGGGCGTAGCGCAGACGGGGACCGGCAAGACGGCGTCCTTCACGCTGCCGATGATCGATATCCTGGCCAGCGGCCGCGCCAAGGCGCGCATGCCGCGCTCGCTGATTATCGAGCCGACCCGCGAACTCGCCATGCAGGTGGCGGAAAACTTCGAGAAATACGGAAAATACCACAAACTGACCATGGCGCTGCTGATCGGCGGCGTCTCTTTCGGCGATCAGACGGCGGCGCTGGAACGCGGCGTCGATGTGCTGATCGCCACGCCCGGCCGCCTGCTCGACCAGTTCGAGCGCGGCAAGATCCTGATGACCGATGTGCGCATCCTGGTGATCGACGAGGCCGACCGGATGCTCGACATGGGGTTCATCCCCGATGTGGAGAAGATCGTCA
>CAYRWZ010000036.1:0-14880 GCA_964428065.1 uncultured Comamonadaceae bacterium | reverse complement strand
GGCCGATAACTTCCTGCAAAACCCCAAGGAAATCTCGGTTTCCCGTCCGGCCACCACGGCCACCACGGTGGCGCAGCATGTGACCATCCTGGACGATCTGGACAAGCGCGAGGCGCTGCGCCGCATCATCCGGGCCGAGGATGTCAAGAACGCCATCATCTTCTGCAATCGCAAGCGGGATGTGGATATTCTCCACAAATCGTTGAGCAAGCACGGGTTCAATGCGGGTTGCCTGCATGGCGACATGGCCCAGGCCGCCCGCATGGAGACGCTGGCGAAGTTCAAGGCCGGCGAGGTGACGCTGCTGGTCGCCTCCGACGTGGCGGCGCGCGGGATCGACGTGTCGGACCTGTCGCACGTGTTCAATTTCGATGTGCCGATCAGCCCGGATGACTATGTCCATCGGATCGGCCGCACCGGCCGCGCGGGGAAGACCGGGCGGGCCTTCATGCTGGCAACGCCGGAGGAAACCCGCGCCCTGCTGGCGATCGAAAAGCTGACCGGGCAGGAAATCCCCCGCCATGTGGTGGACGGGATTGAGAGCCTGCCGCTGATGAGCGACGAGGAGCTGAAGGCGCGCAAGCGCGGCCGGGGCCGGATAAGCCAGCGGTCTGGTCAACGGTCGGACGAGGCGCGCGGCGGTCGTGGTGATCGGGATCGGGGCCGCGGCCGGGATCGCGACCGCAAGGGTGGTCGCGATCGTGCCTATGGCCGGGCCGAGGCAAAACTCGCCGAGATCGCCGCCGATCTGCCCATCGCAGCAGAGGCGACAAAGCCGGAAGCCCCACGCCCGGAACATCCCAAGCGCGAAGACCGCTGGGATAACCGCCGCAATAGGGGTGAAGGCTCCAGGGGGGATGAGCGCCGCGACGGCGATGACCGCACGGTGATCGGCTTCGGCGAATTCACCCCCGCCTTCATGCTGCGCAAGCCCACCCTGCCGCCGCCGCTGGATGCCGAAGGGTCGGAAGTGCCGCGCGAGGCACGCCGGGCCGGACAGCCGATCCGCGCCGAATCGGTCGCTTTCGAGGAAGAAAAGGCCGAAACGGCCAACCGTGAGGGCAAACCTGCCGCCCGGTCGCGCAAGCGCAAGCCCAAGGGTTCCCCAGAGATTGGGCCGGAGATTGGGCAAACCGCAGCCGAACCGGCTGGCGGTGAAGCGGTCGCCGAGGAATCGGCGTCGGTAACGGCACCCGAGGCAGCCCCGGCGGCCAAGCCGAAGCGCGCTGCCAGCCGCAAGCCGAAGGCTGCTGCCAAAACGGCGGCAGCCTCGGATCAACCAGATGTCGAGGCTGCCGCCCCGTCAGATGCACCCGCCAAGCCGCGCCGGGGCCGTGCCGCAGCCGCCAAGGCGAAGCCGGAGGCGGCGGATATCGGCGCAAGCGCTGGTAAAAGCCGGGCCCGGCGAAAGGCACCGCGCAAGGCAGACGCTGACACAGCTGCACCACCCGAGGGCGACGATCAGAATTAGACAAGGAGCATCTGCCCCGGCCGGTTTGGTTATCGCCGGATCGGCTGGGGCAGATCGGCCGCCACCTGGTGCAGGAGCGACCGGAACCAGGCCAGGGCGCCATCGCCCTCCCGCCGCCGGTGCCAGGCTGCCTGCTCGGTAAAGGCGGGCAACGGCAAGGGTGGGTCGAACAGGGCAATCGGGCACAGATGGCGATAGATTTCCGCCAGGCGGGCCGGAACCGTGGCAATCAGGTCGGTTTCCGCCACGGCAAACGGGGCGACGTGGAAATGCGCCACGGTCAGGGCAACCCGGCGCTGCCGACCCAGACCGGCCAGTTCCTGATCGACGCGGCCGGTGCTGTCGCCGCGAAACGACACCAGCACATGGGATTCCCGGCAATAATCATCCAGTGATATTACCGGCCCCGACAGGCGCGGATGATTGCGCCGGGCAATGACGATGAATCGTTCTTCAAACAGCGACTCAAACGCAAAGCGCGCCGCATGGTCGCCCGGATAAACGCCGATCGCCAGATCGATGTCCCCGGCATCCAGCAGGGCCAGCGCGTCGGGCCCGCGCACATGCCGGGTGCGCAGATCCAGCCCCGGCGCCTCTGCCGCCAGCCGCGCGGACAGGCGGGGCAACAGCAACGCCGCCTCGTAATCCAGCAGGCTGATCTGGATCGCCTGGGTTGCCGTTTGCGGATCGAACCGGTCTGCCGGTTGCAGGGCGGCGGTGATGCTGTGCAGGGCCGCGTCGATCATCGGGGCCAGGCGCTGCGCCTCCGCCGTCGGCTCCATCCCCCGCGCCACGCGGACGAACAGCGGGTCGCGGAACAGATCGCGCAGCCGCGCCAGGCTGTGACTCAAGGCCGGCTGGGTCAGGTTCAGGCGGCGGGCGGCGCGGGTCTGGTTCCGCTCCCGGTACACCGCCTGAAACACCCACAGCAGGTTAAGGTCGATCCGGCGAATATCAGTTTCACTCATAGTTATTATAGTAAGCATGAATTGGATCGATGATCCAGGCCGCGCCATCCTGTCCCCATCACAGATCCAACGAGTGGAGGGCAAGATGAGTGTGGTGTTCGTCGCCGGGGCAACCGGCAAGACAGCGGCAGCGGTGGTCAAGGGCCTGGCGCAGCAGGGCGTGCGGGTGAAGGCGGGCGTACGCTCGCCGGCCAAGGCGGCAGACCTGCTGACCGGAGTGCCCGCCGGATCGGTGGACCTGGTGCCGTTCGATTACAGTGATCGCGCCGCTGCTACTGCCGCCATGCAAGGGGCCGACAAGCTGTTTCTGGCTGTGCCGTTTCAGGCGGATATGGAGGAGTTGACCGAGGCCGGTATCGCCGCCGCCAAGGCCGCCGGGGTGCGCCATGTGGTGAAACTGTCCGGCCTGGGGGCAGAATATGGCGAACAGGGCATCACCCTGGCGCGGATGCACTATCGCACGGAACAAAGCCTCGCCGCCTCCGGCATGGGCTGGACCAATCTGCGGCCCAACATGTTCATGCAGAATATCCTGTCCAATGCGCAGGCGATTGCCGCCGGGTCCTTCTCCGACAGTTTCGGGGTGAAGCCGATTTCGGCCATCGATGTGCGCGACGTTGCCGATGCCGCCATCGCGGCGCTGACCAAGCCGGGGCATGAGGGCAGGAATTACGCCCTGACTGGGGCGGAGGCGCTGGATCACACCGCCGTCGCCGCGCTGTTCGCCGAACGGCTGGGCCACCCGGTGACCTATCGGCCGGTCAGCCAGGATGCGGTGCGCCAGATGTTGACCAGCTATGGCCTGCCGGAAATCGTCGTCACCAGCCTGATCGAATTGTTCACGCTGGGCGAACAAGGCTATCTGAGCCTGGTTTCCGATGATTTCGTCACCCTGACCGGCCGTCCGCAGCGCCGGTGGACCGATTTCATCGCCGATCATCTGGCCCTATTCCGCACGGCCGCTTAACAGCTGGCCCCCAGCCGGCTCCCCCAACCGCCGGTTGACCGGCATCGACCGGCGCGGTTGGGGGCTTTCCTGCATACTATCGTGTCGCGCGCATCTATTCTTTGATTTATACTGTAAATGTTGAGTGATGAATGGGCTCCAATATATCAGGCCCAGGTTGTCACGATGGCTTTATCAGCAGCGACAGCGACCGGAATGGTTCCAGAAGATCGCAGGGCAACAGGCGCAGAGACTGATCCCCCCTCGGCTGGCACAGCGCGGCCTCCGGGCGATGATTTCTTTGCCCGTGCCCTGCCGCCCGCGGCGCTGTGGCCGGATCTGAGCGCGGCAGAGGCGCTGGGATACCCGCAGGATCTGAATATCGGGGCGCTGCTGCTGGCGGCGGCGGATCGCTGGCCGGACCGGCCCGCCCTGATCGGCGATGGCTTCCAGTGGACCTATCGCGCCCTGTTCGACGAAGCGCGCCGCATTGCCATGGTGCTGCGGATGCAGGCGGGCATAGGGGCCGGCGACCGGGTGATGGTTCGTGGCCCGGAAACCCCAAGAACGATTGCCGCGCTGATCGGCGTCTGGTTGGCGGGGGGTGTGGCGGTGCCCGCCCTGCCCGCCTTCCGGCAGCGGGAACTGACCCATATGCTGCGCCACGCCGAAATCCGGGTCGTGCTGGTTGACAGCCGCTATGCCGACGATCTGGCCGAAGCGGTTTTTTCCGCGCCCAGCGTGGAAACCGTTCTGCACTATTCGAACCGGGTTGAGGAACCGCTGCCGACAATTGCGCCCAAGGGGTTGAGCGGGCTGGACCGGCTGCTGGCCGACCTGCTGGAGTTGTCGGCGGAGGAGATATCCGCCGCCATCGCGCCGACCCGGGCGCAGGATCCGGCCCTGATCCTGTTCACCTCCGGCACCACCGGCAAGGCCAAGGCCGTGGTGCACGGGCACCGCTCGCTGGCCGCGATTGCCGATGGGTTCGGCAGGCAGGTGATCATCCCGACCGATGGGCAGGAAACATTTTTCGCCACCACGCCGCTTTGCTTTGCCTATGGTCTGGGCGCGTCCATGCTGTACCCCTTGCGCTTCGGGGCCAGTGTGGTGTTGCGGGAAGGGGCGCTGGCCAATCAGTCCACGCTGAATCAGCCCAATCTGGGCCATGCCGTGCTGAAATCGCTGCTGGACGGCCGCGTCACCCGGCTGTTCACGGTTCCGCTTCATCTGCGCGGGCTGCTGGCGGCGGTGCAGGCCCACCCGGACGCGGCGCGCCGCCTGGCCTTGCGGTCCGTTTTCAGCGCGGGCGAAAGCCTGCCGGTCCGCCTGCAACAGGATTGGCAATCCCTGACCGGGATTCCGGTCTATGACGGTATCGGATCGACCGAAATGTTGAACTGCTATCTGTCTCAAGGGCCGCATGCGCAAACAGTTCCGGGAACCATGGGCGTGCCGGTACCGGGCTATCAGGTCATGCTGGTGGACGGCGCGGGACAGCGCCTGCGCGGGGCGGGCCTGGGCCGGCTAGCAGTGCGCGGGCCGACCGGCTGCCTGTATCTGAAAGATCCCGAACGGCAGGCGAACACGATCCGCAACGGCTGGACCATCACCAGCGATCTGGCAGAGCGGCGGGACGATGGCAGCCTGCGCTATATCGGCCGCGACGATGATGTCATCATCGCCAACGGTATCAGCGTTTCTGCCGCCGAGGTGGAGGATGTGCTGATCACCCACCCCTGGGTGGCCGACTGCGCGGTGGTTGGCACGGGAACCGCCGACGGCACCAGCCAGACGGTCCATGCCATGATCGTTCTGGGTCCGGGGGTCGATCCCGGCCCGGAAACCGCCGGCGAACTGCAGGCCTTTCTGGCCGCCCGTATCGCCGGCTATAAGGTGCCCGGCCGGTACCACTGGATCAACAGCCTGCCCCGGACGGAAACCGGCAAGTTGCAGCGCAACCGCCTGCGCGCCCTGCTTACCGACTGACGCGCCGGTCGCGGCGGAGCCAGAGCCGGAACACGATCAAGGCTGTCAGCGCCAGGGCAGAGGCAACGCCGCCCACCCAGGCATAGCCGCCCCAGGCGAACACAGCGCCAAGGGCCGTGGCCGCCAGCGTCACCCCCAGATAGCTGGTGCAGCTGATCAGGGCCATGACCGCCCCGCGCGCCCGTTCGCTGCGGGCCGAAATGATGGTGTTGATATTGGTCATCGCGCTGGCCTGGGACAGGCCCCAGACCACCATCACCCCGGCAATCGCCACAACCGCGCCGCCCAGATAGGGCACCAGCGCCAGAACCAGCGCCAGGCCGATCAGCCCCGCTTGCAGGGAGGTCGGCTTGCCCAGCCGGTCATAAAGGCGGGCATTGGTGGTGGCCAGCAGCACGCCCAGACCATAGAACACGATCATCGCGCCGGCCGCGCCGCTGCCGATGCCCAGACTGTCGCGCAGGAAACTGCCAAGGAAGGTATAACCGCCGTAGAACGCCGTCATTTCCAGCAGATTGACCAGCAGCATCGGCTTCACACCGGGGGTGCGCAGGGCATCCAGCAGAGCGCCGCCAGCGGCTGTCCCCGTACCTGCCTCCACCCGCTGCTGCGGCAATGCGCTGACGCGGGAGGATGGCAGCAGAAAGGCCAGCGGCGCCGCGATCACCGCCAGCACGCCGATCGCGGCCAGCGCCCCGCGCCAGCCGATCCATTCGCCCAGCAGCCCGCCCAGCGGCACGCCGATGGTCACCGCCATCGCCCATCCGGCCAGAACGCGGCCCATGACCGCCGCACGGCGTTCATACGGCACCTCGTCGCCGACATAGGCATAGGCGGCGGGCAGAAACGCCCCGGCGGCGATACCGCACACCGCCCGCGCCGCCAGCAGCGCCCAAAAACTGTCGGCGATCACGCAGCCCAGGGTGCCCAGAATGAACAGCAGCATACCGCCGCCGATCTGACGCGGGCGCGGCCAGCGGTCGCTGACTGTACCGATGATCGGCGCGGCAATGGCAATCGCCAGGCCATAGACCGCCACGCTCCACGCCGCCTGGGCGTCGGTCAGGGTGAAATCGCGCGCAATATCCT
Organism: uncultured Comamonadaceae bacterium; assembly: GCA_964428065.1. Classification (GTDB taxonomy): domain Bacteria; phylum Pseudomonadota; class Alphaproteobacteria; order Elsterales; family Elsteraceae; genus CAYRWZ01. Next base: position 8,417 of record CAYRWZ010000036.1, on the reverse strand, counting down.
TCAGCAGCGGAGAGATGACCAGCGCCTCCGACCCGACGGCGAAGATCCCCAGCAGCAGCACGAGCGGCGGCCACCAGGCCAGCCCCCCGGATTCGGTTCGGGCTTGCACGGACCTGCGCATCGGCTGAGTTGCGGTTTCGGTTGCCATGGCACACCCCACTCATTCAAGATGAGCACAGGATACACCCGTTTCATTCGCTGAAAAACGCGATCAACCGAACAGGATTAAAATACCGATGGCATTCGACGCCCCACCCCCGGACCCCCGCCGCATCGACGCCGTGGACCGAAAGCTGTTAGGTCTGCTGCAGGAAAATGCCCAGATTAAATATGCCGAACTGGGCGAACGGCTGAACCTGTCGGCGCCGGCGATCCATGACCGGGTGAAGAAGCTGAAGGCGGCCGGGGTGCTGCGCGGCTATACGATTGCCGTGGATTCCGCCGCCCTGGGCTATGGCCTGTGCGCGCTGGTCAGCGTACGGCTCTGGCGCTGTAACTGCGAGGATGTGGTGCCGCACCTGATGCACCATCCCGAGATCGAGGAATGCCACAGCGTCGCCGGGCAAAGCTGCATCATCCTGAAGGTGCGGACAGAGAATACCAAGACGCTGGAAACCATGCTGAACGCCCTGCGCCGGATCGAGGGGGTGGAAAGCACGGAGACAACCGTGGTTCTGTCCACCTATATCGACCGCCCCTCGCGGGTCTAACGGGCTGACCAGCCCGAGGTTAAATCAGCCGTAGCGGCGGCTCGCCTCCACCGCCAGCCCCTGCCCGACGGCGGCAAAGGCATCGCCCTCCACGATCCGCGCCTCCGGCACTTCTTCGGCGATGGCCTGGCGCACGACGGGCAGCAGCGTGGTTCCGCCGGTCAGGAACAGTGTATCGACCGCGTCGGCCGTCACCCCCGCCCGCTTCAGCGTTTCGCGCATCGCCAGCTTCAGGCGGGCGACATCCTTGGCAATCGCTGCCACCAGCAGGGGGCGGCCGACCGGGATCGATAGGCCCGCTTCGACCGCCGCCAGGTCGATCGCCGCCACCATGCGGTCGGACAGGGTGATCTTCGCCTCCTCCACCTGCATGGCGATATGGTGGCCCAGATGATGTTCCAGCACGGCAACCAGCCGGGCAAACAGGTCGGGTCGCTCTGCCTCGCGCTGCCATTGCTGGGCCTCGGTCAGCATTTGCGGGGTGTAAAGCAGGTTGATCTTGGCCCAGGTCGCCAGCATGCCATAGGGCGCATTGGGCGCCAGAAGCCCGCGCTGAAGCGACGCGCCATAGCCCAGTTCCGGCATCACCGCCTTCAGGCTGAACAGCCGGTCGATATCGGTGCCACCCAGGCGCAGGCCGTAATTGGCCAGGATATCGCCGCTGCGATCCACCCGGCGGCGCGCGGACGGCCCCAGCCGGATCAGCGAAAAGTCCGATGTGCCGCCGCCGATATCGGCGATCAGCGCCAGTTCATCCCGGTTTGCCTGCTGTTCATAGTCGAAGGCGGCCGCGACCGGCTCGAACTGGAAGCTGACCTCCCGATACCCGGCCCGGCGGGCGATATCGGCCAGGATTGCCTCGGCCTCCCGGTCGGCAGCGGCATCATCCTCGACGAAGCGGACCGGGCGGCCATGCACCACCGCATCGATCGGCCGGCCCAGGGCCTGTTCCGCCCGGCGTTTCATTTCACGCACGAACGCCTCGATCACTTCGACGAAGGAAATACGGCGGCGGCGCAGGCTGGTGGTTTCGTGGATCAGCGATGTCGCCAGGGCCGATTTGATCGACCGCATCAGCCGCCCGTCGCGCCCGTCCAGATAGGCCGCCATCGCCGCCCGGCCAAAGGCAATGCCGGGCTGGGCCGGATTGGGGCCATCCAGATCGAAGAACAGGGCGGTTGGAATCGTGGGGTGCTGCTGTTCCAGCGGCAAAAGCCGAACGCCGCCACCATCGGGCACCGCAAGAGTGGAGTTGGAGGTGCCGAAATCAAAACCGCAGGCGTGCATGGCCCAACCCCGTAACGATAAAGGGCAGCCGATGTAGCAAAAGGAAAACCGGGGCACAAGGCCCCGGTTCCCCTACGCTTGATCTTTCCGTGTCTGGCTTACCAGAACCAGAAGTGATCGGCCTTCAGATTGGCTTTCAGCACATTCTTCAGCAGCAGCGAATTGCCGTCGCCAAGATCGATCATCGTATCGGACCCGACCTGGGTGGCACGGTCCAGAATGGTCTGGACATTGCCGCCGACGCCGGTGCCGTTGATGTTGCCCTGGATGATCAGCATTTCGTATTCGCCATCGACCAGGCCGGTCTTGAAGTCCCAGATCACGTCGTCGCCGTGGAAATCGCCGAACACGAAGCGGTCGGCACCGACGCCGCCATACATCATGTCGTTATCGCCACCGCCGACCAGCACGTCGCGCCCGGCACCGCCGCGCAGCACGTCGTTGCCGAACCAGCCTTCAACCAGGTCATGGCCTTCGCCGCCCTGCAGGGTGTCGTTGCCATCCTTGGCCTGGATCGAGTCGTCGCCCAGCCCGCCGTTGATATTGTCATTGCCGGTGCCGGTATAGATCAGATCGTTACCGTCGCCGCCATTGATGACGTTGTTCCCGGCGGCGTCCAGGATCTGGTCGTCGCCCGCTTCGCCGAACAGACGGTCATTGCCGTCGCCGCCCGACAGGGTATCCATCCCGGCGCCGCCATAGACGGCGTCATTGCCCAGTCCGGCATCCAGGATATCGTCGCCGTTGCCACCGTACAGACGGTCGCCGCCGGCATTGCCCATCAGCGTATCGTTGCCTTCGCCGCCATAGACCAGATCGGCACCGGCCAGGCCGTCAACATAGTCATCGCCGCCCAGGGCATCGATCGTATCGTTCCGGGTGGTGCCGGTGATCGAGTCGTTGCCGGCCGACGGACGGGTGGACGGGCCGCCCGAGGTATTGTCGGTGAAGGTGAACCAATCGGCGCTGATCGTGTCGGTGGTGTTGATGGTGATGCTGCCGCCATCGGCGAAGCCCACCTGATACCCGCCATTGACCTGGGTCACCGACAGCTGGCTGAAGTTGGTGACGCCGGCAACACCGATCTGGATCTTGTCGCCCTGGGTGGCAGAGAAATCGACCACACGGTCCGCGCCGCCGCCAGCGGTATAGCTGAACAGATTGCCGCCGACGCCGCCGGTCATCACGTCGTTCCCCGCGCCGCCGATCAGGGTGTCGGCACCGCTGTTGCCGCTCAGGCGGTCGTTGTTGAAGTTACCCGACAGGGTTTCGTCGCCCGTGGTGCCCACCAGGGTACGGCCTTCAACCGAAACCGGGTTGGTCATCCACTGGGTGATGACGGCGTCCGACTGTTTGCCCTGGGTATAGTAGCCGTTATCGGCCGCCGGGTTGGCGGCATCGGGGCCGGCATCCCAGTTCCACAGCCAGTAACCGCCCAGCCAATCGCCCTTGAAGTCGCCCAGCACCTTGAAGAAGGCGCGGAACAGATTGGCCTGCTCCATTTCGTCGATGGCGCCGTTCGGATTGGTGCTCCACGGCTCGCCGGCGTTGCCGTCCATGCTGCGATAGCCGGTTTCGGTGAAGATCACCGGCTTGCCGACCGAGGCCGAGAAGTCCTTGATCGCCTCGATCACCGGCTTGTCGCCCACCCACTGGCGCACCCAATCCACCGTGGACGGCTTGGTCCAGCCATCGACCATCTGCTGGTAAGTGGCATTGGTGGTGCCCGGCGGAACCAGGCTGACATACGGGTTGATGCCGATATAGTCCAGCGCGTCCCAGAAGCTGATATGGAAGGCTTCCGGCGGGGTGGCGGCATAGGTCAGGTCGCCGGTGAACACCTGGCGGACCGCCGCGATGATATCGCGCCATTCATCGGCATATTCGGCGGTGGACAGGCTTTCCAGTTCGGTGCCGATGGCAAAGGCCTTGGCGCCGCCTTCCTGGGCCAGCTGGGCATAATGCAGCACCTGCTGCTTATAGCTGGCAAAGAAAGCATCCTTATCGGCCGGATTCATCAGTGCACGCCAATCGGTGTTCTGAGTATCCAAGTGCAGTTTGAAAATAACGTCCATGCCACGCTCTTTGGCATCAGCCACGGCGTCGCGAATATTGGCATCGCTCTCGGTACGATTGGGGTCGCGCTTGACTTCGCTAGAGGTCAGCGTGTCCATCCAAACGGTCGGAACCAGAACCACTTGCGAGGCGCCATCGGCCTTCATGTGGTTCAGGTTGGTTTCGCTATAATCCTGGGCATAGTGCCAGTTCCACCAGGACGGATAGCTTTCAGCCTGATATTCGAAAAGGTTTGGCATGATTTATCCTCGGGCAAGATGACTGCAAATTGGGAATGGTTGATCCATTCATTAACCGACTGCATGATTATGATCGTCAACAATACCCGTCAAGCGACTTATTAACGGGATTTTAGTATATTTGGGCCATGACTATAGCCACCGGATAAAAATGTATATCGATTTTCTTCTAGCTTAATTTGATTGTGGGGAAAATTTTAGAAATACGTTAAGACATCGCCGCCGATTTCCAAGGCCCCGCCAATGGACAGCGATCATTCGGCTCAGTCGTGTTCTACTTTGCGGATAAACGTATTGCCCCGGACTTGAGTAAAAATTTAGGGGCCCCGAAATTCAGGACCCCCTAAAAAAAATTTCATCGCGGCGGTAATGGGCAGCAAAACCGCCGTCAATTCGCGGGATAGGCGCTCCAGACCTGCCGGTACAGGCCCTCCACTTCGGCCGCGCTGGGCTGGCGCGGGTTATTGGCCGGGGAGCCAGAGGCGATCGCCTGTTCGGCCATGGTCGGGATCAGCGCATGATAGCGCTCGGCCGGGATACCATAGGCGGCCGGGCCCGGCACCTCGAGGCGCTGGTTCAACTCGGTCAGTGCGGCCAGCAAGCGGCCGGCTGCCGCATCGTCCGGCACATCAGCGCCGGCCAACCCCATATGCCGGGCGCAATCGGCATAGCGGCCCGGTGCCCCCGGAATGGAAAATTCCGTGATCGTCGGCAACAGCATCGCGTTGGACAGGCCATGGGGAACATGGAAGAACGCACCGATCGGCCGGCTCATCCCGTGCACCAGGGCCACCGACGCATTGGAGAATGCCAGGCCGGCCAGGGTTGCCCCGCGCATCATCGCCTCGCGTGCCACCCGGTTGTCCGGCTCGAAGCAGGCGGTCGGCAGATGGCGCCAGATCAACGCCATCGCCTCCACCGCATATAGATCGCTGAACGGGTTGGCCTTGCGGCTGACATAGGCCTCGATCGCATGGGTCAGCGCATCGATGCCGGTATCAGCGGTCAACCGGAACGGCTTGCGCATCGTCAATTCGAAATCGACCAGCGCTGCCGCCGGAAGGCAGCCCAGTCCCATGACCAGCATCTTCTCGTCGGTTTCGACATCGGTGATCACCGCAAAGCGCGTGACTTCCGACCCGGTGCCGGCGGTGGTGGGCACGCAGATGACCGGCAGGCGCGCGGCATCGGCCTGGTGCGGAACCTTATAGTCGCGCATACGACCGCCGCCCTGCTCCAGGATCGCAATCGCCTTGGCCGTGTCCATCGGACTGCCGCCGCCGATGGCAATCAGGGCGTCATACCCGCCGTCGCGGACAATACCGACCCCGGTATCGATCACCGTGGTGGTGGGATCGGGCACGGTTTCGGCAAAAACACCGCAAGGCAGCCCCGCCCCCTTGAGTAGATCGATCGCCCGGCCCACCAGGCCACTCTCAACCATAAAGCGATCGGTGACAATCAGGGGAAAGCGGACGCCCAGGCGCGCCAAAATGGCCGGTAATTGGGCAAATACCCCGCCACCGATGGTCAGGATTCGTGGTGCAACAACAGTGATCATCGCGCGTTCCCCCACATCTTGGATCCGGATTTTTCAACTTTATCGCATAAGATTCAGGACAACACCACAACGCGGAAAAGTAGAACAATTATGAACTACAAACACATTAAACGTAATATTGAATACAATAGCCATCACGACCCTTGATTTTTGCAGATAGAAACAAAGATAATGGGTTCTTAAGAGGCATCATCAAAATTTCACAACACTTCGGGGTGCGACCAATGGCCGATAATGTTATCTATATTAATTTTTTGAGACACAATCGCCCGGATCATCAAATAAAGACATCCGAGGATTTTGTAAATTTTGATGCAATATCAAAATATATCACAGAACCAACCGAAATTTCGGTAAGCAATACGGAAATTCGGCGGCCCGATTTGGCAGAAACCTCGTTGAAGGCCAAAGTGGATCACATGCAACGCTCGGCCGCCGGCATGCAGCGCCACACGCAAAAGATGCGCGAAAGCGCAACTTGTCTGCAAAACTCCACCCAGCAGATGAACGATGCCTGCCACAAGTTGAGCCAGTCCATGGAAGCCTTGAGCAAGGCCATGGAACAGCTGGAAATGGACCGGTTGATGCGGCAGGTGCGGGAGCTGACCGCGCTGGCAGTGGCTGAAGCCTGATCCCGGCTTCATCTTCCCGCCTCGTCCCTCACCTCGCCCCCCACCTCGCCCCTGCTGGGCCCTATCGGTCCTGATGCAAAAAGCCCCGCTTGCGCGGGGCTTTTTCTTCTCTGTCGGACCTAGATCTATGAACAGACCCGCATGGGATCAAACGCGGGCGGCCAGCGCCTGTTCGATTGCCTGAACCGCGGCCGGAATGCCATCGACATTGGCCCCACCAGCCTGCGCCATATCCGGACGCCCGCCGCCGCCCTTGCCCCCGACCAGTTCAACACCGGCGCGCACCAGATCCACCGCCGAGATCTTCGCGGTCAAATCCTCGGTCACGCCGACCACCAGGGAGACCTTGCCCTCGTCGCTGGCGGCCAGCACCACCACGCCGGACCCGATCTCGCCCTTATAGCCATCGACCATGCCCTTCAACTCGCGGGCCGGAACGCCGTCAGCCCGGCGCACCAGAAGCGACACGGCCCCCACCTTGCGAACATCGCCGGCCGCAGCGCCGCCGCCGGCACCACCGCCCGCAGCCATCGCCTTTTTCGCTTCCAGCAGTTCCTTTTCAAGGCGCCGCCGGTCCTCCACCAGCTGGGCGACACGGCCCGGCAAATCGGCGACCGAGGTTTTCAGGGCCGCAGCCGCCTGGGCCAGCGCCGCCTCCTCAGCCGCCACATAGTCCAGCACGGCCGCGCCGGTGATCGCCTCGATCCGGCGCACGCCCGAAGCAACGGCCGATTCCGACACGATCTTGAACACGCCGATATCGCCGGTGCGCCGCACATGGGTGCCGCCGCACAGTTCGACCGAGAACCGGACATGATCGCCGCCCATGGCGACGACGCGGACTTCTTCGCCATACTTCTCGCCGAACAGGGCCAGCGCCCCGGCCTCGATCGCGGCGTCCGGGGTCATCAGCCGGGTCGAGACATCGGTGTTGAGGCGAATGCGGGCATTGACCTCCGCCTCGACCGCACGCACCTCCTCCGCCGTCATCGGCTTCGGATGGCTAATGTCGAAGCGCAGCCGCTCCGGCGCAACCAACGAGCCCTTCTGGGTGACATGGTCGCCCAGACGGCGGCGCAGCGCCTCGTGCAGCAAATGGGTGGCCGAATGGTTGGCGCGCAGTTTGCTGCGCCGCGCATGATCGACCTCCAGCTTGACCTCATCGCCGACCGACAGCGTGCCCTCGGCAAGGGTTGCCAGATGCACGACCAGATCGCCCAGCTTCTTCACCGTGTCAGAGACGGCCGCCCGGCCGCCCGGCGCGGAAATAACGCCGGCATCGCCCATCTGGCCGCCCGATTCGCCGTAGAACGGCGTCTGGTTGACGATGATGGCGACGCTTTGCCCGGCCTTGGCGCTGGTCGCCGGCTTGCCGTCAACCACCAGGGCGCGGATCTGGCCTTCGGCTGCCTCGGTATCATAGCCCAGGAAATCGGTGGCCCCGACCGATTCGCGCAGATCGAACCAGACCTGCTCGGTCGCCGCTTCGCCCGACCCGGCCCAGGCGGCGCGCGCCTTGGCGCGTTGCTGTTCCATCGCGGCATCGAACCCGGCGGTATCGACCGCCCGCCCCTGCCCGCGCAGCACATCCTGGGTCAGATCCAGCGGGAAACCATAGGTATCGTACAGGGTAAAGGCCACGTCACCCGGCAGCGCCTGGCCGGCGCCGAGTTTGCCGGTTTCATCCTCCAGCAGGCGCAGGCCACGATCCAGCAGGGCCTTGAAGCGGGTTTCCTCCAGCCGCAGGGTTTCGGTGATCAGCGCCCCGGCCCGCCCCAGTTCCGGATAGGCCTGGCCCATCTGCTTTTCCAGCGCCGGAACCAGCCGCCACAGATGCGGGTCGCGGCAGCCGATCATATGGGCATGGCGCGTGGCGCGGATGCCCTCAAAGCGCGCACGGATACGGAGATCG
>CAYRWZ010000035.1:0-23713 GCA_964428065.1 uncultured Comamonadaceae bacterium | reverse complement strand
TCCCGCGCGACCGCCACGCCGCCTTCTTCGCCGCCCTGGGGGTGATCGCATCTTCCATCGAGCGGCTGGCGACGGAAATCCGCCATTTGCAGCGTACCGAAGTGCGCGAGGCGGAAGAATATTTCTCCCCCGGGCAAAAGGGGTCGTCCGCCATGCCCCATAAACGCAACCCGGTGTTGACGGAAAACCTGACCGGGCTGGCGCGGCTGGTGCGGTCGGCCGTGATTCCGGCAATGGAGAATGTGGCCCTGTGGCACGAACGGGATATCTCCCATTCCTCGGTCGAACGGATGATCGCCCCCGATGCCACGGTCACGCTGGATTTCGCCCTGGTGCGGCTGGCTGGGGTGATCGACAAGCTGGTCGTCTATCCCGACCGGATGGAAGCCAATCTGAACATGCTGGGCGGCCTGGTCCATTCCCAACAGGTGCTGCTGGCGCTGACCCAAAAGGGCATGAGCCGCGAAGGCGCCTATCGCGCAGTGCAGCGCAACGCCATGGAAAGCTGGCTGCACGGCAAGCCTTATAAGGATCTGCTGGCGGCCGATGCCGAAGTTTCGGCCTGCCTCAGCCGGGCGGATATCGATGCCCTGTTCGATTTGGGCCAGCATACCCGCCATGTCGATACCATCTTCCGCCGGGTGTTCGGCGAATAGCGGCCATATAGCCGGTCTGTGAAAATTGCGGGGCCGGGGGATCGTTTTCTGTGCAAGGTAACAGACGAAACCATCCCCCGCCCCATCCCTGCCCCGCGATTGCACTGGACCGGCCCCATGTCCTCCTCTCATTCTGGCCCCGCTTCTGGCCACACTTCCGGACTTGGCCCCGATAGCCGCACTTTGGCGCGCGAAGGGTTTTGGTATTGCCTGCTGGCCTTTGGTTGGTGGGGCGTGGCGCCGATCTATTTCCGGCTGATGCCGCATATCCCGCCGGGCGAACAGCTGGCCCATCGGGTGGTCTGGTCGGTGGCGGTGCTGGTGCTTCTGATGCTGGTGCGGCGGCGCTGGGCAGCGATTGCCGCTGCCATCCGCACGCCGTCCATCGTCGGGCGGCTGGCGGTATCGGGCGCATTGATCGCGGTCAACTGGCTGATCTTCCTGTGGGCCGTCAATGCCGGGCATATCCTGGAAGCCAGCCTTGGCTATTACATCAACCCGCTGATGAACGTGGCCCTGGCCGTGGTGGTGCTGAAAGAACGGCTCAGCCATCTGCGCAGCCTGGCCATCGCCATCGCCGCCCTGGGCGTCGGCGCAACGCTGCTGGCGGGCGGAACCGTTCCCTGGGTCGCCCTGTCGCTGGCCAGCACCTTTGCCGTTTATGGCCTGCTGCGCAAGACCACGCCGGTTGATGCGCTGACCGGGTTGACGATCGAAACCAGCCTGGCCCTGATCCCCGCCCTCGCCTATCTCCTGTGGCTGGGCGCGGAAACCGGGCGCTGGTTCGGCACCGGCAGCGCCGCCGACATCGCCCTGCTGCTGGGCACTTCGATCATCACCATCGTGCCGCTCGCCGCCTTTGCCGCCGGCGCCCGGCGGCTCAGCCTCGCAACGGTCGGCATCATGCAGTATCTGGGGCCGACGCTGCAGTTCATCATCGCTATCGGCTTCTATGGCGAAACCTTTGGTCAGGAACGGCTTATTCTATTTGGCTGCATCTGGCTGGCACTGGCCCTATACACCCTCGACATCTTCAAAACGAAAGCAACTCGATAGAAAGCGGATTCCTTTTCTTGTGCATGCCCTAATTCCGGGGTAGGTTTTTTGATACCCAGAAGGGGAACTTGCACAGAAAAGGTGCGCGATGACAGAAATTACTCGTAATTTTACACAAAAGACTCTGTCCTCAACGACGCAGACACAGTCCACCACCTCTGGCCGCACATCGGGCGTGGAGGTGAAGGTTGGCAATACCAGCTTCAAGACGATGGGCGTTCCGACCGAGGCCCAGATGAAGCAGATTTCGGCTCTGGCCAAATTGAAATCCGTCGGCTTGCAGGACGTGGCGGCAGAGCGGAAAGCCATTGCCCAGAAGCGGATGGCACTGGTCCGCAAGCGGGTCGAGGATCTGAAGAAACAGCTGGATGAAGCGGTCGCTCTGGGCGACCGGCAGCGGATCAAACAGATCCTGCGGGAATTGAAGCAGCTGGCCAAGGAAGGTGCAGCGGCCGGGCGGGACTATGCCTCGGCCATCAAACTGGGCGCCGGCAGTGGCGGCGGCGGTGCCGCATCGGTTTCCGTTTCCGCCGTTGACGCGGCGCAGGATACCGGTGCGGAGTCATTAACCGATGACGGGAGCGGGTTCGAGAGCGGGGCCGATCAAGTCCTTGCCGAACAGCAAGTCGGTCCGGTGTCCGAGGATGTGAGCAGATCGGGTTACCCGGCAGAAGGCGGGCTGATCGAAGCAATCGTTGCCGAGGAGGAGCAGCTTTATCTGCCGGTAGACGGGACCAATCCCGGGGATCCCAAAAATCGGATCGCACCGCAGGCAACGCCGGAACAGGCCCGGCAATCGGCAATCCTTGAGCAAACGGCCGAGAAGGCGCGCCAGCGGGAAGCCGCCCGGGCCGACAGCGACTTTATCGACGGGGTGCGCGACACGCTGACGCGGATCAAGCGCATGGCGAAACAGGCGGCGGATACCCTGCGGGCCGAAAAGGATCTGTCGATGAAGGATAAGACTAATCTCTACTTCGTCGAGAAAGAGGTTGAGAAGTTCATGGCCTTCTCTGACAGCCTGGATATTGCCGGCGGCCTGGCCGCACCGCCGCCCCCGGTGGGCATGGTTCTGAACGCAAGCATCTAACCTGGCGTTATTATGCGATAGCGGGGCGGCCATACGGGCCGCCCCTTTTTTGTTGCCGCCGGCTCACGCACCGCCGAATCGATCGCTGTTAGGATGACCGGTGTGCATCAGCGCACCCCCAGCCAGCGAGAGAGAGGCGCCCATGTCTCGACTCGACAGCTTTATCCGGCGCATGACCGCGCAACGCGACTGCATCGACTGGATCGCCGCCCGATTGACCGGGCCGCCCAACCCGGCCCAGCAAACGCCGGCGGGTGTCATTCTCGAACTCGGCTATGGCAATGGCCGCACCTATCACCATCTGCGGGAAAGCCTGCCCAACTGGCATGTGCTGGTGTTCGACCGGGTGCTGCCGCGGAATCCGGCGCCGGGTCCGCCGCCGGACCTGTTCTTCCTGGGCGAATTTGCCAAGACCCTGCCGACGGCATGCGCCGCCATCGGCCCACTGGCCCAGCTGGCCCATTGCGATTTCGGCTCCGGCCGCCCGACGCTGGACCGGGAAACCGCCCTGGGCCTGCCCGAACTGCTGGACCCGCTGCTGCGCGACGGCGCCTTCATCCTGTCCGATCAGCCGCTATACTGGCACAGCTGGCACCCGCTGCCCCTGCCCGCCACTGTTGCCGCGCAACGCTATTTCCTGTGCCGGAAGCAGGCGGCATAACCAGACAGCACAAAAGAAAAGGGCCGGTCGAAACCGGCCCTTCCCCCGAAGATCGTCGCGCGAAAACTTAGCGCGAGTAGAATTCGACCACCAGGTTCGGTTCCATCTGCACCGGGTACGGCACATCGGCCAGCTTCGGCGCGCGGACGAACTTGCCCTTCAGGTGGGCGGCATCGAATTCCAGATAATCCGGCACGTCGCGTTCGTTCGACTGCACGGCTTCCAGCACCACGGCCATCTGCTTGGCGCGGCTGCGCAGTTCCACCTCATCGCCATCGCGCAGACGCACGGACGGGATGTTGAGGCGCTTGCCGTTAACCAGCACGTGGCCATGGCTGACCAGCTGCCGGGCGGCGAACGGGGTGGCCGCCAGCTTCATGCGATAGACGATGGCGTCCAGGCGGCGTTCCAGCAACTCGATCAGGTTTTCGCCGGTGTCGCCACGGCGGCGCACGGCTTCTTCATAAATCTTGCGGAACTGGCGCTCGCCAATATTGCCGTAATAGCCCTTCAGCTTCTGCTTCGCCTGCAGCTGCACGCCGAAATCCGACGGCTTCTTGCGGCGCTGGCCGTGCTGACCGGGGCCATATTCGCGCTTGTTGAGCGGGCTCTTGCCACGGCCCCACAGATTGACGCCAAGGCGGCGGTCAATTTTGTATTTCGCTTGGGTACGCTTGGTCATTGTCGTTCCTTCGTCAGCGTCTTCGCGTGCGGCATCCCGGCGGCTCATCCACCAGGGCCGCCAGATGGGCGCTTCCGGCCCCCATCTCGCGGTTAGAGCGGCGCACTATAGCCAAGAATGCCGCCGGGTCAAGCCTGCCCTAGCCGCGGGTGCGCAATTCGCCGACCAGAGTGGCAATTTCCTGTTTCAGCCCCTGGGTGCGTTGCAGCACCTGGCGGGCGGTATCCAGCACCACCTGGGCTTCGGAGCCGAGATTCTGCACCGTGCGGTTGACTTCGGCGGTGTTGTTGGCAACCGCCGTCGCCCCCTGTTCGATCTGCACCACATTGCCCGCAATCTCGCGCGTGACGCCGGTCTGCTCCGCCACCGAGGAGGAGATGACATCGGCCATGTCGCTGATCTTGCCAATCGTGTCGCTGATGCCGCGAATCGTCTCCACCGCCTCGCCCACGGCGCGCTGGACCGATGAAATCTGCTGGCCGATTTCGCCTGTTGCCCCAGCGGTCTGGTTGGCCAGGTTCTTCACCTCGCTGGCGACCACGGCAAAGCCCTTGCCGGCATCCCCGGCGCGCGCCGCTTCGATCGTGGCATTGAGGGCCAGAAGGTTGGTCTGTTCCGCAATCTCGCTGATGATGCCGACCACATCGTTGATGCGCTGGGCGGCTTCGCTGAGGCCGGTGATGGTGGTATCGGTCTTTTCCGCTTCCTGCACCGCTTCCTTGGCGATCACCAGACTGCTGTCCGACTGTTGACCGACCTGCGAGATCGACCGGGTCAATTCCTCAATCGCTGCGGCGATGCTGGAAATGCGCTGGCTGGTTTCCATGGACACGGCGGCGACGCGCTTCGATTCCTCGTCCGCCTCGCCCACCTTGCGGACCATCTGTTCCGCCCGGCTGGTCATATCGGTCGAAACCCGCGCCAGATCGGCAACCAGCTGATCGACCGCGCGTTCGATCTGCGCGGCCAGCTGTTCGACCACGCGCCGCTGCTCTTCCTTGGCCTCTGCCTCCAGCTTGGCCTGCTGCTGGCGCAGCTGTTCGACCGCGCTGGCATTGTCGCGGAACACGGTCAAGGCACGGGCCATGTGGCCGATTTCGTCGCGCCGCTGTTCGCCATCGATCTTGATGGCCAGATTGCCTTCCGCCAGCCGGCTCATCCCCGAAGCGATGCGGTTGATGCCGTGGGACAAGTGCCGGCCGACGCCAAGGGATGCCGCCAGCGCCGCACTGACCGAGATAACCGAGACGAGGATCAGCACCAGCCGCAATTGATCGGCCAGGTCCCGCGCGCGCTGCCCTTCCGCCAGGGCGGTGCGCACCGTGGATTTCTGGATCAGGTCCAGCTGGGCGCGCAACGTGTCGTACTTCGCAGCGGCAGTGGTGATCAGCGGGGTCGCCAGCGCGGGGTTGCGCTGCGCCATATCGGCTGCCGCCTTGGCCGAGGCGATATAGCCATCCACCTCGCTCACCAGGCTCGACAGGGCGGCGCGCTCCTGATCGGAGGCAGCGGTCTTGCCGGAGACGGTTTTGGACAGTTCGGCAATCCGGGTCAGGCGATTGTCGATCGCAGAGCGGATCTTGGCGATATCCTCGTCCCCCCGGCCCAGGCGCTTCCAGACGACGATCGACAGCATGTCCGACTGCACGTCGGCGATGCCCTGGAGCAATTCGTCGCTGGCGATCACGGCGGGCAGGTTCTGATCGGTCAAGGACTGGCTGACCCGCTGTTGTTCAGCAAGCCCAAGCGACACGGTGATCCCGATCACCAACAGGGCAAGGCCGAACAGAATCGGACACAGCAAGATTTTCAGATTGATCGACAGGCGATTCAGCATCAGAGCCTCGCATCCACTCGTGCCATGCACTTTAGCATCCAGGCACCAACCATCCCAGGCACCAACCATCCCAGGCACCAACCATCGTGGCGATCCGCCGCAGCCGGCAACCCCACACTCTCATCCGACGAAAAGACCGGACTGATCCATCACCGGACCGCAGGCCGCCACGGCAAGCCGGTCCGAGGGTTCATCCCCGGAACCCCAACGACCACCTGACGTAATCGGCAACCGCGAGTACCGGGAACGAAAGCGGGCAGCGACCGTATTTTCGACCGCTGCCCGCCCGACCCCAGTGCCTACCCGACCGGTTTACCAACCCGGTTTACCGGCAGGAGGTCACCATCACGCGCGGCTTCTGCACCCAGGTGGAGAAGCAGTGATATTCATATTCGACTTCGGTCTTGTAATGCGGCCAGTAGTTCAGGGTGTAATCGCCACCCTTGTCGGCCGCATCGCTGAATTCCTTCACGATCGGGCGCTTGCGCAGATCCTGCATGGTGGTGAAATCCACACCGGACAGATCGGGATACTTGTTGTGCGCGCCCATCTTGTTGTCGATCCAGATCATCAGACCCGGATTGGCCGAAGCGAAGGGCGATGCCTTGTCGCGCAGGGCGGCCACGGCGGCGGTTTCACCCTTTTCCTTCACGAAGGCAACGAAATCGGCTGCCAACTTGCGCACTTCGGCATCGGTGCCGAAATCGGTTCCCGCCCCGGCCGGCGCGGCGATCAGCCCCAGCCCTGCGGCCATTGCAGCCGCTGCAAAAACCTTCCGTGCGCTTCCGTTACCTGTGCTCGACCGCATTCTGCCCTCCAGCATCGCATTGACCTCACGGGCTGCTTGCCCGCCTATTCTGTATAGTCATGTATACAGGATCGGCGAAACGCATCAATCGTTTTTGATCGATTTTTCCAGACATTACTTGAAAATCTACCTCCGAATACAATGATATTCATAGTTATATTTAAATTATCTGTCATATTTTCATAATCAGAGGATGAACTCGATTCGGCATGCGAAGCATCCCTGGCGCGCAAAATGAATATGGCCGTACTGAATGGCGCTATCCGACAAATGATATATCAGCGCTACATCCAATTCCTTTCCATCGATGACGTCGGCTTTTACAAGGTTATTGTTGGCATCATAGAAGCGAAGCGACAGAAGGCGCCGCTTCAGCATCTCTGGCACCTGGTTTTCATGGTGGGCCGGGGTTTGCTGGCGACAGGGCAGGAAAACCGGCCCCGACGCCCGGTACGGCCCTTCAACCGGATGATGGCAGTGATGAACCAGCAGCATCTCTGCCCCCAGCGGGGCATCGGTCAGGCTGACGCGGCAGGGATAGCCAGGATGCTCATCCACCCGCACGCGGCGGGCGTGGTGGCGCGCCAGGGTTGCCTCATCGGCATCGAACAGGAAGCGATAGGGGGCGGGGTCCAGCCCCAGCAGACGATAACCGGATTTCATCGGGCAACTCCCATGTGGCGATACTCTGCCCACAGGCTATCGGCCCCACCGGACCCGCCCCACCCGGATCTTGCCGAAAATCGGCCCCTCAAAACCAGGAACTTTCCGGCTTGGTGCCCGCTGCCGGACTCGAACCGGCACGGCCTTGCGGCCGAGGGATTTTAAGTCCCTTGTGTCTACCATTCCACCAAGCGGGCAAAAATAGCGGGGCGGAAAAATTCGACGCGCACCCTAGCGGCAAGGGCAGGTAGAAGGCAAGACCGAGGATGGCGCGGGGCAATACCGGGCGCTTGACTGGGACGCTAAGCCTCGATCGGGGTGCCGCCATGGGCTTCGATCATGGCACGAATTGCCGCAGCCGCCCCATCGATAGCGGCGGCATCGGTGCCGCGGACCACCAGGCTGGTGCCCATCGCCCCCATGCGGAAATAGGGATAACTGCCGATATCGATACCGGGAAAGCGCGCCTGGATCGCCCCCAGATCGGCAGCAATCGCCCCTTCGCCCAGCGTGCAGGAAATGGTGCGCTTGTGGATCGGCGGCCCACCGGCAAGCTGATCCTTCAGCTGTTCGAACATCGCCTTGCAGATGCGCGGCACCCCGGCCAGCACAAACACATTGCCGATGCGGAAGCCGGGCGCCTTCGACACCGGATTGTCGATGAGCGTCGCGCCGTCCGGCACTTCGGCCATTTTCAGCCGCGCTTCGGTCAGATCGCCTGGCGCGTAATGGCTTTCCAGCAGCTTAACCGCATCCGGGTGGCGGTGCAGGCGGGTGCCGAACGCCTCGGCAATGCAGGCCGAGGTGATATCGTCATGGGTCGGCCCGATTCCACCCGAGGTGAAGACATAGGTATAGCGGCCGCGCAGGTAATTCACAGCGGCGATGATCTCTGCCGCCACATCGGGCACCACCCGCGCCTCGCGCACCGGAATCCCCAGCTCGTCCAGTTGCCCCGCCAGATAGTGCAGATTGGCGTCCTGTGTGCGGCCTGACAGAATTTCGTTACCGATCACCAAAATGGCGGCAGACGGGGCGAGAGATGGGACGGTGGCGTGGGACATTCTGCCTCGCTGGCTGAAAAGGGTGAACCGATGGTTGCGTGCTGGTGGAGTATGGACCTAGGCTAACCCGGTCATCGGTCAATGGGAGGGAATATCATGTCCGACTTTCGCCGTCTTTGGCTAGCGACGCTGGCCGGAACGATGATCAGCACAGCGCTGATATCCACCGCGATCGCACAGGATCGCGGCCCGGAAGCCGCGACCGGCCTGCAGCAGAAACAGGCCGTCACCGCCAAGAAATTCATGGTCGTCGCCGCCAACCCGATTGCCGCGCGCGTCGGCGCCGCCGTTCTGGCCGATGGCGGCACGGCGGCCGATGCCGCCATTGCCGTGCAACTGGCGCTGAACCTGGTGGAGCCGCAATCGTCGGGCATTGGCGGTGGGGCCTTCGTCCTGTACTACGATGCCAAGACCAAGCGGCTTGCCACCTATGACGGGCGCGAAACCGCCCCAGCAGCGGCCACCCCGGCCCTGTTCATGGGCGCGGATGGCAAGCCGATGGCGTTCTATGATGCCGTGGTCGGTGGCCGTTCGGTCGGCGTGCCGGGCGTGCCGCGCCTGATGGAAGCGATGCACAAGGCCCATGGCCGGCTGGGTTGGAAGCGGCTGTTCGATCCCAGCATCACGCTGGCCGAACAGGGGTTTCCCATTTCCCCGCGCCTGAACGCCCTGTTGCAGAGCGAGAAATACCTGCCGAACGATCCGGTCGCGCGGGCCTATTTCTATGACGCCGATGGCAAGGCGAAGGCGGAAGGCACCATCCTGAAGAACCCGGACTATGCCCAGACCCTGAAGCTGATGCGGGATCGCGGCGTCGATGTGTTCTACCGGGGTGAAATCGCGCGCGATATCGTTGCGGCGGTCCAGCGCCAGCCCAATGCCGGGGGCCTGACCCTGGCCGATCTGGGCGGTTATAAGATCAAGGTGCGCGACGCCGTGTGCGGCCCTTATCGCGGGTTGAAGGTGTGCGGCATGGGCCCGCCCTCCTCTGGCGGGCTGGCCGTGGCGCAGATGCTGGGCATCCTCAACGAATACGACATGAAGGCGGTTGGCCCGAACAACAGCGCCTCCACCCACCTGTTCACCCAGGCCGGGCGGCTGGCCTTCGCCGACCGCGACACCTATGTCGGCGACAGCGATTTCGTCCGCGTGCCCGCCAAGGGGATGCTGGAGCCGGACTATCTGAAAGCCCGCGCCAGGCTGATCGACCCGGGCAAGGATATGGGCACCGCCAAGGCGGGGGAACCGCCAATGAATACCGCCGCCTATGCCCCCGGCGAAGCGCTGGAATACCCATCGACCACCCATGTGTCGATCATCGACCAATATGGCAATGCGCTGTCGATGACGACCACGATTGAAGACGGGTTCGGCGCGCGGCGCATGGTGCGCGGCTTTTTGCTGAACAACCAGCTGACAGATTTCTCCTTCGTGCCGGAACGCGATGGCAAGCCGGTGGCCAACCGGGTGGAACCGGGCAAGCGCCCCCGCTCCTCCATGGCGCCGACCATCGTGTTCGATGCCGATGGCAAGGTGAAGATCGTGGTCGGCTCCCCCGGCGGGGCGCGCATCATTCAGTATGTGGCGCAAACCCTGGTCGGCATGATCGATTGGAACATGGACCCGCAGGCGGCGATCAACATGCCGCATTTCGGCAACCGCAACGGCAATACCGAACTGGAACAGGGCACGCCAGCCACCGCCCTGCAGGCGCGGATGGAGGCCCTGGGCCACAAGGTTTCGCTTGCCGAAATGAATTCAGGCATCCATGCCATTCTGGTGCGGAACGGTGATCTGATCGGCGGGGCCGACCCGCGCCGGGAAGGGCTGGCCGTCGGACAATAACGACGCCTCAGCCGAACATGACCAAGGCGGGACCGGGGTGCCGGTCCCGCCTTTTTATTGCGTTACGCCCCCTGCTTCACTCCCCCCGGCCTTACTCCCCGCGTCCGAGGCGCTTGGTCACCAGCTCGGTCAGGATACCGTGCAGGGTGCGCACTTCCTGATCGGTCGGCTGGGCGCGGGAAAACAGGGCGCGGATATTGCGCGTCATCGCCGCCCGCATATGCGGCAGACGCAGGAAGCCGCACTCGTCCAGTTCCACTTCCAGACGCTGGATGAAGCTCATCAAATGCTGCTTGCTGGCGATGGCGGATTCGCCCGTGCGCAATTCCACCGGCGGCGTATCGTCCCCCGCCTGGAACCATTCATAGCCGACCAGCAGCACCGCCTGGGCCAGGTTCAGCGACATATGTTCCGGGTTGACCGGGCAGGTGATGACCGCATCGCACAGGGCGATATCGTCATTGAACAGGCCGGTGCGTTCCGGCCCGAACACCAGCCCGGATTTCAGCCCCTGGGCCGTATTGGCGCGCAGTTCGGTGGCGGCAGCGCGCGGGGTGAGGATGCGTTTGACCATCTCGCGCGGGCGGGCGGTGGTGGCATAGATCACCTGAAGATCGGCCACGGCCTCGGCAAACGACCGATAAACCTTGGCCTCCCGCAGCACCCGGTCGGCGCCGGAGGCGACGGCAATCGCCCGGTCGGACGGCCATTCCGGCTTGGGGTTGATCAGCCGCATTTCATCCAGCCCGAAATTCAGCATGGCGCGGGCGGCGGCACCGATATTGTCGGCCAGTTGCGGCTCGACCAGAATCACGCAAGGTTTCATCACAAAAATCCGAACTCAGGCAACCGGCGCAGCGGCTTTGGAACCGGGAGACTGCGCCGCCAGATGCGCCCGCATCAACTGGAAACACAAGGCATCGTGCAAGGCGTTGAAGGAGGCATCGACGATATTGGGCGACACGCCCACCGTCGTCACCCGTTCCCCATGGCCCATCTGGCTTTCGATCATCACCCGCGTCACTGCCTTGGTGCCGTCCTGCGGGGTCAGGATGCGCACCTTGTAATCGGTCAGGTGCAGACCGGCCAGATCGGGATAGACGGGGATCAGCGCCTTGCGCAGGGCGGCATCCAGCGCGTTGACCGGGCCGTTGCCGTCGGCGACCGTCATCAGGCTGTCGGTGCCGACCGTGACCCGGATCGTCGCTTCCGACAGGGTGATCAGCACGCCCTTGGCGTTCCAGCGCCGTTCGTCGATCACCCGGAACGAGGTGACGGAGAAAAACTCCGGCACCTGGCCCAGCAGCCGGCGGGTCATCAGCTCGAAGCTGGCCTCTGCCCCATCATAGGCATAGCCGTCGAATTCCTTGGCCTTTACCAGATCGACCAGCCGCCCGACCTGCCCGGCATCATCGGGCAGCGCAATGCCCAGATCGCGGCACCGGGAGATGATGTTCGACCGCCCGGCCTGATCCGACACCAGGATCTTGCGGCTATTGCCCACCGCTTCCGGCGGCACATGCTCATAGGTGCTGGGGTCTTTTTCGATTGCCGACACATGCAGCCCGCCCTTGTGGGCAAAGGCATTTTCGCCGACATAGGCGGCATGGCGGTTGGGCGCGCGGTTCGGCCGCTCATCGACCAGACGCGATACATGGGTCAAATGCTGCAAGCCATCGGCATCGACACCGGTGGCATAGCCCATTTTCAGCACCAGGGTCGGCAGCAGGGCGATCAGATTGGCATTGCCGCACCGTTCGCCCAGGCCGTTGACGGTGCCCTGCACCTGCCGCACCCCGGCGCGCACGGCCGCCAGGCTGTTGGCGACCGCGTTTTCGGTATCGTTATGGCAATGGATGCCCAGTCGGTCGCCGGGGATGCGCTGCGTGACGGCGGCGACGATCCGCTCCACCTCGTCCGGCAGGGTGCCGCCATTGGTATCGCACAGGACGATCCAGCGCGCGCCGCCCTGATAGGCGGCGGTGACGCAGTCCAGCGCATACTCCGGGTTGGCCTTGAAGCCATCGAAGAAATGTTCGGCATCGAACATCGCCTCCCGCCCGCGCGCGGCAATGTGGGCGATGCTGTCGCCGATCATCTCCACATTCTCCGCCCGCGGGATGCCCAGGGCAACATCGACCTGGAAATCCCAGGATTTGCCAACGATGCAGACCGCCGGGGCGCCGGTATTGATCAGCGCGGCCAGGCCGGGATCGTTATCCGGGCTGCGGCCCGGCCGGCGCGTCATGCCGAAGGCCGACAGGCGCGCCCGCCGCAGCCGGGGCGGATCGGCAAACAGGGCATCGTCGGTCGGATTGGCGCCGGGCCAGCCGCCTTCGATATAGTCGATGCCCAGCCGGTCCAGCGCATCGGCAATCGCCAGCTTGTCGGCAACGGAAAAATCCACCCCCTGCGTCTGCGCCCCGTCGCGCAAGGTCGTGTCGTAAAGATAGACCCGTTCGGTCATTTTCAGTCTCGTTTCCGTCAGGCGATGGCGGATGGCCCGCCACCGCTTTCAATTTCATTCTGATATAGAAGCGGGCTGTTATCCCGCGCGACGCCAGGTGGTGCCCTGCGGCCCATCTTCCAGCACAATGCCCCGATCCGCCAGGGCGGTCCTAATTCGGTCGGCCTCGGCGAAATCGCGCGCCTTGCGGGCGGCCAGCCGGGCGGCGATCTGCGTTTCGATCCACCCCTGATCCTGCGCGCCCTGCGGACCGTCCGTATCCTGGCCCTGCAACCAGGCATCCGCATCCTGGCCCAGAATGCCCAGCAGCAGCCCCGCGCCCAGAATATCGCCCTTCAGCGCCGCCTGGGTGGCGGGATCTTCGGCCTTGTTCAGCGCGGTGACCAGATCGTGCAGGCGGGCAATCGCCAGCGGGGTGTTGAGATCGTCCAGCAGCGCTTCCAGCACCCCTTCGGAGGCCGCCGGAACCGCATCCACTGCCTTGACCCGGCGCAGCGCCATGTAAAAGCGATCCAGCGTCTGCTTCGCCTGGGCCAGCGCCTCGCGGCTCCAATCCAGTTGCTGGCGGTAATGGGCAGACAACAGCAGCAGCCGCGCCGCCTCCCCCGGGGCTTGCGCCAGCACATCGGGCACGACCAGGAAATTGCCCAGCGACTTGGACATTTTCTCGCCATTGACGGTCAACATGCCGTTATGCAGCCAGAAGCGGGCATAGGGTGCGCCGCCATGGGCACAAGTGCCCTGGGCGATTTCGTTTTCATGGTGCGGGAAGATCAGATCGCTGCCGCCGCCGTGAATATCGATGGTTTCGCCCAGATGCTTTTCGATCATGGCAGAGCATTCGATATGCCAGCCCGGCCGACCGCGGCCCCACGGGCTGTCCCAGCCCGGCAGATCGGCGGAGGACGGCTTCCACAGCACGAAATCGGCCGGATCGCGTTTATAGGGCGCGACATCGACCCGCGCCCCGGCGATCAGTTCCTCCCGATTGCGGCCCGACAGCTTGCCATAGTCCGGCATGGTGGCGACGGCAAACAGCACATGGCCCTCCGCCTCATAGGCATGGCCGCGCGCGATCAGCCGTTCGATCATGGAAATGATTTCCGGGATCGTTTCGGTAACGCGCGGCTGCAAATCGGGGATCAGAACGCCCAGGGCGCCCATATCCTCCAGATAATAGCGCGCCGTCACCTCGGTCAGCTCGCGGATGGGAATGCCCTGTTCCTTGGCGGCCTGATTGATCTTGTCATCCACATCGGTGAAGTTCCGGGCATAGGTCACCTTGGGAAACAGGTGCTTCAGCACCCGGTACAACACATCGAACACCACCGCGGACCGCGCATTGCCGATATGCGCCCGGTCATAGACAGTGGGGCCGCACACATACAGCGTCACCTGTCCGGGGGTCAGCGGCGCGAAGCGCTCTTTCCGGCGGGTCAACGTATTGTGCAGAACCAAGGACACGGATCATTCCCCTTATCGTCAAATGGCGGCGTTATCGAATGGCGGTTGCCCACGGTCTATCGGCTATGGGCTATGGCCTTGCCGGGGCATGGCCACTTATCGTTAATACTGGATCGAACCGGGCCGCGCCAGTCAATCAACACGCGCCTTTCCCCGACAAACGCCCACAGATGGACCGCCCGCATGTCTCAGCCCCTTCCCCCTGCCTCCGAAGCCGGCTTCAGCCTGCATCCGCAACTGGCGGCCGATACGGCGGCCATCCTCGACTGGCCGGTATGCCGGGTGCTGCTGATGCGCGATGCCCGCTTCCCCTGGCTGATCCTGGTGCCGCGCCGGGCCGAGGCGGTGGAACTGATCGACCTGGACCCGGCAGACCAGACCCAGGTGTGGCGGGAAATTTCTGCCGCCGGGGCGGCGCTGCGCACCCTCTATGCCCCGGACAAGCTGAATATCGGCGCACTTGGGAACATGGTGCGGCAGTTGCATATCCATGTCGTCGCACGACGGGTGGGCGATGCGGCCTGGCCCGGCCCGGTCTGGGGATCGGGACCGGCCGACGCCTACCAGTTACCGCTTCTTAACACCCGTATCGCAGAGTTGCGGGGGGCGCTGGCGCAGATGCCGCTCTAGACTTGCACCGCGCGACGATTGGGTTTGAGGGTTTTACAGCGTCGGGTTAGACTCGTCCGACAAAAACAGGTTCCGGGTAGAAATGGCCGACGTAAGAAACTGGCAGGAATTAAGCCGCGCGATCGTGAAGCTGATTCGCGATCAATACGGTATCCCGGAAGACCAGCTGAAACGCACGGCGGTTCTGGAAGCCGATCTCGGCCTGTCGATCGAACAGGTTGAGGCGATTCTCGACTATGTTTCGGAAACCTTCCAGGTGCAGTTCCCGCCCGGCACGCTGGACGAGGTGATCAAGCTGGAAGAATTGTGCCTGTTGGCTTGCTGGCTGCGTGGCTTCTACAAACAGCCCGCCTATGTCTCCGAAGGCTTCGCTGGCCGCTGCCGCGCCATGAACCCGACCGCGCTGTAAGCGCTTCATGAACCCGAGCGCGCTGTAGCGTTCACGGGTCAAAGTATATGGACCTGAAACCAGGTCCGAGGCGTGCGAATTTTCAGGAAGAAAATGGTGGGCGCTGCTGGGATTGAACCAGCGACCCCTACCGTGTGAAGGTAGTGCTCTCCCGCTGAGCTAAGCGCCCGTACCGATGTACGATCCACACCCGGAGTGGTGCGGTTTCGGCGACAGGATCGCTTGTGGCAACCCCGTCGCGGCGGAACAGGTGCGGGTTCTATCGCCCCCTGCCGCCACTGTCAAGCCCGCTCTCGGCATTTTCCGCACCCGGCGGTCCATGCCGGATGCGGATGATCCATCCAGGCACGCGGTCCGTAGAAGTCAATAGAAAACCGCAACCGAACGGGATCATCGTGACCGAACCCCACACGCACTCGTCGCCAGTTTTGATTATCGGGCCGGGCGGCATCGGCGCCGCGCTGGCGCGCCTGTGTCTGGCGCGGGGCCAGCCGGTCGCCCTGATCGGCCGCCGGGGGGATGCTGTCGCCACGCTTGCCGCCCAGCTTGGCGCGGAGTTCGGCCACGCCCAACCAGCCCCCACCACTCCATACGCCACTCCATACGCCACTGCCGATGTGACCGATCCGGCGGCGCTGACGGCGGCAATCGCCGGTTTGGCGGCCCAGACCGGCGGGTTCGGTGGGCTGGCCTATTGCGTCGGGTCGATTGCGCTGAAGCCGCTGAAGGCGATGACGGCGGAGGATGCGCTGGCTGCCTTCCGCCTCAATGCCCTGGGGGCCGCGCTGTCGGTTCAGGCGGCCCAGCCCCATCTGGGCCAGGGCAGCGGTATCGTGCTGTTTTCCACCGTTGCGGTGGCGCAGGGCTTTGCCAATCACACCATCATCGGGCTGGCGAAAGGCGCGGTTGAGGGGCTGATGCGGTCGCTGGCGGCAGAACTGGCACCGAAACTGCGCGTCAATGCGGTTGCCCCCAGCCTGACCGACACCCCGCTGGCCAAGCCGCTGACCGGTACCGAGGCGATGGCCAAGGCGATTGCCCAGATGCACCCGATTCCCCGCCTGGGTGCGGCAGAGGATGCAGCGGCCGCCGCCGATTTCCTATTAGATGACGCCCGATCTGCCTGGATCACCGGGCAAGTGATCCATGTCGATGGCGGGCGCTCCACCCTGCGCACGAAAGGATAGCATCATGGCCTTCCCCCGGCGCATCTCGCAACTGATACCCGCAGTCTTGTTTGCCACTGCAAGCCTGGTGCTGGCATCCCTTCCAGCCGCCAGCAACGCCCAAACCGCACCGTCTGTTGCCGGACAACCGGCCAGCGGCGAAATCGTCTTCGACGTGATCCGCGAGGACAGCCCGATGGGTACCCACAGTCTGCGCTTCACCCCGAAAGACGACCGGCTGACGGTGGAGATTGCAATCGACCTGAAGGTCGATCTGGGGCCGTTCACCCTGTTCCGCTATACCCACCGCAACCGGGAGGAATGGCAGAATGGCCGCCTGATCGCCATGCAATCGACCACCGACGATGACGGCATCGCCCAGCAGGCCAGCGTCCGGCTAACGGGGGATCGGCTCAAGATCGACGGCACCGAAGGCCGCTTCGATCTGCCGCCCGATGCCCTGGCCACGACCTATTGGCACGAGGAAATGGTGCGCCGCCCGGTTCTGATCGACAGCGCCAATGGCGGCCTGCGCAAGGTGCAGGTGCGCCCGCTGGCCGAAACGGCCCTGCCGGTGGGCGGGGTGGAAACCAGGGCGCGCGGCTATCGGGTGACCGGCGATCTGGACCTGGAGATTTTCTATCTGGAAAATGGTGAATGGGCCGGGCTGAAATTCCGCGCGCGGGGATCGGATATCACCTATGTCCGCCGCACCTCTGCCCTCGCCAGTGCAGTTCCGCCCGGTTTTGCCCCGCAAGGCGCGGCCAATACCATGGGCACCAGCCTGACCAGCCGTTAAAGCAGCCCAGCCGATGCCGCCCATCGCCCACCTTCGCCTGGTTCTGGGCGATCAGCTGTCGCCGCGCCTGTCCGCGCTGGAGGGGCTTGACCCGGCCACTGACCGGGTCCTGATGATCGAAGCGATGGCAGAGGGCACCTATGTCCCGCACCATCCGCAGAAAATCGCCCTGATTCTGTCGGCCATGCGCCATTTCGCCGCAGAATTGCGCCAGCGCGGCATTGCGGTGGACTATATCCGCCTGGACGATCCCGAGAATACGCAGAGCTTCGATGGCGAGCTGCGCCGCGCCGTCGCCCGCCATGCCCCGGCGCGGGTGGTGATGACCGAGCCGGGCGAATGGCGCGTCTGGCAGATGATGCAGGATTGGCGCGGCAGTTTAGGTGTGCCGGTGGAAATCCGCAGCGACGACCGGTTTCTGTGCAGCCGGGCGCGGTTTGCCGATTGGGCCGCCGGGCGCAAGCAGCTGCGGATGGAATTCTTTTACCGCGATATGCGCCGCCTGCACGACCTGCTGCTGGATGACCAGGGGGAGCCGGTCGGCGGGCAGTGGAATTTCGATGCAGAGAACCGTAAATCCCCGCCGCCCGATCTGGCCCCGCCGCCCGTCCACCGCGTTGCCCCCGATGCCGTCACGCAAGAGGTGCTGGATCTGGTGGCCCGGCGCTTCGGCCATCATTTCGGCAGTCTGGACGGGTTCGACTATGCGGTGACGGCAGCGGAGGCCGAGGCGGCGTTTGAAACCTTTCTGCGCCATGGCCTGCCCCGGTTCGGCGATTTTCAAGATGCCATGGTGCAGGGGCAGGATGTGCTGTTCCATGCCCGCATTTCCCCCTATCTCAATATCGGGCTGCTGGACCCGCTGGCGGTGTGCCGCCGGGTCGAGGCCGAGGGGCTGGCAGGCCGCGCGCCCCTCAACGCGGTGGAAGGGTTCATCCGGCAAATCCTGGGCTGGCGCGAATATGTGCGCGGCATTTATTGGCTGAAAATGCCGGGCTATGCCGCCAGCAATCACCTCAACGCCCATCGCCCGCTGCCCGCCTTTTACTGGACCGGCGCGACGGAGATGAACTGCCTGCGCCAGTGCATCGACCAGACCCGGCGCACCGCCTATGCCCACCATATCCAGCGGCTGATGGTGACCGGCAATTTCGCCCTGCTGATCGGCGTCGAACCGGCGGAGATCGAGGCCTGGTATCTGGCCGTCTATGCCGATGCGTTCGAATGGGTGGAACTGCCCAATGTGCATGGCATGGTGATGCATGCCGATGGCGGCTATCTGGGATCGAAACCCTATGCCGCCAGCGGGCAGTATATCGACCGCATGTCCGATTACTGCCGGTCGTGCCGGTATGACGTGAAGGCCAAGACCGGGCCGAAGGCCTGCCCGTTCAATTATCTCTATTGGCATTTCCTGATCGAAAACCGCGACCGGCTGGCCCGGAACCCGCGCCTTGCCATGCCCTATCGAACCCTGGATAAGATGACCCCGGACAAGCTGGACGCAATCCGGCGCGACAGCACCCGCTTCCTGGCCACATTGGAGCCCGCATCATGGCGCGTCACGTCTGGATAACCGGGGCCAGCCTGGTGCTGGGCCGAGCGGCAGCGCTGGAATATGCCCGGCGCGGCTGGCTGGTGTCGATCACCGCCCGCAGCGCCGCTGCGCTGGACGAACTGGCCGGATCGGCCCCCAAATCAGCCCCCAAATCGGCCCCCGGAATTGTTGGCTATCCGGGCGATATCACCGACCGCGATGGCATGGCCGCCCTGGTGGCGCGGATCGAGGCGGAACGCGGGCCGATCGACCTTGCGATCCTGAACGCGGGCACCCACCAGCCGATGGATGCCCGCCGCTTCGATCCAACCGTGTTCGACCGGCTGATCGGCCTGAACCTGGGTGGCACGGTGAATTGCCTGGCCCCGCTGGTTCCCGCCATGGTGGCCCGGCGGGCGGGGAAAATTGCCATCGTCGCCTCGGTTGCGGGCTATCGCGGCCTGCCGACCGCCGCCGCCTATGGCGCCAGCAAGGCCGCGCTGATCAACATGGCCGAGGCGCTGCATCTGGAACTGAAACCGGCCGGGGTGGCAGTGGCGCTGGTCAATCCCGGCTTCATCCGCACCCCGCTGACCGACCGGAACAGTTTTCCCATGCCGTTCCTGATGGAAGCGGATGCCGCCGCCCGCCGCCTGGCCGACGGGCTGGACGGCAGCGCGTTCGAAATCACCTTCCCACGCCGCTTCACCTGGATGCTGAAGCTGCTGCGCATTCTGCCCTATCGGCTGTATTTTGCCCTCGCCGCGCGCACGGTTCCGGCGGAGCGCCAACCATGACCGAAGCCCCCATAACCGAAACTGGCGCGATCCAACGCTATATCGACTGGATGGAAAGCCTGACACCGACGCGGGTGGAGGATCTGCGCACCCTGGCCGATCCGGGGCTGGTGTTCGGCGATCCGTTCCATACCGTGACCGGGTTGGAGGCCGTGCTGGCCATGTATCGCCGCATGTTCCAGCAGGTCGGCGCAGTGCGGTTTCAGGTGCTGGACCGGGTGCGGTCCGCCAACGGCACCTGGTATCTGAAATGGCAGTTCGATGCCGTGCGCCGGTCGGGCGGTACTGCCCTATCCTTCCCCGGCCTGTCGGAAATCACCCTGAGCGCCGATGGGCGCGTGCTGACCCATATCGACACCTGGGACAGCGGCCATCACTTCTATGCCCGGTTGCCGATCCTGGGCTGGGTGATCGAACGCATCCGCCGCCGGGTGGCTGGGGTTTAGCACAACTCGAATTGCCACTGAAAGCTTGCAGAAGCAACAAAATTGCATATAAATACCATAGTATTCATAGAATTTTCTTGACAAAATCCTCTTTTGTGAAAAAATTTATAAAAAATTTCATAGTTGGAAAAGCCATGAACGCTTTAGATATGAGCAAATTAGGGCCGTATATTTTTTTAATTATTCCAGGCTTTATTGGTCTTAAAATATATGAATTACTATCAAAATCAGAAGAAAAAGATTATAGAAAAAAATTAATAAATATAATTGTAATCGGATCGATTAACGTTTCAATTTCAGAACTACTTATTTATCTCGCAAATTTGGTAAGTTTTTTTATAGATACTTCGGGAATGTACTTTTTAAGTATGTTTATTTTACCAATTGTCACATCTTATATTTTCTTTGCCCTTAGAAAAACCAACTTCATTCAAGACAGAATGCCCCATCCGACAAAGATGCCGTGGGATTATGTCTTTTCTCAAAGAGAAGAATATCTTGTAATCATTTCATTGAAAAATAACAAGAAAATAGCTGGATACTATGGGGGAAATTCTTTCACATCAAGTTATCCAGATCGTAATCAAATATATCTTGAACAACGTTTTGAGTTAGATTCGGAAGGAAATTTTTCTGAAAAAGTAAAACATACGAAAGGCATCATGATATTGTCCTCTGACATTGATAGCGTTGAGCTCTTTGAACCAGAAAAAAAGAGGAGAGAGTTATGTCCACAGACAAACTGATACCATTAACCGAAGGATACCAACCCAAACATTCTCCTAAGAAAAAACCAGCATCGAATAATAAACCAGAGCGCGGTTATCAACCGAAAGAATCTGACGCTCCAGTAAATCCTCCAAAAAAATCGTAGTACACAAGCTGGCCGCCCCGGCAGTCTGGCCCGGCTATCGGCAGAAGGCGGCCTAGGCCCCGAATCCAGCCAACATCAAGCGGCCGGGACCACCCGGCCGTCCTTCAGCGTTACCACCCGGTCCATCCGCTTTGCCAGATCCAGATTGTGGGTCGCCACCAGGGCGGCCAGTCCGGTGCGGCGGATCAGCGCCTGCAATTCGCGGAACACAGTTTCGGCGGTGCCGGGGTCCAGATTGCCGGTCGGCTCGTCCGCCAGCAGCACGCGCGGGCTGTTGGCAATCGCCCGGACAATGGCGACGCGCTGCTGTTCGCCCCCCGACAGGCGCGCCGGACGGTGATCCAGCCGCCCGCCCAGGCCAACCGATTGCAGCAGGTCGCGCGCCCGCTGCGCCGCCGCCTTGCGGGCCACCCCGGCGATCATCTGCGGCAGGACGACATTTTCCAGGGCGGAAAATTCCGGCAATAATTGGTGGAACTGATAGACGAAGCCGATGGTACGGCGGCGCAGCGCCGTCCGCGCATCGTCGGACAGGCGGGTCGCATCCTGCCCATCGACCAGCACCCGCCCCTCGTCCGGGGCTTCCAGCAGCCCGGCCAGATGCAGCAGGGTCGATTTGCCCGCGCCGGACGGGGCGATCAGCCCAACCATTTCGCCGGGCATCAGCGCCAGCTCGGCATCCTGCAACACGGTCAGCGCCCCGCCCGCACTGGTATAGCGGCGGGTGACGCGATCCAGAACCAGCACAGGGTCACTCATAGCGCAGCGCCTCCACCGGATCGAGCCGCGCGGCGCGCCAGCTGGGATACAGGGTTGCCACCAGGGTCAACGACAGGGCCATGACGATCACCTGAATCACCTCGCCCCATTCCATCCGCGCGGGCAGGCGCGACAGGAAATAGATTTCGGCCGAAAACAGCTCGGTCCCGGTCAGGGTTTGCAGCCATTGGCGGATGGTTTCGATATTCTCGCAGAAGGCAACGCCCAGCAGCGTGCCCGCCAGGGTGCCGATCACGCCGACACTGGCCCCGGACATCAGGAAAATCCGCATGATCATGCCGCGCGTCGCGCCCATGGTGCGCAGCACGGCGATATCGCGGCCCTTATCCTTCACCAGCATGATCATGCTGGAGATGATGTTGAACGCCGCCACCAGGATGATCAGTGTCAGGATCAGGAACATCACGTTCCGTTCCACCTGCAAGGCATTGAAAAAGCTGGAATTCGCCCGCTGCCAATCGACCAGCCGGGTTCCCGGCTCCAGCACGCGGTACAGGTCCTGCGCCAGGCGGGCGGCATCGTCGGGCCGTTCCACCATCACCTCGATCCCGGTGGCGGCATTGGGGACGCGGAAAAAGATCTGCGCCTGATCGAACGGCATGTAGATGTAAGAATTATCGTATTCGTACATGCCGACTTCGAAGATCCCGGCCACCGTATAGGCCTTGATCCGGGGGACGGAGCCGAAGGCCGTCACTTCGCCCCGCGGGCTGATGACCGACAGTTGGGAGCCGATGGTCAGCCCCATGCGCTGCGCCATGCGTGCGCCGATCAGAATGCCGTCATCGCGGAAATCGTCCAGGCTGCCTGCCTTGATATTGCTCGACAGCAGCTTGCGCTCGCGGAAATCCTCGATCCGCATCCCGCGCACCTGGGCGCCGCCCGCCACGCCATTGGCGCTGACCATCACCTGCCCATCGACCATGGGGGCGGCGAACACCACCCCCGGCTGGCCGCGCAGCCGCCCGGTGATCTCGGCGAAATCGGTCAGGGGCTTGCCAACCGGGGCATAGATGGTGATATGGCCGTTGAGGCCAAGGATGCGGCCCAGCAATTCCTGCCGGAATCCGTTCATCACCGCCATCACGATGATCAGCGTAGCCACCCCCAGCCCGATGCCGAGCAGGGAGAACCACGCAATCACCGAAATAAACCCTTCCTGTCGGCGGGAGCGCAGATAGCGCATCGCCACCAGCCGTTCAAAGGCCGAAAACACCATGGCTGCCGGTTGCCTTTCGATGATCCCCAACTGTGTATCGCAGCGGGGCTAAACCACGGAAATCAGGCAAGAATATGGGCCAGCGCGGCATCCGGGGCCAGCTCCAGCTTTTCCCCGGTTGCGCGGCGCTTCAGCTCCACCACCCCGGCCGCCGCACCGCGCGGGCCGATCACCACCTGCCAGGGCAGGCCGATCAGGTCCATATCCGCCAGCTTGACGCCCGCACGCTCGTCCCGGTCGTCGTACAGCAAATCCAGGCCGGCGGCGGTCAGCAGGTCATAGACCTTCTGCGCCAGCCCGTCGGTTGCCCCGTCGCCCTGACGCATGTTGACCAGGCCGACGCGGAACGGCGCCACGGCATCCGGCCAGATGATCCCGGCATCGTCGTGGCTGGCTTCGATGATCGCCCCCAGCAGGCGCGACACGCCGATGCCATAGGACCCCATGTGCACCGTGACCTGCTCGCTGCCCGGCCCGGCAACCACGGCCTTCATCGGCGCGGAATATTTGGTGCCGAAATAGAAGATGTGCCCAACCTCGATCCCGCGTGCCGACACCAGCCGGTCGGCAGGGACCGGGCAGGCGGCGGGGTCGTGCTTTTCCTCGGTCGCGGCATAGATGCCGGTCGCCCAATCAACGAAGGGCTGCAAATCCGCCGCCCTGGCACGCGCATCGGACAGCACGTCCAGATCCAGCCATTGCCGGTCGCAGAACACCTGGCTTTCGCCGGTTTCGGCCAGCACAATGAATTCATGGCTCAAAT
>CAYRWZ010000034.1:7397-24061 GCA_964428065.1 uncultured Comamonadaceae bacterium | reverse complement strand
ATTGACCGCTCGGCCACCCCTCCAGGGCATCGGCCTCGTCGCGTTCCGGCTTTGATGCGCATCGCTGCCGGATTGCTGCGACGGGCTGCGAAGTAGTCTTTTGCGAGGGGGGTTGTCAACGCCAAATTTGGAAATCGCGGTGAAAATATTGCGGACCGGCGTGAGAGGGAGGCCGGGACGGAGCCGGGGCGGGACCGGATTCCCCTTGCCAAGCGCGGGACTGCTGCGCACTCTGCCGCCCCATGACTGACAAGCGCAAATTCCACAAACCGGCTGGCAAGCCCCAGCCCTTCCCCGCCGGGACCGTCTGGCTGTTCGGCAGCCACGCCGTTGAGGCCGCGTTGGCCAACCCGGACCGCCGCCATCACCGGCTGCTGCTGACGGCAGAGGCGGCGAAAACTTGGGCACCGCCGCGCAGCGCCCCCTCCCCCAGTGTGGTGGAGCGGGCAGAGATCGACCGGCTGTTTCCCCAGGGCACGGTGCATCAGGGCATCGCGCTGCTGACCGGGGAGCTGCCGGAGCTGGGGCTGGAGGATATCATCGCCACCGCCCCGGCCGATGCGATCCTGGTGGTACTGGATCAGGTGACCGACCCGCACAATGTCGGTGCCATTCTGCGCTCTGCTGCCGTGTTCGGGGCCAGCGCCGTGGTGACGCAGGACCGGCACGCGGCGGCGGCCACCGGCACGCTGGCCAAGGCGGCGTCCGGTGCGCTGGAACAGGTGCCGCTGGTGCGCGTCACCAACCTGGCCCGCGCCTTGCGCGATTTGCAGGACGCGGATTTCTGGGTCGTCGGGCTGGAAGGCAGTGCCGAACGGACGGTCGCCCAGGCCCAGCGCGCGGGGCGGGTGGCCCTGGTGCTGGGGGCGGAAGGGCCGGGCCTGCGCCGCCTAACCATGGAAACCTGCGACGATCTGGGCCGTCTGCCGGCCTTCGGGCCGATGCGGTCGCTCAATGTCTCCAACGCGGCGGCGGTTGGCCTCTATGCCATTCGCGCCGCACGGGGGGAAGCCTAACCCCGCCTTTTCAGCATCCCCACTTGACCGGATCGCCCTCATCCGGCATAGCTGCGGCAGGATCGGGCCGGCATAGCACAGTGGTAGTGCAGCGGTTTTGTAAACCGAAGGTCGGGGGTTCGAATCCCTCTGCCGGCACCATTTTTCAGCCCCGGTTTTCAGCCCCGGTTTTCAGCAGCGGTTCACAGCGCCTTGAAGCGGGACAGCAGCCAGCGGCGGGCCGGTATTTCCACCCAGCGATGCACCATTGCCGCCGCTGCCAGCGACAGCAGGGTTGCCACCAGCCCGGCCGGCACCCCATCGCCCATCAGCGTGCGGGATGCGACGATCTGATAGATCGGCACATGCACAGCATAAAGGGCGAAGCTGATCTGCCCCAGCCATTCCAGACGCGGGGACTGCCAGCGCAGGCCGGCGCATCCCATGATCAGCAGCAGGAACACCGGCACCGGCAGCACCGTGCTGCGCAGCACCGGCGGCAAGGCATCCGCCCAGCCATAGAGAAGCACGGCCCCCAGCACACCGAGTACGTAAATGCCGGGCGACGGCTCCTCCCTGGCGGCGCGCCGCGCCCACAGGGCATACCCGGCAATCCCGGCAACGAAGCCCGGCAGATGCAGCAGCGGGTTGTACAGCAGCGCCTGGCGCAGGATCTGGCCGTTGCGGCTGTCGGGCAGATAGGTCAAGAGGGGGTCAACCCCGCCGGTCGCGCGCAGCCACAGCCAATCGCCCAGTCCGGCCAGTCCCGCGCCCAGCAGCAGCGCCAGCAGCAGGGCGCGGCGCGGTGCGGCCAGAACCGGGCCGACCAGAAACGGAAACAGCAGATAGAAGAACGCTTCGACCGACAGGGACCAGGTTGGGCAGGTCAGCGAACAGGCCGCCCCCGGCACCCAGGCATGCAGGCCCAGCGGGGCAAGGATCAGCGCCAGCCCCTGCACGACCGGGTCGATGCCGCCGCCGCCCAGCAGCGTCTTGGCGAATACCGGCAGGCCCAGCGCCAGCGATAGCCACAGCACCGGCCCAACCCGCGCGATCCGGGCGCGATAGAAACGCTGCCGGACGGACCGGCCCGAGGCAGGGCCGAACGGATCGCCGCCATGCACATGGGCCAGGATGAAGCCGGACAGGACGAAAAAGAACACAACGCCCAGATAGCCGTGAATGGCGGGCGCGCCCCACACCTCTCCCCCTGGCAGGGCCGCGATGGCCGCGCCGAAATAGTGATAGACCAGCACCGCCAGCGCGGCTGGAAAGCGCAGGACGGTCAGGGCCGGCAGGTGCCGGGTTCCAGCGGGGGAAAAAGCAGCAGGGGAAAAGCCGGTATCGCGCATCCGCCCAGACTAACCGTCTTCCGCCGGCGGCGAAAGCGCTCTAGGCTGCGGCCATCACTGTCGAGGATCATCATGCCCGCCGAAACTCATTCTAGCGAAACCGCCAAATCCCAACCGCCCCGTCATGTAATTTTCGATCTGGGCGGCGTGTTGATCGACTGGAACCCGGACTATCTCTATCGCAAATTGATCCCCGATACTGGCGCACGGCGGCAGTTTCTCGATAACGTCTGCACCATGGCCTGGCATGGCCGGCAGGATGGCGGCCGCCCGACGGCAGAGGCGATTGCCGAATTGCTGCCCCGGTTTCCCGATCAGGCGCCGCTGATCCGCGCGTTCTATGAGCGCTGGGAGGAGATGTTCGGTGGCGCGCACGCGGGAACGGTCGCCCTGCTTGAGGACCTGCACCGGGCCGGGGCATCGCTCTATGCCCTGACCAACTGGCCGGGTGAACTGTTTCCGCGCACCCGCCCCCGCTTCCCCTTTCTGGAACGGTTCCGGCAGATCGTGATTTCCGGCGATATCGGCATGGTCAAACCCCATGCTGAGATTTTCCATCACACCTGCGCCGTGATCGGCGCACCGCCGGGCGACTGCGTGTTTATCGACGACAGCGCGAAGAATGTGGATGCCGCTGCTGCGCTGGGCTTCCACACCCACCGTTTCACCGATGCCGATGGCGCACGGGCCATGCTGCGCGGCCATGGATTCGCGGTATAGGGGCTTGCTGAAACGGCGCCGGGACCTATGTCCCGCGCCATGGCGCACAAGAAACTGACCCTGCCGACCAAACTGTGCCCGGTCTGCAATCGCCCCTTTGCCTGGCGCAAGAAATGGGCGCGCGATTGGGACCGGGTCAAATATTGTTCCGACCGCTGCCGCCGGACCGGCGATGGCGCATCGCGCGCCAGTCCCCCGGCGGCAGACCGCTAACGGTTCAGCTCGATATTATCCTGGGCACTGGGATTATAGGCTGGGGGCACAACCCGCCGACGATCGTTCGTCGGGGCTGGCGCAGACCGGGGCGGTGCTGGCTGGTCCGACTTGCCCGCCTGACGCGGGATCGGCGCCGGAGCCTGGGGCGGAATCGGGCGCGGTTCTGGCGGGCGGGCCGAACGGTTCCGCCGATGATTGTAGTAATCATCGTCGTAATAGCCGCCATACCCGCGATAACCGCCATAGCCGCCATAGCCGCCATAACCACCGCCATGGCCCCAGCCAGGCCGGTTATAACCGCCATAGGGGCCGCCGCCGCCCCAGCCCGTGTCGTACCCGTCATCATACCCGGCGCAGCCCGCCATGGTCAGCGCGACCGCGCACAGCAGCACCGGACGCATCAGGGGACGAAAAACACGGGTGATGGTCATATCCGATCCCTTTTCTGCGGGCGGAAGCCCCTGCTTCCCCCGTCTCACTGAGAGACTTCTCACCGAGAGACTATAGCGGAAATTCCTGTCGGGACACTGTCGATCCCATGAATTTCCTGTCATGGAACGATCATATCGTGGCGGGCGTAAGGCAGGCGCATCAGGGCCGCGGCATGGTCAGGGTCGATGCCTTGCCGCCCGAACTCGGGATCGGCGGCGGGGTTGCTGCTTCCCGACGGCGCTGTTCCTCTGCCCGGCGGCGGCTTTCTTCCTCGCGGCGACGGCTCTCCTCCGCCTGGCGGCGGCTTTCTTCGTCGCGCCGTCTGCTTTCCTCTTCCCGGCGGCGGCTTTCCGCCTCCTCCTCTTCGCGCTTCTTCGCCTGACGCCGGTCTGAATCCTCCTTCGCCGCGCGGGCCTTGCGCTCCTCCTCCTCCCGCTGCTGACGATACGCGTCACCGGATGAATCCGATCCCTTGGGTTGCGCTCCCTTGGATTCGGATGCCGGGGCAGACGCAGCAGACGCCGCCTTCCGCGCCCCGGTCTTGCCCGCAGCAGAGCCGGACTCCGGCGTGGGACAGGCCGGCGCCGGGGCGGGCACATGAACGATCTGCACATCGCGCGGGCATTGCACGAAATGCGCTTTCGGCATCTCCGCCCCATAATTATTGGATCCGAACAGCCCGCAACCCGACAGAAAAACCGCAAGGCAGGCCGGTGTGATTACCCAAGTATAGTGACGCATTTTACATCTCCTCCCAAATTTGTATTTGGCAGGAGAGTAATGACTCGTCGCTTACCGGCGTTCGTCCGCCATATTAACTTTGCGTAAGACCAATTCCATCCTAACGCGACACAAAGGCGGTGGTGCGGCGCATGAAGCGGGCGCGGTCATCCTCTTCATCCGATTTGATGCCCAGGGCGTCGATTTCGTCCTGGGTCAGCTTCGACAGTGCGGCGGCGCGGCGCTTGCGGCGCAGATCTTCCTCCGAAATCACTGTCGGCACCAGGAAGGTGTAAACCTTGACCAGCTGGATGCTGTCCGGCTTTAGGCCATCCTGTTCCACCTGATCGGGCTGATTGACCGCCTTCAGCGTGTCGGCGGCGTCCAGCGTGTCGGTATAGAACAACGCTTCGGTGAACGCGCCCCAGCCGCCATCCCGCCCCCAATAGACCCGCGTCTCCTCCACCGTCACGGCGGTCAGCAGAAAGCCGAACTTGTCCTCGATCGAGTTGGCGGGAACATATTTGGGGATCACTCGGTTCATGGCGGGGGCTTTCGGCTGATCGGCGGCTTGGAGAGGAGGGAGAGGATTAGGATTTGAACAGGGAGGCGGCCGAGGAGCGGACCGCCTTTTTGCGATCCAGTTCCTGCTTGGCGCGGTCGATCTCGTCAACCAGACCGGCGATGTAGGTTTCCAATTCCCCCACGCCCATGGCGTCCAGCTTGGCCGGCTTTTCCTTGGGTTTGGGCAAATCTTCGTCCATCATCGGGCTCCCTTTCGCTCAATGTCTGAGCGACTATAGCTAAACTCTTGATATCTGGCGAGTGTTCCGCAGCGGAGGCCCCGATGACCCAGGTTCCAACCGAGATGCTGGCAATCGAAATCGCCCAACCCGGCGGGCCAGAGGTGCTGCGCCCGGTACGGCTGCCCGTGCCGCGCCCCGGTGCAGGCGAGATTTTGATCCGGGTGGCCGCCGCCGGGGTCAACCGGCCCGATCTGCTGCAACGCCAGGGCCGTTATCCCGCCCCGGCTGGCGCCAGCCCGATCCCCGGACTGGAAGTGGCGGGCACAGTGGTGGCGCTAGGCGACGGTGGGGGCGACGGCCAAGACAATCCGGCAGGCTGGCGCATCGGCGATCAGGTGACGGCGCTGGTGGCCGGGGGCGGCTATGCCGAATATTGCGTCGCCCCGGCGGTGCTGGCGCTGCCGATCCCCGCCCCGCTGTCGCTGGTCGAGGCGGCCTGCCTGCCCGAAACCTTTTTCACGGTCTGGACCAATCTGTTCGACCGGGCGCGGCTGGCCGTGGGGGACAGCGTGCTGATTCACGGCGGAGCATCGGGCATCGGCACCACGGCGATCCAATTGGCGCATCGCTTCGGCGCTAAGGTCTTCGCCACCGCGGGCGGGGCTGACCGCTGCCGGGCGTGCGAGCAGCTGGGGGCAACCCGCGCCTTCGACTATCATCAGGTCGATTTCCTGCCCGCCGTGCTGGAGGCAACCGGCGGGCGCGGCGTCGATGTAATCCTGGATATGGTGGGCGGCGACTATGTGCAGCGCAACCTGTCGGCGCTGGCGGTCGGCGGGCGGCTGGTCAACATCGCCTATCAGAAGGGCGCGAAGGTGGAGATCGACCTGCAGCCCCTGATGGTCAAGCGCCTGACCATGACCGGATCGACCCTGCGCCCACGCAGCGTGGCGGAAAAAGGGGCGATCGCCGATGCACTGCGCCGGACCGTCTGGCCCTGGCTGGCGGATGGGTCGGTGAAACCGATTCTGGACCGCCGCTTCCCGCTGGCAGAGGCCGCCGAAGCCCACCGCGCGCTGGAGGCAGGCGGGCATATCGGAAAAATCGTCTTGGTTGTCGGCTGAAAGCGCTGCTATATGGGGCCGTGCGAAAGTGTCTGGCATGGGGCCGCTTGCAGCCCCATCATGCTTTACCGGATCGGTTTTTGAGACGTTCGCTTGCCCGCTGTCCGGACCAAAGCCTCGGCAGGTGCCAAGGCGGCGGTGCGCTGGCGGACGAGCTTCGGAGGATTTTATGGCCCAACCCTTGATGCCCAAGGCGACTGCAGTGTGGCTGGTGGACAATACCAGCCTGTCGTTTGAACAGATTGCCGAATTCTGCGGCCTGCACACGCTGGAAATCCAGGCCATCGCCGATGGCGAAGTGGCCATGTCGATCCAGGGGCTGAACCCGCTGATCAACGGCCAGCTGACTGCTGAGGAAATCAAGCGCTGCGAGGCCGACCCGAAGGCCCGCCTGCGGCTGACCGTCAGCGATCTGCCGCAACCGGCGATCAAGGCCAAGGGCGGGCGCTACACGCCGATCGCCAAGCGCCAGGACAAGCCGGACGCCATCGCCTGGCTGGTGAAGAATTATCCCGATGTGTCGGACATGCAGATTTCCAAGCTGCTGGGCACGACCAAGACGACCATTGCCTCGATCCGTCAGCGCAGCCACTGGAACATCGCCAACATCAAGGGCCGCAACCCGGTTCTGCTGGGCCTGTGCACCCAGGCGCA
Source organism: uncultured Comamonadaceae bacterium (assembly GCA_964428065.1). Lineage (GTDB taxonomy): Bacteria > Pseudomonadota > Alphaproteobacteria > Elsterales > Elsteraceae > CAYRWZ01. The sequence continues at coordinate 17,102 of CAYRWZ010000034.1, read as the reverse complement.
GCTGGAAGAAGTGCTGGATAAGCTGCGCAAGGATGGCAAGCATGTGCCGGACGTGGTGCCGGATTCCGACGAGTCCGCCGACGGCGATTATTGAGCGGAAGGGCGCGGATGATGCAGCTTGCCGATAAGGTTGCCATTGTCACCGGCGCAGCGGGGGGCATCGGCCTTGCCATAGCCCGCGCCTATATCGACCAGGGTGCCAAGGTGGTCATTGCCGATGTCAATGACGCCGCCGGGGCCGACGCCGCCGCCGCGCTGGGCCCCAAGGCCCGCTATCTGCGCTGCGATGTCGGCAATGCCGCCGAAGCCAAGGCGCTGATCGACGGCACGGTTGCCGCCTTTGGCCGGGTCGATATTCTGGTCAACAATGCCGGCATCATCCACACGGCCGATTTCCTCGACCTGTCGGAAGCCGATTTCGACCGCGTGCTGCGCGTCAACCTGAAGGGCGCGTTCCTGGTCGGCCAGGCCGCCGCGCGCCAGATGGTGGCGCAGGGCCAGGGCGGGGCCGTGATCAACATGAGTTCGGTCAACAGCATCATGGCGATCCCGAACCAGGTGCCCTACAACGTGTCCAAGGGCGGGATGAACCAGCTGACCCGCGTCATGTCGCTGGCGCTGGCGACGCACCGGATCCGCGTCAACGGCATCGGCCCCGGCAGCATCCTGACCGAAATGCTGAAAGTGGTGATGAACGACGAGGCCGCCCGGCAGAAGATCCTGTCGCGCACGCCGATGGGCCGCTGCGGCGAGGTGGAGGAAATCGCTTCGATCGCGGTGTTCCTGGCCTCTGACGCCGCCAGCTATATGACCGGCCAGACGATTTTCGCCGATGGCGGGCGCATGGCGCTAAACTATACGGTGGCCGTACCCAGCGCCTAACATACTCGGGCGTAATAGCCCGCCCTTACCCGAGGCGACGGCGGGACGCGAGGGCGGCGGCCAGGGTACCGTCGTCCAGATAATCCAGTTCCCCGCCGACCGGGACGCCATGGGCCAGGCGGCTGATCGTGATGCCGCCTCCAGCCTCGCTTGCCCCCATCTCGCTCCCCCCCAGGGCTTCCAGCCGTTCGGCGACATAATGGGCGGTGGTCTGGCCATCGACAGTGGCGTTGAGGGCCAGGATTGCTTCCCGCACCCCGCCATCGGCCACCCGGCGTTCCAGGCTGGCGATGGTCAGATCGTCGGGCCGGGTGCCGTCCAGCGCCGACAGGGTGCCGCCCAGCACATGATAGCGCCCCTTGAAGGTGCCGGACCGTTCCAGCGCCCACAGGTCGCCCACCTGTTCGACCACGCAGATCAGCCCGGCATCGCGGGCGGGATCGGTGCAGATCCGGCACGGCTGCACCACATCCAGCGTGTGGCAGACCGGGCAGGGCTGTACCGCCTCTGCCGTGGTTTTCAGCGCCTCGGCCAGGGGCAGCATCAGCGCATCGGGCTTTTTCAGCAAATGCAGCGCCGCCCGGCGGGCCGAACGCGGGCCAAGGCCCGGCAGGCGCGCCAGCAACTGGATCAGCCGGTCGATTTCCGGCGCGGGCTTCATGGCGGGCCTGCCGATCAACCAGCGATCAGAACGGCAGCTTGATCCCCGGCGGCAGCTTCAGCCCGCCGGTCAGCTTGGCCATTTCGTCGGACATGGACTGTTCCACCTTGGCCTTGGCATCGTTGAAGGCAGCGGTGATCAAGTCTTCCAGCATCTCGACATCGCTGGGATCGACGATTTTCGGATCGATCTTGATCCGGCGCAATTCGCCCTTGCCGGTCAGGGCCAGCTTGACCATGCCGCCGCCTGACTGGCCTTCGACTTCCATCTGATCCATGCGCGCCTGCAATTCGGCCATCTTGGCCTGCATCTGCTGCGCCTGTTTCATCATCTGTCCGATATTCTTCATGCCTGCTCCACTCTGCCGACCATGGGCACCCTTGGGCCGCCCTCAGGTATTCCGCGATTGGGGTTTTAGAAGGTATGATCGAGAAAATCATCATCCTCCGACGCCGCCCCGTCGGAATAATCCAGATCCGCGCCAGGCTCCACCGCCATGCCCGGCCCGGCGGGAGCTGCAGTGTCTGGTGAAGGCTCCGGGATGGCATAGGGGCGGATCGCCTCCACCGCCTTTTCGTCCAGATTGAAGGTGGTCAGCACCTGCTGCACCAGCGGATGCGACAGCACCTTGGCGCGGAACGCCTGTGCGGCGGCCAGACGGCGGTCGTGCAGGGTCTGCCCGGCGGCGGCCGGGGCGGCACTGATCGCCACCAGCCAGCGCTGGCCGGTCCATTGGGTCAGCAGACTGCCAACCCGGGCGGGCAGGTCGCGCGGCGCATCGGGCAGCAGCGCCAGTTCGATCTTGCCGGTCTCGAAGCCGATCACCTGCACCTTGGTTTGCAGATGGACACTCAAGATCTGTTCGCGCTGGGCGGCGAACAGGGCCACCACATCCTCAAAATTGCGCGGCTGGGGCACCGATGCCTGGGCCGGGCTTTCCGATGGTGCGGCAACAGCGCGCGCGGCACCGCCGCCCTGCATTACGGTCATGCGCGGCCCACTGCTGGAAGCAGCACCCCCACCCGGCACCCCACCCGACACCCCACTGGGCGCACCCGTCCCGGTCCCGCCACCATCGCCCGTCAGGCGGCGGACCAGATCGGCCGGGCTGGGCAGATCGCTGACATAGGCCAGCCGGATCAGCACCATATCCAGCGCGGCGCGGCCATTGCCGGCATCGCGCACTTCCTGCGCGCCCTTGACCAGAATCTGCCAGGCACGGGTCAGCGCGGCGACAGACAGGCTGCCGGTCAGCTCCGCCATCCGCTCCCGCTCGCTGTGCAGGGCGCTTTCCATCGCGCCGGGGGCAACGCGGGCGCGGGTGACGGTGTGGCACAGCTCCATCAGATCCTGCATCACCTGGGTCGGATCGGCCCCGGACCGGTGCATCCCATCATACAGGGCCAGCGCTTCGGCAATCCGGCCACCCATGACATGGGCGAACAGATCCAGCACCAGCCCGCGATCGGCCAGCCCCAGCATGTCGCGCACTGTATCGGCGGTGACGGTCTGCCCGGCGGACAGGGCGATGGCCTGGTCCAGCAGCGACATGCCATCGCGCGCCGACCCGTCCGCCGCCCGCCCGATCAGGGCGGCCGCATCGGGGGCCAGCGTGATGCCTTCCTTCTGCGCCACCTCGGTGAAATAGGCGGCCAGGGTATCCGGTTCGATTCGGCGCAGATCAAAGCGCTGGCAGCGCGACAGAACCGTAATCGGCACCTTGCGGATTTCGGTGGTGGCGAACAGAAATTTCGTGTGTTCCGGCGGCTCCTCCAACGTCTTCAACAGCGCGTTGAAGGCGTTTTTGGTCAGCATATGCACTTCGTCGATGATGTAGATCTTATAGCGCGCCGAAATCGGCTTATAGCGCACGCCGTCGATGATCTCGCGAATATCATCCACCCCGGTGCGGGATGCGGCGTCCATTTCGATCACATCCGGGTGCCGGTCGGCCGCAATCGCAACGCAGGCATCGCACACGCCGCACGGCTCCGGCGTCGGGCCACCTGTGCCGTCCGCGCCGGTGCAGTTCAGCGCGCGGGCAACGATGCGCGCCGTGGTGGTCTTGCCCACCCCGCGCACCCCGGTCAACATGAAGGCATGGGCCAGGCGACCCGAATGGATGGCGTTGGTCAGGGTTTTGACCAATGCCTCCTGCCCGATCATGTCGGCGAAGGTCTTGGGACGGTATTTCCGGGCCAGAACGCGGTATTCCCCCGCCTCGCCCGCCTTGCTGTCGATCTGCATCCCGCTCATGGCGGCGGAGTGTAGCGGATGGCGCGGCAAGCGGCTATGGTGCTGTGATGCAACCGGGCAGGTGTATTATGGACCAAAGACTTAGCGTCGTAACCCTGGGTGTGGCCGATCTGGCCCGCGCCCGCGCATTTTACGAACAAGGATTGGGGTGGGCTCCGTCCGGACTGGTCAATGACCAGGTCTGTTTTTATCAGCTGGGTGGGATCGCGCTGGCGCTTTATGGCCGTGCCGCCCTGGCAGCGGATGCCCGGACACAGGATAGCGGGGCCGCTTTCTCTGGCCTGGTATTGGCCCACAATGTGCGCAGCGCGGACGAGGTTGGCCAGGTGTTACAACAGGCCGCCGCAGCAGGCGGGCGCATCTTGAAGGAACCGACGGAAGAATTCTGGGGCGGGGTGTCCGGCTATTTCAGCGATCCGGATGGCCATCCCTGGGAAGTGGCCTGGAACCCGCATTTCCCGATGGATGAGGCCGGTGCACTGAGTCTGCCGGCGGCCGACGCCTAGCATCGTTTATCGGGTGGGAGGCTGGATCGGGGTGGGAGGTTGGACTGCGACCCGCATCGGAAACTCGTTACGGCTGCTTCCTTCCGGACCTGACCGGGTTGGCGAGGGATACGTCCGCGCCAACCTCCCGCGCCTTATATCGGCGCTTCGGCGATTGTGTGCAAGTCCTATTCAGGTGTCTTGATATCTGGGTGCCCGGCATGGGCCATGGGAAATGGCGTGGGGAGATGGGATGACGGTTCTGCATGTCTATGACGATCCCAGCCTGGACCGGGCCGGGCATTTGCGGGCGGCGATCCACCCGGGCGACCTGCCACTGGGTGCGGAGATCCGGCTGACCCTGACCTGGCAGGGGCACAGCCTGTTCCACCGCGACCGGGTGGAACCGGTGCTGCTGACCGGCTTTTCCGAAGGGCTGCACGGGTTGGACTGGGCCTTTCTGGGCCGGGAGGGGATGGAGCATTGGTTCGCCGTCGATCTGGGCGAACGGGCGGCCGAGGATGCCCTGCTGCTGGCCAGCCGCCTGTCGGACCTGCCGGTTGAGGAGGATGGCAGCGACGGGGCGGCGGAATTCGTCGATCTGCGGCGGCACGGGCCGGTTCTGCCGCGCCCGCTGGCGGCCCGGCTGGCCTATGCCCGGGGGCTGGCCTTCTGGCATCAGCGGCACCGGTTCTGCGGTGCCTGCGGTGCGCCGACCGTGGCAGAGCAAGCCGGGCATGTGCGCCGCTGCGTCAATCCCGATTGCGGGATCAGCCATTTTCCCCGCACCGACCCGGCAATGATCGTGCTGATCACCGATGGCGACCGCGCCCTGCTGGGCCGACAGGCCGCCTGGCCCGCCGGTATGTATTCGTGCCTCGCCGGGTTCGTGGAGCCGGGCGAAAGCCTGGAACAGGCAGTCCGGCGGGAAGTGCTGGAGGAAGCGGGCATCACGCTCAGCGCGGTGCGCTATCATTCCTCCCAGCCCTGGCCCTTCCCGGCCTCCCTGATGATCGGTTTCCGGGCGGATGCCGCCAGCACGGAGATACGCATCGACCCGGCGGAGCTGGAGGATGCACGCTGGTTCACCCGTCAGCAGGTGCGCACCCCCTGGCCAGACGGCACCAGCGTCCTTAGCCCCCGCACCGACAGCATCGCCCGCCACCTGATCGACGCATGGCTGGCCGAAGGCGATTGACCCCGCTTGGCATGGGACTTGCTGAGTGGAAGCCATCGGAATGACAGGAGCGTCGTATGAGCCGCATTGATCTGGCCCTGGAAGGCACCAAGGATTTCGTCAATTCCCGCCGGTTGCAGGAAGCCGCAACCAAGGTGGAGGATGGGCTGGATTTCCGCGCTGTACTGCGTTCGACGACGGAAACTCTGGAAAACAGCCCGGCGGCCAAGCTGCGCGCGCAGCAGCAGTTCGGCGACGAACTGGGTGCCGCGGTCGCCAATCTGCGCGATGCCGATGTGAAGCGCCTGCAATCGGGCTATGAGGAAAAGCTGACCGCGTTCCGACAGGATGTGGGCAATCTTTTCCGGTCGGAGGAAATTTCGGTCGATCCGATGCCGGAATTCCGTCTCAACCCACAAGGCAAGCTGGAACTGGTCGGCAATCACCCGGACAAGCTGCGGATCGAAAACGCGCTGCGCAAGCGGCCCGATCTGGCTGATGCCTTTGCCGCCATGCTGTCGGACAAGACCCAGCTGGACATGATCGCCGACGCCCGCAAGCGCGATGCCGCCGTGCCGCAATTCGCCCTGCTGTTCGACGGCGCCCGCACCCTTCTGAGTGTCGAGAAGGCGGCCACCCCGAAATCCGAAGCGCAGGCGGCCAATACGCCCGCCGCCACATCCACGGCGGCTGCGGCGATCAAGGCCGGGGCCGACCGTGGCGCAGCCAGTGGCAGCGATACCTCTGGCACGGCCCCCGCGCAGCCGGGCAGCACCCTGTCCAAAACCGTCTGATCCCGCCCTACGCCCAGAACCACGCCGAGAACCACGCCCTACGCCGGCAGCGCAGCGGATAAATTCCGATTCAGCGCTTGACCGGCGCATAGAGAGTCCCCTTATTACGGACAAATCTGGTCCTGATTCGACAGAACCGATGTCGGCAGGCCAGGGGTAAGGGGACGATGACATGATCATCATCAGCAAACTGGCAGATTATGCGGTGATTCTGGCCGCCCGACTGGTGCAGGCCGGGGCGCAGGCGGAATCGCATCCGGGTGCGCAAAAAACACCCCATCCGGGCCGCGACGTTCGCCTGACCACCACCCAGCTGGCCGAAGCCAGCCAGTTGCCGCCGGCAACCGTGGCCAAGGTGCTGAAGGCGCTGGCCAAGGCCGGGCTGGTGTCCAGCGCACGCGGGGTCAGCGGCGGCTATGTTCTGGCCCGCAGCGCCGATGCGATCACCGTGGCCGAAGTCGTCGCTGCGGTCGATGGTCCGCTGGGCCTGACCGAATGCGCGCATGATCATGCCAGTTGCGAGCATGTGCCCCATTGCACCACCCGGATTCACTGGGACCGCATCAACACGGCGGTTGCAGCCGCGCTGTCGGCCGTGACGCTGGCCGATATGGCGATGCCGTTCGGCCTGCCGTCCCACACCCACCTGTCCACCATCGGCGGCTTTGCCAAGGATACGCATCATGACCGCGCCGGTTGAGCTTTCGCCCGCCCTCAAAGAGCCGACCCCGGAAGAAATTCTGGCCGGGCAAAGCTATAAATACGGTTTCGTAACCGATATCGAGGCCGATGAAGCGCCGCCGGGCCTGAACGAAGACACTGTGCGCTTCATTTCCGCCAAGAAGAACGAGCCCGCCTGGCTGCTGGAATGGCGGCTGAAGGCGTTTCGTCTGTGGCAGGATATGCCCAGCCCCGATTGGGCCAAGCTGACCATCCCGCCGATCGACTATCAGGCGGCGCGCTATTATTCCGCGCCCAAGGTGAAGGACGGCCCGAAATCGCTGGACGAGGTCGATCCGGAACTGCTGAAGACCTATGAAAAGCTGGGCATTCCACTGAAAGAACAGGAATGGCTGTCGGGTGTGGCGGTCGATGCGGTGTTCGACAGCGTCTCGGTTGCCACCACCTTCAAGGACAAGCTGAAGGAGATGGGCATCATCTTCTGTTCCTTTGGCGAGGCGGTGCAGGAACACCCGGATCTGGTGCGCCAGTATCTGGGCAGTGTGGTGCCGCAGGCGGATAATTATTTCGCTGCGCTGAATTCCGCCGTGTTCAGCGATGGCAGCTTTGTGCCGCCGGGCGTGCGCTGCCCGATGGAATTGTCCACCTATTTCCGCATCAATGCGCAGGGCACTGGCCAGTTCGAGCGCACACTGATCATCGCGGACGCCGACAGCTATGTCAGCTATCTGGAAGGCTGCACCGCCCCGCAGCGCGATGAAAACCAGCTGCACGCCGCCGTGGTCGAACTGGTGGCGCTGGACCGGGCGGAGATCAAATATTCGACCGTGCAGAACTGGTATCCGGGCGATGCCGAGGGCAAGGGCGGCATCTATAATTTCGTCACCAAGCGCGGCACCTGCAAAGGCGAGAAGTCCAAGATTTCCTGGACCCAGGTGGAAACCGGATCGGCCATCACCTGGAAATACCCCAGCTGCATCCTGCAGGGGGATGGGTCGGTCGGCGAATTCTATTCGGTGGCCATCACCAACAACCGCCAGCAGGCCGATACCGGCACCAAGATGATCCATCTGGGGCGCAACACCCGCTCCACGATTATTTCCAAGGGGATTTCCGCCGGGGAAGGCCAGAACACCTATCGTGGCCAGGTCAAGGTGATGCCGAAGGCCAAGGGCGCGCGCAACTTCACCCAGTGCGACAGCCTGCTGATCGGCAGCCGATGCGGCGCGCACACCGTGCCCTATATCGACGTGCGCACCCCGCACGCCAAGCTGGAGCACGAGGCGACCACCTCGAAGATTTCCGAGGATCAGTTGTTTTATTGCGCCCAGCGCGGCCTGTCGCCGGAGGATGCCTTGTCGATGATCGTCAACGGCTTTGCCAAGGACGTCATGAAGCAACTGCCAATGGAATTCGCCGTCGAGGCGCAAAAGCTGCTGGCGATCAGCCTGGAAGGCAGCGTCGGCTAAGCGAGAAGCAAGAAGCAAGACTACCGGCAGCGGCGGATAACACCACGATGATGGGCCGCGCCGAATCGACACAATGGAACGGGTTCGAGTGGAAGGAAGCAAGACCATGTTGGAGATCAGGGATCTGCACGCGCGTATCGGCGAGGACGATGCCACCCGCGAGATTTTGCGCGGCCTGACCCTGACCGTGAAGCCCGGCGAAGTGCATGCCATCATGGGGCCGAACGGTTCGGGCAAAAGCACCCTGTCCAATGTGATCGCCGGGCGCGAAGGGTATGAGGTGACGGCGGGCAGCATCACCTACAAGGGCAAGGATCTGCTGGCACTGGCCGCCGATGAACGGGCGCGCGAAGGGATCTTCCTGGCCTTCCAGTACCCGGTGGAAATCCCCGGCGTGAACAACATGGTGTTTCTGCGCGCGTCGCTGAACGCCCAGCGCCGCCATCGCGGGGAGCCGGAACTGGATGCCGGGGCGTTCCTGAAGCTGGTGCGGGAACAGCTGAAGAAGCTGTCGATCAAGGACGATCTGCTGAACCGCGCGGTCAATGTCGGCTTTTCCGGCGGGGAGAAGAAGCGCAACGAAATCTTCCACATGACCATCCTGCAGCCCAGCCTGTGCATTCTGGACGAAACCGACAGCGGGCTGGATATCGATGCGCTGAAGGCGGTGTCCGACGGGGTGAACAGCCTGCGGTCGCCGGATCGCTCCTTCATCGTCATTACCCATTATCAGCGGCTGCTGACCCATATCGAGCCGGACTTCGTTCATGTCCTGCACGAAGGGCGCATTGTGCGCAGCGGCGACAAATCGCTGGCGGCGGAACTGGAACGCGACGGCTATGCCTTTCTTGGCAAGTCGGCGGCCTAGGGGGCGGCCATGACCACAGCCCTGCTGCAATCCTATCTCGACGCCGGGTTAGCGCTGGGGTCAGCACTGACCGGGCCGCGCCGGGCCGCGCTGACCGCCCTGGCCGAACGCGGCCTGCCCCACCGGCGTCAGGAAGACTGGCGCATGACCGATCTGGCCCCGCTGGAAGCCCGGCCCTATCTGCCGGTTCCGGCCAACGCACTGGTGCCGGAAGCTGCCCTGTCCGCCGTGATAGCGCAGCATCGGTTGACGGCGGACGAAGCGCCGAACAGCCGGATGCTGGTGCTGGTCAACGGCCAGCCGGTGCCGTCGCTATCGACCCTGGCCCTGACCCCGCTTCTCACTCCGCCCCTGGCATCGGAACAGGCGGCGGCAAGCCAAACGGATGCCAGCGGGTTCGATCTGCTGGCGGCGGCCTTCGCCCCGGCGCCG
>CAYRWZ010000034.1:0-7387 GCA_964428065.1 uncultured Comamonadaceae bacterium | reverse complement strand
CAAAGCTGCCCGGTGGCACCAAAATGCCCGTTCCATCTGGACCTGACCGCCGATCCGGCCGGGCTGCTGCATATCGTGCACGTCTCTGCGCTGGCGGCGGGGCAATCGGCCCATACCCGCCTGTCGATCCGGCTGGCGGCGGGCGTTTCGGCAACCCTGCTGGAAAGCCATCTGACGCTGGCGGATGCAGAGGATCGCGGCCTGACCAACAGCAGCCTGTCGATCACGCTGGAGCCGGGCGCGCGACTGACCCATGTGCGGCAGCAGCAAATGGGGCCGGACAGCCTGTGGCTGGCGCGGCAAGAGGTGCAGATTGCCGAACGCGCCGCCTATGACGGCTATGCGATTGCCACCGGCGGCCGACTGGCGCGGCTGGATGCCCGGATGGTGCTGGCCGGGGCGCATGGTTTCTGCGGCCTGAACGCGGCGCAGTTGGTGCGCGGGGCCAAACACTCCAACCCAGCCCAAATGACCCCGGCGCAAATGACCCCAGCCCAAATGACCCTGGCGAGCGTGATCCGCCACGATGGCGAGGCGTGCGAGACGCGCGAGATCGTCAAGACCATCGCCGATGACCACGGCCATGGCGTGTTCCAGGGCCGAATCGAAGTTGGCCAGGACGGCCAGCGCACCAATGCGCACCAGCTGGCACAGGCGATTCTGCTGTCCGATCGCGCCCGGGCCGATGCCAAGCCGGAATTGGAAATCTTTGCCGACGATGTGAAATGCAGCCACGGCGCCACGGTCGGCGCACTGGACGAGGCGGCGCTGTTCTATCTGGAAGCGCGCGGCCTGCCGCCGGAAGAGGCCCGCGCCCTGCTGATCACCGCCTTCGCCCGCGAAGCGCTGGACAGCCTGGAGCATCCGGTATTGTCCGACCGTGCCAACCGGCAGATCGACCGCTGGCTGGCCGATGGCGCCCAGACGGGGGCCGAGACGGGGGCCGCATCATGAGCCAGACGAGCGCACTGATCACCCCGTCCACGCCCGCGATGCCGCTGGCCAACAGCCGCCGCTGGAAGGACGATTTCCCGATTTTCGACCCCCATGGGCCGAATGCCGGGCTGGTCTATCTCGATTCCGGCGCCTCGGCCCAGAAGCCGCGCGCGGTGATCAATACGGTCAGCCGCTTCTACAGCGAGGGCTATGCCAATATCCATCGCGGCCTGTATCGCCTGTCGAGCGAGGCGACAGAGCGGTTCGAGGCGGTGCGCGCCCAGGCCGCCCGGTTCCTCAACGCCCGCAGCGAGCGCGAAATCATTTTCGTGCGCGGCGCGACGGAGGGGTTGAACCTGCTGGCCCATTGCTTCGGTCAGGCGCATCTGAAGGCGGGCGATGTGGTGCTGATCAGCGCGCTGGAGCATCATGCCAATATTGTGCCCTGGCAGTTGCTGCGTGACCGGATCGGGATCGAGCTGGCCGTGGTGCCGCTGGCGGCCGATGGTGGGTTCGACCTGGATGCCTATCGGGCGATGCTGTCGGAACGGGTCAAGCTGGTCTCAGTCACCCATATCGCCAATGCCACCGGGGCGGTGACGCCGGTGGCAGAGATTGTGCGGCTGGCCCATGCCGTGGGCGCGAAAGTCGCCATCGACGGCTGCCAGGCCGTGCCGCACCGCCCGGTCGATGTGCAGGCGCTGGGCTGCGATTTCTATACTTTCAGCGGGCACAAGCTGTACGGGCCGACCGGGGTGGGCGTGCTGTATGGCCGGCTGGAGCTGCTGGAAACCCTGCCGCCCTATCAGGGCGGCGGCGACATGATCACCAGCGTGACCTTCGAAGCGTCCGAATATCAGGAACCGCCGTTCCGCTTCGAGGCTGGAACGCCTAATATCGCCGCCGTGATCGGCCTCGGCGCCGCGCTGGAATACGTCTCTGCCCTGGGGTGGGAGGCGATCTGCCAGCACGAGGCCGAGTTGCTGGCCCATGGCCAGGCGGTTCTGTCCGCCATTCCCGGCCTGTCGCTGCTGCCCGCCGGGCCAGAGCGGTCGGGGATTTTCTCCATCCTGGTCGAGGGCATTCATGCCCATGACCTGTCGACCATTCTGGACCAGTTCAACGTGGCAGTGCGGGCCGGCAGCCATTGTGCCCAGCCGCTACTGGCCGCCTTCGGACAGCATGCAACCGCCCGCGCCTCTCTGGGCCTTTACAACGAACCCGGAGATCTGGACCGGCTGGCCGATGCGATCCGTGCTGCGCAAAGGATGTTCAAGCGATGACCGATACCCGCGCCACCCAACCGGCCGCATCCCCCGAAGCGCCAGCAGGCGGTTTCGATTTCAACGCCCGCGACACGCTGGAATTGCCTGGGGGTGCCAGCGCGCCGGGCGGCGATACCCGCGATCTTGAGGAGCGGGTGCTGGATGCCATGCGCACGGTCTATGACCCGGAAATCCCGGTCAATATCGTCGAACTGGGCCTGATCTACGATCTACAGATCGACGCCGAGGGGCGGGTCAAGATCGACATGACGGTGACGGCGCCCAACTGCCCGGTGGCCGACAGCCTGCCCGGCCAGGTGGCCGATGTGGTGCGGCTGGTCGACGGGGTGACCGAGGCGCAGGTCAATCTGGTCTGGACGCCGCCCTGGACCCAAGACCGCATGAGCGAAGAAGCCAAGCTGCAACTGAACCTGTGGTAAGCGGCCGGGCGCGATCAAAATCGGATGACCGATGCAACGGGGGGCGGTGCCGCATGGCGCGCCCCCCGTTGCCGTTTCAGCACCGCGCCCGGCCCACCGCATAAGATTCCGCCCCCGCCAGTGGGCGGCAGCGAATCATCCCTGTCTGACAGGGAGCGGAACGCACTTTCTGGCGTTTTTGAACCTGGCACAGAAAGCCCCTTCCGGTGTTTTCTGCCCGGTGTGACACTGGTTTCAATAAATCGTCACATCATCCCCCATGCGTCGTGTTGCAACGCAGCATCGGGATGTAACGAGCCAGAAGGAGCGCCGAACATGTCGGTCTTCGACGCAATCGATTTCATGGATCATGAACAGGTTGTCTTTTTCGCCGACCCGGATTCCGGTCTGCGGGCCATTGTCGCCGTGCATAATACTTCGCGCGGCCCGGCCTTTGGCGGCTGCCGCATGTATCCCTATGCCAGCGATGCCGATGCGCTGAAGGACGTTCTGCGCCTGTCGCGCGGGATGACCTATAAGGCCGCGATCACCGGCCTGCCGTTCGGCGGCGGCAAATCGGTCATCATCGGCGATTCGCGCACCATGAAAAGCGAAGCGCTGATGAAGGCGATGGGCCGCGCGGTCCATTCGCTGAACGGCCGTTACATCATGTCGGAAGATGTCGGCACCACGGTCAAGGATCTGGATATCGTCCGCACGGTTTCGCCCTATGCGCTGGGCCGCGATGTCGGCAATGGGGAACCCTGCCCGGCCACCGCCTATGGCGTGTTCCAGGGCGTGCGCGCCGCCGCGCGGGAAGCGTTGGGCCGCGACGATCTGGGCGGGGTAAGCGTGGCGGTACAGGGTTTGGGCAGCGTCGGATATTTCCTCTCCCGGTATCTGGCCGAAGCCGGTGCGCGGCTTCTGGTCAGCGACGTGCGCCCGGAGGCGGTGGACCGGGTCGTGGCCGAATTCGGCGCGACCCCGGTTCCCGTCGACCAGATCCTGTCGGTGGAGTGCGATATTCTGGCGCCCTGCGCCCTGGGTGCGATCTTCACCGATGCCAGCATCCCCACCCTGCGCTGCAAGGCGATTGCCGGGGCGGCCAACAACCAGCTGGAAGATGCCCGCCACGGGGTGCTGCTGCATCAGCGCGGCATTGCCTATGTGCCGGACTATGTGGCCAATGCGGGCGGGGTGATCGACGTGGCCCATGAAGGCCCGGATTACAATCCCGACGCCGTGCTGAAGGATTGCGAGCGCATCTATGGCATTGCGCTGGATGTGTTCCGCCGCGCCAGCGAAACCGGCCAGCCGACCAGCATCGCCGCCGACCGCATGGCCGAAGAACGGTTCACCGTCCGCCGGGGCAAACCCGGAGCCGCCTATGGGAGCGCAGCGGAAAATGCTGAAAACCGATTTGTCGCGTGAGCAGGGTGCGCTACAAAGGACCCAGAACTCAGAACACTGGTCGGGGTCCATGACAGGCGATACGTCTACCAATGCAAGCGCTTCGGGCAGCGGCACCGCCGCCCAGGCCCGTTCCACCGCCGATGCGATCGTGGTGGAGGATTTATACAAACGCTTCGGCGATCTGGAGGTGCTGAAAGGCATTTCCATGAAGGCGCGGGATCATGATGTGATCTCGATCCTCGGCTCCAGCGGGTCGGGCAAAAGCACCTTCCTGCGTTGCATCAACCTGCTGGAAACCCCGGATGCCGGCCGCGTCTATGTGCGCGGCGAACTGATCCAGATGAAGGAACGCGGGCGGGAGCGTGTGCCGGCCGATCCGCGCCAGGTGGAACGGATCCGCCGCAAGCTTGCCATGGTGTTCCAGCAGTTTAATCTGTGGTCGCACATGACCGCGCTGGAAAACGTGATCGAAGCGCCGATCCATGTGCTGGGCATGAGCCGCAAGGACGCCATCGCCAAGGCCGAGGCGATGCTGGAAAAAGTGGGGGTCGCCGCCAAGCGCGCCGCCTATCCGTCGGAACTGTCGGGCGGGCAGCAGCAGCGGGTGGCCATCGCCCGCGCCCTGGCCATGGACCCGGATGCCCTGCTGTTTGACGAACCAACCTCGGCCCTGGACCCGGAACTGGTTGGGGAAGTGTTGAAAGTAATGCGTGACCTGGCCAACGAAGGCCGTACTATGCTGGTTGTCACGCATGAAATTGGTTTCGCCCGTGAAGTGTCGGATCGAGTGATCTTTCTACACCAGGGGCGGATCGAGGAAGAGGGGACGCCGGACGAAGTTCTGGGCAACCCCAAATCCGAACGGTGTCGGCAGTTTTTGTCGAGCACCTTGAAAGGGTAAACCGCGCACCGTGGATCAACGATTATCCACGCCACTAAATATTGGGAGACTGCACGTGAAGAAACTGGTTCTGGCGATTGCCGCGACTGTCGCGATGGCGGCGGGTGCGAATGCGCAACAGCTCACCCTGAAGCTGGGCACCGAAGGCGCCTATCCGCCGTTCAACGGCACCAATGCCAAGGGCGAAGTCGAAGGCTTCGACATCGATATCGGCAACGAGCTGTGCAAGCGCATGAATGCCAAGTGCGAATGGGTCGTCCAGGATTGGGACGGCATCATCCCCGCGCTGCAGGCCAAGAAGTTCGATGCGATCATCGCGTCGATGTCGATCAACGAAAAGCGCAAGCAACTGGTCGATTTCACCGACCGTTATTATCAGACCCCGGCCCGTCTGGTGGCCAAGAAGGGTTCGGGCCTGACGCCGACCGCCGCCAGCCTGAAGGGCAAGACCGTCTGCGCCCAGTCCTCCACCACCCATTCGGACTATGCCGAAAAGAACTGGGGTGCCAATGGCGCCACCGTGAAGACCTATGCCAAGCAGGATGAAGCCAACCTGGATCTGGCCAGCGGCCGTTGCGATGCGATCATCGCCGACAGCGCCGTGATGCTGGAATGGCTGAAGGGCCAGAACGGCCAGTTCGAATTCGCCGGCGACGCCATTAAGGACCCGATCTTCGGTGACGGTGCTGGCATTGCCGTGCGCAAGGGCGAAAAGCAGCTGGTCGATGCCTTCAACAAGGCGCTGAAGGAAATCGACGCCGACGGCACCTACAAGAAGATCAACGACAAGTACTTCCCGTTCAGCATCCGCTAAACGGCGAACAAGGGGCGGCCGGTCGGTCCGGCCGCCCTTTTTGTATCCAGATCGACCGGATTTCAGACAAATCCGGGCGCGGCAACCCGTTAGAAGGATGCGCGGCCCGGTTCATGCATGCTATGCGCTTCAGCCGCAGGGCGGCATGATCTCCCTGGCGCCGGCCCGATATCGGGATCGGACGGGGAAAACCTGACACGGGAATTGGGGGAAGGCGTCGCGTCATGGACCTGTTCAAGGGTTATGAATCGCTGATTTTCAAGGGCCTGCTGCTGACCGCGCAACTGGCGGCGGTCTCGCTGGTCTTTGGCATCATCCTCGGGCTGCTGATGGCCGGGGCAAAGCTGTCGCGCTTTCGGGTGCTGCGGGTGCCGGTGGATGTAATCACCAATGTCCTGCGGTCGGTGCCGGAATTGCTGATCATCTTCCTGATCTATTACGGCGGCAGCCAGATCATCAACGCGCTGATTGGGCTGAACATTTTGATCAGCCAGTTCTGGGCCGGGGTCACGGCGCTGTCGCTGGTTTTTGCCTCCTATGCCTCGGAAACTTTCCGCGCTGCGTTTCTGGCCGTCCCGGTCGGGCAGCTGGAAGCGGCCCGCGCCTTCGGCATGAGCCCGTGGAAAGTGTTCTTCCGCATCCATCTGCCGCAATTATGGCGCTTTGCCCTGCCCGGCCTTGGCAATCTGTGGCTGGTGTTGACCAAGGATACCTCGCTGGTCTCCACCATCGGACTGGCCGATGTGGTGCGGCAGACCGGCGTTGCCGTGGGCAACACCAAGGAACCCTTCACCTTCTATCTGCTGCTGGCCTGCATCTACTTGACCATCACCGTGGTTTCCACGGCCATTCTCAACCGGCTGGAACGACGCGCCCAGCGCGGCGTGCGCATGGCCTAAGGGGGCGCACCCATGGAACGGTTTCTGGAAAATGTCGAACTGGGCTGGCTGCTGCTGCTGAAAGGCGCGGCGCTGACGGTGGAGCTGGTGGTGATCAGCGGGATCCTGGGCATCGCCTTCGCCATTCCGCTGGCGATGGCGCGGGTGTCGCAGAACCCGTTTTTCCGCGCCCCGGCGGCAGGGTTCATTCTGTTCTTCCGCGGCACGCCCCTGTTGGTGCAGACCTTTCTGATCTATTACGGCCCGGCCCAGTTCGAATGGGTGCGCCAGTCCTTCCTGTGGCCGGTGCTGCGCGAGGCTTACTGGTGCGGGCTGCTGGCGCTAACCCTGAACACGATGGGCTATGTGGGCGAGGTGCTGCGCGGCGCCATCCAGGGCGTGCCCTGGGGCGAACGGGAAGCCGGGGTCGCCTGCGGCATGTCGCGCTGGACGCTGTATCGCCGCATCATCCTGCCCCGCGCCCTGCGGATGAGCCTGCCGGCCCTGTCGAACGAGATCATCCTGCTGTGCAAGGGTTCGTCGATCGTGGCGATCATCACCCTGAAGGAATTGCTGGGCAATGCCCGCATCCTGGGGTCCAAGACCCTGGCTTATGTCGATTTCTTCATCATGGCGGGCGTTCTGTACCTGATCATCAACTACGCCATCGCCTTCGTGTTCAAGCTGCTGGAACGGCACTATAACGAGTCGCCCCTGAAATAGTCATAACCTCATGATTTTCCGTGTGTTATTGCCTGTTT
>CAYRWZ010000033.1:10124-24233 GCA_964428065.1 uncultured Comamonadaceae bacterium | reverse complement strand
CGCGCCGGTTTCCAGCAGGAAGCCGCGCAGATCCTCCCGCACCGGCACCGCCATTTCGGCCGCGGCGGTCGGGGTGGGCGCACGGCGGTCGGCGGCAAAATCGATCAGCGTGGTATCGGTTTCATGCCCGACAGCGGAAATCAGCGGGATGGTGCTGGCGGCCGCAGCGCGCACCACGATTTCCTCGTTGAACGGCATCAGATCTTCGATCGACCCGCCGCCGCGCGCGACGATCAGCACATCGGGGCGCGGCACCGGCCCGTCTGCGGTCAGGCGGTTGAAGCCATCGATGGCAGTGGCAATCTGCGCCGCCGCCTGTTCGCCCTGCACCAGCACGGGCCAGAGCAGCACCCGGCGCGGGAACCGGTCGGCCAGACGGTGCAGGATATCGCGGATCACCGCCCCGGTCGGGCTGGTGACGACCCCGATGACATTGGGCAGGAACGGCAGCTTTTTCTTGCGCGCAGGCTCGAACAGCCCTTCGGCGGCCAGGCGGCGCTTGCGATCCTCGATCAAGGCCAGCAGCGCGCCGCGCCCGGCCAGTTCCATCTGATCGACCACCATCTGATATTTCGACTGGCCGCCAAACGTGGTCAGCTTGCCGGTGGCAATCACTTCCATCCCGTCTTCCGGGCGGATCGTCAGCCGCGTCGTCACCCCTTTCCAGCACACAGCGGCCAGCACGGCATCGCTGTCCTTCAGGTTGAAATACCAATGGCCGGAGGGGGCGCGCTTGAAACCCGAAATCTCCCCCCGCACGCGCAGGCGGGCGAAACGTTCCTCCACCGTCCGCTGCACGGCGCTGGACAGTTCCGAGACAGTGAATTCGGGAATGTTATGGCTGGGCTGCGTGTCGGGATTGGGTGCGGTCATGCGGGCATGATATAGGAGCGCGTCGGACTTGGGGAGGGGTGCAGCCGATGAAGGTTCTGGTGATTGGCAGCGGCGGGCGGGAACATGCCCTGTGCTGGAAACTGGCGGATAGCCCGCTGATCGACCGGCTCTATTGCGCGCCCGGCAATCCCGGCATCGCTGGCGTGGCCGACTGTGTTGCCATCGCCGCCAATGATATCGACGGGTTGGTTCGTTTTGCATGCGAAACGGGGATTGGTTTCGTTGTCGTCGGGCCGGAGGAACCGCTGACCCTGGGTCTGGTGGACCGGCTGGAAGCAGCGGGCATTCCCGCCTTCGGCCCCAGCGCCGCCGCCGCCCGGATCGAAGGGTCCAAGGGCTATATGAAGGATTTGGTCGCCCGCGCCGGGGTGCCGACGGCGGAGTATCGCCGGTTCGACGATATGGCCGCCGCGCTGGATTATGTCCGCTCGCGCGGGGCGCCGATCGTGGTCAAGACCGATGGGCTGGCGGCGGGCAAGGGTGTCACGGTTGCCATGACGCTGGCCGAGGCGGAAGCCGCAATCCGCGAGGCCATGGAGGGCGGGCGCTTCGGTGCGGCCGGCGCCTCCCTGGTGATCGAGGAGTATATGGAGGGGGAGGAGATCAGCTTTTTCGCGCTGGTCGATGGGGAAACCGCCCTGCCGCTCGCCTCCGCCCAGGACCACAAGCGGGTGTTCGACGGCGATCAGGGGCCGAATACCGGCGGCATGGGCGCCTATTCCCCGGCCCCGGCCCTGACGCCGGAGCTGGAAACCCAAGTGATGACCCAGATCATCCTGCCCACCGTACGCCAGATGCAGGCCGACGGCACCCCTTATAAGGGCGTGCTGTTCGCCGGGCTGATGTTGACCGCGACCGGGCCGCGCCTGATCGAATACAATGCGCGCTTCGGCGACCCGGAATGCGAAGTGTTGATGGCGCGGCTGATGTCCGATCTGCTGCCCGCGCTGATGGCGGCGCGCGACGGGCAGTTGCGGCATTTTTCGCTGCGCTGGCTGCCGCGCCACGCCATGGTGGTGATCCTGGCCGCGCAAGGCTATCCGGGGGAGCCGAAAAAGGGCTGCCCGATCCGAGGGCTGGACGCCGCCGCCACAGTGCCGGAAACCGTGGTGTTCCACGCCGGAACCAAGGCGGTGGACGGGCAGATCACCGCCCAGGGCGGGCGTGTGCTGGCGGTGACGGCCAGCGGGGCCACCTTGCGTGAGGCGCGCGACCGTGCCTATGCCGCCATCGACCGGATCGATTTCGCCGATGGGTTCTGCCGCCGCGATATCGGCTGGCGCGCCCTGGCGACTGCAGATGGCCGCTAGCCGATGCAGGATGCCGCACTGACCTTCCCCTATCCCGACCTGCCAGAGCCGGGCACCGTGCGCTGGCTGCGCCCCGGCCTTGGCTGGGTGCGGATGCCGCTGCCGTTCCGGCTGGATCATATCAACCTGTGGCTGCTGGGCGATCCGGCCCGGCCCACTGTGGTCGATACCGGGCTGGGCAGTGCCAAAACCCGCGATCTGTGGCGGCAGGCGCTGGGGGCGGCCCAGCCGCAGCAGGTGATCGTCACCCATTTTCATCCGGATCATTCCGGCAATTCCGGCTGGTTCGCCCAGGATTGGGGCCTGCCGGTCTGGATGACCGAGACCGAATTCCTGTGGTGCCACGTCATGCGCTGGATCGACCCCGAGGTTGAAACGGGCAACCGCGTGGCGTTCTTCCGCCGTCACGGCCTGGGCGAAGACCGGATCGCCGCCTTGATCGAACGCGGGCACCCCTATCCCAAGGGCGCACCCAACCTGCCGCTGTCCTATCGCCGCATGGGTGAAGGCACCCGGCTGGAGATTGACGGCGCCGCCTGGCAGGTGATGATCGGGCGCGGCCATGCGCCGGAACAGGCCATGCTGTTCAATGCGGCGGATAGGGTGCTGATCGCAGCCGACCAAGTGCT
Source organism: uncultured Comamonadaceae bacterium (assembly GCA_964428065.1). Taxonomy (GTDB): domain Bacteria; phylum Pseudomonadota; class Alphaproteobacteria; order Elsterales; family Elsteraceae; genus CAYRWZ01. The sequence goes on along the minus strand of CAYRWZ010000033.1, from coordinate 21,400 downwards.
GCCGAAGATCACCCCCAATATCGGCGTCTGGCCACCGGAGCCGGAGGCCGATCCACTATCCCGGTTCCTGGAAACGCTGGACCGGCTGGCGGCCCTGCCGGACGACACGCTGGTGCTGCCGTCGCACGGGCTGCCCTTTATCGGCCTGCACAGCCGCCTGGAAGCGCTGCGCCGCCACCATCAGGACCGGCTGGACCTGTTGCGCGCAGCACTGGCCGAGGGGCCGAAAACCGCCACCGACTTTGCCGCCATTCTGTTCAGTCGCGCCTTCGACAGCCACGATCTGAACTTCGCCATGGCAGAGGCCATCGCCCATGGCAACCATCTGGTCGCCCTGGGCGCGGCGCGGGTGGACGACCGGGACGGGCGGCTGATCTATTGCCCGGCGGGTTAATCAGCCAACCCGTTGGGCAACCCGGCGGCCATGACGGCATCGAGGCGGCGGGCGAAGGCGCGTGGGTCCGGCACCGGCTGCCCATCCAGGATCCGCGCCTGATCCAGCAACAGCCAGGCCGCGTCGGCCAGCAGCGCTTTGTCCCCCTCGGTGCCGACCAGCGCGGCCAGACGGCGCACCACCGGATGGCGCGGATTGAGTTCCAGCACCCGGCTGCGGGCCTGATCCAGCTGCTTGTGCTGGCGCAGCAGCTTTTCCAGCCGCATATCCATATCGCCGTCTGCCGCCACCAGACAGACTGCACTGTCGGTCAATCGTTTCGACTCCGCAACGGATTTGACCGCATCGCCCAGCACCGCCGCCATGGCGGCAGTCAGGCGCGCCATGGCATCGCTTGAGGCAGCGGGGGCTGTCTCCGCCGTTGCTGCGGTATCGCTATCCCCTTCGATCTTCGACAGATCCTCTGCCGCGCCGCGGGTGATCGACCGGAACGGCTTGCCGTCGAAGGCACCGACACTCGGCATCCAGAATTCGTCAATCGGATCGGTCAGCAGCAGCACTTCGACGCCCTTGGCGGTGAAGCCTTCCAGATGCGGGCTTGCCAGGCTGGCAGCCTCATCCTCGCCGCTGATGGTGAAAATCGCCTCCTGGCCCGGCTTCATGCGGGCGATATAGTCCGCCAGGCTGGTCCAGCCGCTGGCATGGGTGGTGCGGAAGCGCGCCAGCTTCAGCAGCGCGTCCCGATGGTCGAAGTCCTCGTACAGCCCTTCCTTCAGCACCGGGCCGAACGCCTGCCAGAACTCCAGGTAATCGGCATCGCCCGCGCGCTTCTCCAGCTCTGCCAGAACCTTTTTGACCAGCCCGCTGCGGATTTTCGGCACCACGGGATTGTTCTGCAGCATCTCGCGGCTGACATTCAGCGGCAGATCGGCGGAATCGACCACACCGACGACAAAGCGCAGCCAAGACGGCATCAGGCCCTGGCAGGCGTCGGTGATGAACACCCGCCGGACATAGAGCTTCACCTTGTGCTGGCGATCCGGGTGGAACAGATCGAACGGCCGGGTGCGCGGCAGGAACAGCAGGGCGGAATATTCGATCGCGCCCTCTGCCCGGGTATGGACCGTGGCGAACGGCTTGCCGCTTTCGAAGGACAGCGAGTGGAAAAAGCCGTCCAGCTGCTCCTCGGTGATCTCGCTGCGCGGGCGGGTCCACAGGGCCGAGGCCGCGTTCAAGGTTTCATCCGCCCCATCTGTCCCATTCGCAGGCGTGGCGGCCAGGATGACCGGCACGGCGATATGGTCGGAATGGCGCTTGACGATGCGGCGCAGCCGGTCCGCCTCGGTAAACTCCAGCGCATCGGCCTTCAGATGCAGGGTGATCGCCGTGCCGCGCGGGGCATTGGCCGCTTCCTCCACCATAAAGCTGCCGCGCCCGTCGGACGACCAGCGCCAGGTCTGCGCTTCCCCGGCCTTGCGGCTGACAACCTCAACCCGGTCGGCGACCATGAAGGCCGAATAAAAGCCGACACCGAACTGCCCGATCAGCGAGACATCCTTTTTGGCATCGCCCGATAGCCGATCCAGAAACCCGGCCGTGCCCGAGCGGGCGATCGTGCCCAGCAGATCGATCAGATCGTCCCGCGTCATGCCGATGCCATTATCGGCGATGGTCAGCGTTTGGGCGGCCGGATCGGCCGACAGGCGGATGGCATAGGACGCAGTCGGCTCATCGTCGGACGCGGCAAGGTCGGGGTCGGTCAGCCGCAGATAGCGGTGCCGGTCGCAGGCATCGGCAGCGTTGGAAATCAATTCGCGCAGGAACACATCGCGGTCGCTGTACAGCGCATGGGCGACGATATCGAGCAGGCGGCTGACTTCCGCCTGAAAGGCACGGGTTTCCGCAGTCATGGGCAATATCCAGGGGGTTCGTGTAGATTAAACCATGTTGGGCGTGAGGTATTCACCCGTTCCGGCATTGTCAAGGCACCGGCCCAAAGGGCTGGTATCGCGGCGGAACTGCGGCCATGATGGCGCCAATTCGCCGGAAGGAACCGAACCATGCAGCCGCTGACCATTGCCGTGATTTCCGATTTCGTCTGCCCCTGGTGCTATATCGGGCGGCGGCGGTTGCAGGCGGCGATTGCCGATATCGATCCCGCCCGGCTGGCAATCCGCTATTTCCCCTATGAGCTGAACCCCTGGATGCCGGCAGAGGGGGTGCCGCGCGACCAGTATCGCGTGGCGAAGTTCGGCAGCCTGGAACGATCGGCAGAGCTGGACGCCCAGGTCAGCTTCGTTGCCTCGGAAGAAGGGCTGAGCTTTGCGCTGGAGGATCAGACCCGGACGCCCAGCACCTTTGCCGCGCATCGGCTGGTGTGGCTGGCGCAATCCCTGGCCCCGACGAACGATATGACGGATGAAGATGGGCGCCGGCTGACCAGTGCCGCCGTGGCCGACACGCTGATCGAAAGCCTGTTCGCCGCCTATTTCGAACAGGGCGAAGATATCGGCGATGCGGCTGTGCTGGAACGCCTGGCCCGGGATGCCGGGATGTCGGACGAAGGGCTGGCCCTGTGGCGGGAGGGCGGCGCGGCCGACGACGTTCGCGCGATTGAGGCCCAGGGCCAGAAAATCGGGATTCCGGGGGTGCCGTTCTTCATCATCGGCGACACGCCGATTTCCGGCGCCCATCCGGCCGATATGCTGCGCAGTGCGATTGATGCAGAACTGCGCAGCCTGGCCCCAACGCGCAGCGAGACAGATTAGGCGATATTGGATTTCAGCAGATGCGGTTTGGTGCGGGCGGCGGCTTCGACGGCGCGCACGGCAATCTTGCTGCGCTGCCAGGCGGGCAGGCCGTCAAATGCCTTGGCGGCCTTGCGGCGCGCGCCATCGGACATTTCGGCATGCAGCACTGCCTGCATGGTCTGAAACACCTTGCTGACCTGGCCGACCACATCGCCGGTGGCCGACAAAAGAATCGCGATGGCCTGCTGATCGGCGGCCGGGCTTGGACGGCTGGCACCCGAGCTGGCACCTGGGCGTGCAGTCCCCGGGTGAGGGGTGGACTTGCCGGTTTCGCTGCTGCTGGCGACAAGTTTCAAATGCGCCATCGTCTGGTCTCCCTTGGTATGACGCGTAAGACGGTAGTCGTCTTACAAACGCTTGTCTAGCATTTTCCGTGGGTTAAGGGGATTCTTATATATGGAAGCTGAAGATAGCCCGCTATCCAGGCCCGAAATCACCCAGCGTGTGACGCGCGGCATGGCGCGCTGGCTGGCCGCGGCAGGCCATGCCGTGCTGACCGAAGTGCCGCTGAAATCGGGGCGGCGGGTCGATCTGCTGGCGCTGGATCGGACCGGAAAAGTGCTGGTGATCGAAGTGAAAAGCAGCCCGGCGGATTATCTGGCCGATCAGAAATGGCAGGAGTATCTGGCCTATGGCGATGCCTTCGCCTTCGCCGTGCCAGAGGGTTTCCCGGTCGATCTGCTGCCGGCGGAGGAAGGGCTGTTCATCGCCGACGGGTTCGAGGCCGCCGCCCTGCGCCCGCCGGTGCAACGGCTGCTTGCCCCGGCCCGGCGAAAGGCGCTGACGCTCAGCTTTGCCCGGCTGGCAGCAACCCGGCTGCACCGGATGGTCGATCCGCCCATACCCGATTTCAGATTGCCCGATTTCAGATTGCCAGACGCCGTTCTGGCGCTGGACTGAAATCTGTAACATTCCGCTGCTTAATAGGCGACCTCTCGCCCTTGTCTCCCTGGACGGCCCGGATGACCCATACACCCACCCTGCGCGAGCTAACCGCCACCTTTGCCCACATCGGCCTGCTGTCCTTCGGCGGGGCGGCCGGGCAGATCGCCCTGATGCACCGCATCGTGGTGGAGGAAAAGCGCTGGCTGGATGAAGCGCGCTATTTGCACGCCCTGAACTATTGCATGCTGCTGCCGGGGCCGGAGGCGCAGCAGCTGGCCACCTATATCGGCTGGCTGACCCATGGGGTGCGCGGCGGGCTGGTGGCGGGCATCCTGTTCGTGCTGCCCGGTGCACTGATCATGCTGGCGCTGTCGCTGCTTTACGCCTTGGGCGCCGGATTGGCACCGATTGCCGGGATCTTCCTGGGCATCAAGGCCGCCGTGCTGGCGATTGTCGCCCACGCGGTGCTGAAGCTGGCGCGGCGCGGGCTGCGCACGGCCGCGCTGCGTGGGCTGGCGCTGGCCGGATTTGCCGCGCTGTTTCTGCTGGATGTGCCGTTTCCGCTGATCGTGCTGGCGGCTGGCGGCGTGGGGCTGATCCTGGCCTATCGGCTGCCCTGGCTGATGGGAGTGGGCCTGGGAACGGGCCAAACTGCGCCGACAGAGCCAACCCTTCGACCCTTGGCCAAGTCCACCGGGCGCGGCGCGGCAGTGGCGGCCTTCTGGTGCCTGATCGCCTGGATCGCGCCGATTGCCGTCGCCGCCCTGCTGCTGGGGCCGCAGCATATTCTGGTCGATCTGGGGCTGTTCTTTGCCAAGCTGGCGGTGGTGACATTCGGCGGCGCCTATGCCGTTCTGGCCTATCTGGCGCAGGCGGGGGTGGAACTCGGCTGGGTATCGACGGCGGAGATGATCGACGGTCTGGGCCTGGCGGAAACCACCCCGGGCCCGACCATTCTGGTCAACCAGTTCGTCGCCTTCCTGGCCGCCTGGCGGGCGGAGGGCGGTTCCAGCCTTGGCTTGACGATCCTGGGGGGTGTGCTGGGGGCCGCGATGGCGACCTGGGCCACCTTTGCCCCTTCATTCCTGTGGATTTTCGCCGGTGCGCCCTTTGTCGAACGGCTGGGCCAACGGCCGATGATTGCCGGGGCGCTGGCGGGGATCACCGCCGCCGTGGTCGGGGTGATCGCTTATGTCGCGCTGTGGTTCGGCGTCCATGTCCTGTTCGGGTCGGTGGCGGAACACTGGATCGGCCCGATCCGGGTCTGGCGCATTGCGCCGGACAGCCTGAACCTGCCTGCGCTGCTGTTGTCGATCGGCGCCTTCGGCCTGCTGTTCGGGCTGAAGCGCGGGGTGATGACCACGGTTGCCATTCTGGCGCTGGCCGGGCTGGGCATCACGCTGCTGGGCCTGTAACTCGACAATCAGGGTTTGGCAGGGTCGCTCAGGATGCGGGCGGCTGGACCGAGGCCGGAAGCAGCAGGAAATAGCGCCCCGGCGCCTTCATGGTGCCGGCGCGGTCGGCAGCTTCGGCCCCCGGTCCCCAGAACAGATCGCCCCGCACCGGGCCGCGGATGGCGCCGCCCGTATCCTGGGCGACGACCAGACGGCGGATCACGCCGCCCGGCTCACGCGGTTCGGACAGATCCAGCCAGACCGGCGCGCCGAGCGGCATGAATTTCGGATCGACCGCCAGGCTGCGGCCGGGCGTCAAGGCAACGCCCTGACTGCCAAGCGGACCTTCGCCGCGCAATTCCTGAAAAAACACATAGGACGGGTTCTGGTTCAGAATCGTCTGCAATTCGCCCGGATTGCGCGCCAGCCAGGCGCGGATCGACTGCATCGTCACGTCTTCCCGGGGGATCGCCCCCCGGTCGGCCAGCACCTTGCCGATTGCCACATAGGGGTGCCCGTTCTGTGCGGCATAGCCGACGCGCATGACGCGGCCATCGGGCATCACAACCCGTCCAGACCCCTGGACATGCAGGAAAAACGCGTCGACCGGATCATCGACCCAGACCAGTTCCAGGCCCTTGCCGCGCAATGCGCCACTTTCGATCGCCGCCCGGTCAGCATAGGGACGCAGCCGCCCCCCGTCCACCCGGCCCGCCGTGCGCTGGCCGCGCCAATCGGCCCGGAAATCCCCCAGTTCCACCAGGATCAGATCGTCGGGCCGTTTCAGCAGCGGGGTGCGGAAACGACCATCCGGGCGCGGGCTGCCACGCAGTTCCGGTTCGTAATAGCCGGTGAACAGGCCCGTCCGCTCGCCGTTATTGCCCACCGCATAGGGGCGGAACGCCGCTTCCAGCGCTGACCGCAACCGCTCGCCGCTCAACCCAGGTGCCAGAATCTGGGCACAGGCGCGCTTCCAGTCGGCAATCCGGCCAGCCAGGCCATCGGGGCCGACCGGGCGATCCTCTGGCTGGGACGAAAGCCGGTCGCAGCTGCGCCGCAGTGCGGGCAGGGCCGCCGCCGGATCATCCTGGCCCCAGCCGGGCAGATCACGGAAACTGACTGCGGCCAGAGTCAACCGCTCCGGCGGCTTTTCGCCGGGCTTTTCTGCCGGCGTCGGCTGCGGGGCGCAGGCGGACAGAAGCCCGAGTCCGACAATCGCAAGCATCGGGATAAGGCGCTGGGAGACAAGGCGTTGGGGCCAGCGCGGCACGAAATCCAGGGTCACGGCAGGTCTGACGGCGGGTTAGCTGGCGCGGGTGGCGACAAGTTTCCAGTTCGGATCGCTAGTGCGGGTATCGCGCTCGAAGGTCCAGAGATCGGTCACCTCGACCACGCCTTCCTCGTCCTTCTGTTCGGAGGCGAAGCGTACCGTCACCCGCGCGATCGATCCATCCAGTCGGATTTCCACCAGATCGGCCCCCAACAATTTTTCCAGCCGGTTTTCCTCGGCCGAATTGGGCGGGGTGCGATCGGCGATGGCGCGGGCGAAATTGCCATACACCTTGTCGGACAGCAGCATTTTCAAGGTTTCGAGATCGGCCTTGGCATAGGCATCCAGGATCATGGTGAAGGCGGCGCGCGCCCCGCCCAGGAACTGCGCTTCGTTGAAGCTGCGGTCGGCGCGCTGCAGCAGGGCCACCTGCTGCGCCAGCGACAGCGGGCCATCGGTCGGGATATCCACCTCGCGCGGGCGGTCTGCCTTGGGGAAGGGGATCACGCGATCGCCGGACGGGGCATCGGCGGCGGGGGTGGGGGCATCGGGCTTGCGCTCGAACGGGTTCTGCCGCTGCCGTTCATCGCCATGGCGCTTGCCGAACACGCTCCACAGGCGAAACAGCAAAAACCCGGCAATAACAGCGAAAATCAGCGTTTCCATGGACCGGCGCCCCAATACAGAAGAATTGGTGGAGGGAGAAAAATTCGACCGCCGCGCCTTGCGACAATCACCCATTCTTCCCTAAATAGGTCTGTCCCCAGGAAAGAGCAAGAATGTACCGGTTGCTGACCCTGCTTCCCGCGCTGATCGAGGTGATCGGCATCATCGCCGTCGATCAGTGGATCGGCACTGGTTGGACCCTGCTTGCCCTGCTGGCCGGCGCGGCGCTGGGCTTCGGGGTGATCCGGTTTCTGGGGGCGGCATCGTGGAAAAACCTTCAGGATGCGATGCTGCGGCGCGAATCGCCCGGCCCCGCCCTGCTGCGTGGCGCAGCGGTGCTGGTGGCCGGATTTCTGCTGATATTGCCGGGGTTCATCAGCGATTTCCTGGCGCTGATCCTGCTGTTGCCGGGGGCGTCGGAGCCTGCCGGGCGCTGGCTGTGGACCCGACTGGTCGGCAGCGCAGCACCGCGCCGCCCGGTCTGGGCCGATGCGGAGTGGCGGGAGACCTTCCGCAAACAGCATGGCGTGACGCTGGACGGCGATTTTTCGGTCGAACCGGAGGACGACCCTGCGACGGATGCCTTGCCAAACCCCACCGCACGCCGCCATGATCCGGCCGCGCACGAGCAGCGGATGTCGGACGATCCCGACCGGCAGTCAAAAAAGGAACCATGATGCTTCTGGTTCGTCACGGACAGAGCTTTTTCAATCTGCATTTCAATCAAACCGGCAAGGACCCCGGCATCCGCGATCCGGAATTGACAGAAGAAGGCCGCGCCCAGGCCCGGCGCACGGCCGAGGCGCTGAAAGCTCAGGATATCCGCCGGGTGGAATGCAGCCCCTATCGCCGGGCGGTTCAGACTGCCGAGATCATCGCCAATTATTTGAAGGTGCCGATCACCGGCATCACCCCGCTGGTGGGCGAGCGCGCGGCCTATACCTGCGATTATGGCAGCCACCCGGACGAGCTGCAGCAATCCTGGCCGCATCTGCGCTTCGATCACCTGCCCGCACAATGGTGGGCGCCGCATGAGGAGAGCGTGGAAGCCCTAAAGCAGCGTGCTCAGGCGTTCCGCACCGCGACCGACCCGCTGGACGACCGCGACCATCTGGCCGTCGTGTCCCATTGGGGCTTCATCCACGGCCTGACCGGGCTTTCGGTGACCAATTGCTCGGTGATCCGCCTGCACATCCGGCCCAGTTTCCGCGCGGAACTGCTTCATGAAGGCGCGCCGGGACATTATTGAAAACTGACGTCTGCAGGATCGTACATAATTGGGTCAGGAAACAATCAGATTTTTATCGCGGGCCGCAATAGATCGCAATATTGCACCTTCTTCTTTTCCTAGATGATTTAGATTTTCTGATACATAACTGATGTAATGTAGATAAACCTCGCGGCATTGTTCGATCAGAGATTTGGTTTCGTCTCGATGGTTTTCATCAAGAAATTTCTCTGATAATGACAATATATAGAGAAGGCCGAAGTAATACTGTCCCCATTCACTGATCTCTTTTGCATACTTAACCGTATAGCGGTCACGCTGCTCCCCGGCAAAATGCCGTAGGATGCTGCGATAAAAGCGAAGCGGGGTGAATATGATATCTCCGGTTTGACACGCGGCGCCAAGTATCCTGTAAAACAGATAGAATGATTCCTGATTGTTTGTGATTGATTTTATGGCCGATCGCCGAATGATCGCTGTCTCTGGGGTATAGTAGTTTTTTGTAACATAGTTTATCAACCCATAAAAATCCTGCTGTAGTATGATATTTGCATCTGTATCAATTTGTTTGATTGCATCATTGGATCTTGATTTATCGATGCTCTCAATAATACCATAAACTGCAGATACAGAGGGGTTTGATTCAATTAAGTTATAGCCGTGTATCACCTGCTCTATATTTGGTTCATCATCATCCGCGCAATAAAACACATATTCCTTGCTGGCAAGATTGAAGCACTTTATGAGGTTTTCGTACGGACCTATATTATTTTCGTTTTTCTTATAGGTTATATTTAATATTCCACTGAATTGACTGACGATTGAATGCGTATCCGCACCCTCAGAATTGTCACAGATGACGATCTCGGAGAAACATCCAGAATTATTTTTTTGTAAATAATTAAGCAAAGAAAAAATATAGGCTGGACAATTATAAGTTGGTATGCAGAGCGCTATTCTATTCATCGTTGTCGACACCGATTTTCTGCCCAATTTTGGAAAAGTCTTTTAAACTGTAACGATTGCAGCAAGCACCCGTCAAACCGATTTTGCCCGATTGTCGCCCCCCTGGTTTCGTGCTAATCCGCCCGCTTCGGGTTAAGAACCAAGCCACGGCCAACAGAGGACATCATGAGCGAAGATATCACCAATGGCGCCACCAATGGCGCAGAGCAGGGCCAGCCTGCGATTGCAGTCAATGTCCAGTTCGTCAAGGATCTGAGCTTTGAAAACCCGAACGCGCCGCAAAGCCTGATCCAGCAAACCGCGCCGTCGGTGGATGTCCGGGTCGATGTTGGCGCCCGCCAGCTTGGGCCGAACGTGTTCGAGGTGCAGCTGACCCTGAATGCAACCGCAAAGCATGAAGACAATGTCGCCTTCATTGTCGAACTGACCTATGGCGGCGTCTTCACCGTCAATGTGCCGCAGGAACACCTGTCTCCGGTGCTGCTGATCGAATGTCCGCGCCTGCTGTTCCCGTTCGCCCGGGCGATTGTGGCCGATGCGGTGCGCGACGGCGGTTTCCCGCCGCTGATGATCCAGCCGATCGATTTCGTCGATCTGTTCCGCCGTCGCGCCGCCGCGGCCGAGCAGGAAGCCGCCGGTCAGGCCTAAACCGGTCGAATAGATTTACAGAACGGTATCGAACCGGCTGCCGATCAGGCGGCCGGTTCGTCTTTTTTCAGCCAAAGCGGCGCTTTCATCTTGGCGATGAAGGTGGCATGGGCCTCCAGCTCTGCTTCGGTCGGGGCGTGGGGGCGGGCGGCGCGGAACGTGCGTTCAATCGCAACCGGAGCATCGGTCAGCGACGGGGCGGCGGCCCCCGATCCCGCCGTTGCAGCGGGCGTGTCCACCAGGGCAAAGCCCTTCTGCCGGCCGCCGGTCAGTTCGATATAAACCTCGGCCAGCAATTCCGTATCCAGCAACGCGCCATGCTTGGTGCGGTGGGAATTGTCCACCCCAAAGCGGCGGCACAGGGCATCCAGGCTGGCCGGGGCACCGGGAAAGCGCTTACGCGCCATGATCATGGTGCAGGTCGCGCGGTCGGCCGGGAACACCGGCTTGCGCAGCCGGGCCAATTCGGCATTCAGGAAGCGCATGTCGAATTCGGCATTGTGGATGACGAACCGGGCATCGCCCACATAGTCCAGAAATTCATCCGCCACCTGATCGAAGGTGGGATACTGCGCCAGAAAGTCTGCCGACAGGCCGTGGACCTTGAACGCCTCTTCCGGCATGTCGCGCTGGGGGTTGATATAGCGGTGCAGGGGCGGGCGGCTGGACGGAATGCCGTTGACCAGCTCGATACAGGCCAGTTCGACGATGCGGTGCCCGGCGGCGGGATCGAAGCCGGTGGTTTCCGTATCCAGGACGATTTCGCGCATCGCAGTCCCCCTTTCGCTTAGGCCCAGCCGCGCAAGGTGCGGCAGATATGACGGATATGCCGGGCCGTCAGGGCCAGGCCCAGCCCGGTAGGAATGACATAATCGGCGCGGCGGCGCTTGTCAGCATCCGGCATCTGGTGGGCCAGGATGGCAGCCAGGCGCGCATCGTCCATACCGGGGCGGCGCAGCACGCGCTGGCGTTGAATCCGCGCGGGGGCGGAGACGACGGCAACCGCGTCGCACCG
>CAYRWZ010000033.1:0-10092 GCA_964428065.1 uncultured Comamonadaceae bacterium | reverse complement strand
TCCAGCACCACCAGGGGCACCCGGCGGCGGCGGCAGCGGGCCAGAAACCGCGCTTCGGCCCTATGCACCAGCGGATGTACGATCGCCTCCAGCCGGCGCAGCCGATCTGGCTGGCCGAACACTTCGGCGCCCAGGCGCCCCCGGTCCACCCGCCCGCCGACGACGGCACCGGGGAAGGCGGCTGCAATCGGCGCAACTGCGGCCCCGCCGGGGGCCATAAGGGCGTGAACGGTGGCATCGGCATCGTGCACCGGCACCCGCAGGCGGCGGAACAGCCGGGCCGCCGTGGTCTTGCCCATGCCGATCGATCCGGTCAGCCCCAGGATCTTCACGGGCCACTATCCCAGAACAAACCGGCGCAGCCCCTCGTCCACCGTTGGCAGGCCGGGCTGATCAAACCAGGCGGCAAAGCCGGGCCGGGCCTGATGCAGCAACATGCCGAGGCCATCGACCACCGGGTTGCCGCGCGTGCGCGCCGCCGCCAGCAACGGGGTTTCCAGCGGCACATAGACGATATCGGTGACCAGCGCATCGGTCGGCAGAGGGGTCAGGTCGATCTCCAGCGGTGGCTGGCCGTTCATGCCCAGGCTGGTGGTATTCACCAGCAAGGCAGTGTCCGTCAGGGCGGGGCCGATCTGCGACCAATCGAGCGGGGCGAGAAAACAGCCCTCGCGGGCAAAGGCCCGACACAGATCCTCTGCCCGGGCGCGGGTGCGGTTGGCGATGCGCAGGTCGGTATAGCCCGCCTCCAGCAAGGCGTGGATCACCGCCCGTGCCGCACCACCCGCCCCCAGCACCAGCGCCGGGCCCCTGGGCAGAACTGGCACCGACTGGCGCAGGTTTTCGATGAAACCGAAAGCATCGGTATTGCTGCCGCAAATCTTGCCGTCACGGAACACCAGGGTATTGACCGCGCCAATCGCCTCTGCCGCCGCATCGCGGATATCGCACAGGGCAAAGGCCGCTTCCTTGTGCGGAACGGTCACATTGGCGCCGGCAAAACCCATGCGCATCAGCGCGCGGACGCAATCGGCAAAATCCTCTGGCCGGACCGGCAGGGGCAGATAGGCGGCGTCGAGGCCCAGCCGGTCGATCCAATAGCCGTGCAGCCGGGGGGAGCGGGAATGGCCGACCGGCCAGCCAATCACCCCGGCGAGCCGGGCCTTGCCGGACAGGATGCTCATTCCGCCACCAGCCCGTGGGTGCGCAGGAAGCCGAGCAAGGGCAACAAGGGCAGGCCGAGGATGGTGAAATAATCGCCCTCGATCTTGGTGAACAGATGAACCCCCAGCCCCTCCAACTGATAGGCCCCGACCGAACCGAGCGCCGCATCGCCAACCGCGTCCAGATAGCGGTCGATGAACGCATCGGACAGCGGGCGCATGGTCAGGCTGGCCCGGCTGATGCTGTGCCACAGCTGCTGACCGTCGCAAACAACCGATACGGCGCTGATCAACTGATGCGTTTTGCCGGACAGGGTGCGCAGGTGATTGGCCGCACCGGCGCGATCGACCGGCTTGTCGAACCAGTGCCCACCGCAATCGAGCATCTGATCCGATCCGATCACGAAAGCCCCCGGCGAGCGGCGGGAAATGCGCTGGGCCTTCAGTTCCGCCAGGGTGACGGCGACATCGGCGGCGCTGGCCCCTTCGGCGCGCAGGGCGTCCTTCACTTCGCCTTCATCGACGGCCGGGGCATCGATACCGACGGCAAGCCCGGCCTGGGCCAGAAGCTGGGCGCGGGTCTTGCTGCCCGATGCCAGAATCACGGCGCGGCGCGCCGTATTCGGGCCGGGCAGGCGATGATCGGTGGTGAGGGAGCTGGGGGTATGGTCGGTCATGCGAAGGTCTTGCCCGGATGGCGTTCCTGATAAAGCTGCAAAATGGCGGCGGCGGTTTCCTCGATAGAGCGTCGGGTGACATCGATCACCGGCCAGCCTTGCTCCTCGAACAAACGGCGTGCGTTGGTCATTTCCTCCCGCACCTTGTCGATATCGGTATAGGTGGTTTCATCGTCCTGATCCAGCTGGCGCAAACGGTTGCGGCGAATCTGCACCAGGCGGTTGGGATCCTTGGTCAGCCCGACGATCAGGGGCTTCTGCGCCGCCAGCACTTCGGGCGCCAGATCGATCCCCGGCACCAGCGGCACATTGGCCGCCTTCAGGCCGCGATTGGCCAGATACATGCAGGTCGGCGATTTGGAGGTGCGGGAGACGCCCAGCAGGATCACATCGGCCTCGTTGATATTCCACAGGCCCTGCCCGTCATCATGGTTTTGGGCGAAGGTCATGGCATCGATCCGCTGGAAATAATCGGCATCCAGCGCGTGCTGCTTGCCCGGCTGGCGCGTCCCGGCCATGCCGAGATAAGAGCCGAGCGCGCCGATCACAGGATCCAGCACGGGGATCAGCGGCACATCCAGCTGGCGGCAGCGTTCCTGCAGGGTAGCGCGCAGCTTATCGTCCAGCAGGGTGAACAGGACCGGGCCGGGCCGTCCCTCGATCCCGGCCAGCACGCGGTCCAGATGCGCGCGGGAGCGAACCAGCGACCAGGTGGTGAAGCTTGGCTCCACCTGATCGAACTGAACCAGACAGGCGCGGGCGACGGCATAGACCGTATCGCCGGTGCTGTCCGAAACCAGATGGATGTGAATGGCGCGTTTGCCCGGAGTGTCTGTCATCGGCAGTGTCGGTCCTGACCTGTGGATAAGGTGCGGAAGGTTTGGGGAAAAGATGCCCGCGATCATGGAGCGACACAATCCATTCGCCTAGACCCCTTTCTCATCCTGCCATCCACCCGCCTGGGGATCGCGGTGCGGGCTTTACGTGAATCCGTGGGGCAATGGCCGTAACCGGCCCTTGGGCGGTGGGATATGCCCGGCTTTCCCACAAAGACAAAGCGGTTATATCTCAGAGGGTTAGCATTGAATTGAGGCCCCCTATCCACAGGCTGTCGGACGATCCGATTGCGCATCTGCGTGTTTGGGGATCAGTCGCCGCCCGGATTTAATCTCCTGGGTTCCGCCCACCAACCGTCACCCCTAAATTCTTTTCTTTTCTAAAACCTTGTATAGAAGGCACCGATTCAGACCATTGCCGACCGGGTGACAGCCATGAGCGAGAGCGCCAATCGTACCGTCCTTGCCGCCCTGCGCGGTCAGCGGCAAGCCGTGCCGCCGATTTGGCTGATGCGGCAAGCCGGGCGGTATCTGCCGGAATACCGGGCGACACGGGCACAGGCGGGCGGGTTCATGGATCTGTGCCTCAATCCAGCGCTGGCCACTGAAGTGACCTTGCAGCCGATCCGGCGCTATGGCTTCGATGCCTCCATCCTGTTTTCAGACATCCTGATCGTTCCCCATGGGCTGGGCCGGCCGGTTGCCTTCAAGGAAGGGGAGGGGCCAGTTCTCGATCCCCTTCAACCAGCCGACGCGCTGGCACTGCCCTTGGCTTTCGAGGAGGAGCGGTTTCATCAGCGGGTCGCCCCGGTTTACGAGACCGTCGCCCGTCTGCGTCAGGATCTGCCCAAGCCAGTCACGCTGTTTGGCTTTGCCGGATCGCCCTGGACCGTTGCCACCTATATGATCGAAGGGGGATCGTCGCGCGATTTCACCACGGCGAAGGGCTGGATTTTCCAGCATCGCGCCGCCTTCAGCCGGGTGATCGACCGGCTGGTCGAAGCGACCATTGCCTATCTGTCCCGGCAGATCGAAGCAGGGGCCGATGCCCTGCAGTTGTTCGACAGTTGGGCCGGGGTGCTGGCCGAAGGGGATTTCGAGGAGTGGGTGATCGCCCCGAACCGGCGCATCGTCGAAGCCTTGCGCGCGCGCTATCCGCAGGTGCCGATCATCGGCTTTCCGCGCGGTGCGGGGGTGATGTATCAGCGCTTTGTCGATCAGGTGCGGCCGGACGGCATCAGCCTCGACACCAGCGTGCCGATGGGCTGGGCAGCGGAGACACTGCAATCGCGCGTCTGCCTGCAAGGCAATCTCGATCCCTTGGCGCTGGTGGCGGGCGGTGCGGCGATGGAACGGTCGGTTCGGCATATTCTGGCTGCTGCCGCGGGCGGGCCGTTCATTTTCAACCTGGGTCACGGCATCGTACCCCAAACCCCGCCGGATCATGTGGCCCAGCTGGTCGATCTGGTACGCACCCTTGGCAAATCACCAGCGTGAGATAGGTTGAGGCCATGAAACTTGCGATCATCCTGTTCAACCTGGGTGGGCCTGACCGGCCAGAGGCCGTCCAGCCTTTCCTGTTCAACCTGTTCAACGATCCCGCGATCATCGGCGCGCCGGGGCCGATCCGCTGGCTGCTGGCCAAACTGATTTCCGGCCGCCGCGCCCCGGTCGCCCGCGAGATTTATGGCAAGATCGGCGGGCGGTCGCCCATTCTGCCCAATACCGAAGCGCAGGCCCGCGCACTGGAACAGTCGCTGTCGGGCCTTGACCTTGGCACCGGTACCCCGGCAACCGTGCGCTGCTTCATAACCATGCGTTATTGGCATCCGCGCGCGGCGGAAACCGTCGCAGAGGTCAAGCGGTATGCCCCTGACCGGGTTTTGCTGCTGCCGCTCTATCCGCAATATTCCACCACCACCAGCGCCTCATCCCTGAAGGAATGGCGGCTGGAGGCAGAGCGCCAGGACCTGACGGTGGACACCCAGACCCTGTGCTGCTATCCGCGCGATGCCGGGTTTGCCGAAGCGATGGCCGATCTGATCCACCCGCTGCTGGCCGAGGCTGCGGCGAAAGCCCCGCCAGGCAAGGCACCCCGGTTGCTGCTGTCGGCCCACGGGCTGCCGCAAAAGGTGGTCGATGGCGGCGATCCCTATCAATGGCAGGTCGAACAGAGCGCCGCGCGCGTCGTTCAAGCCCTGAACCAGCCGGGGCTCGATGCCGCCGTCTGCTATCAAAGCCGGGTCGGCCCGCTCAAATGGATCGGCCCCAGCACCGAGGATGAACTGAAGCGCGCCGCCCGCGACGGTGTTCCGGTCATCATCTGCCCGGTTGCCTTCGTGTCCGACCATTCCGAAACCCTGGTCGAAATCGAACTGGAATATCGCGAACTGGCGCACGAGCTGGGGATTCCTGGCTTCTACCGCGTCCCGGCGGTGGGGGATCATCCCCGGTTCATCCAGGGGTTGGCAGATACTGTCCGCACCCGTCTGACCCAACCGGAACGCCTGCGCTCCAATGAGGGCGGCAGCCTGTGTCCGGGAGCGTTCAGCAAGTGTCCCCATCGGTTGGAGACAGCCCATGCTTGACTGGCTTTCAGCGTCCTACCCGTGGATCAAGGCGTTGCACATCATCAGCGTGATGGCGTGGATGGCCGGGATGCTCTATCTGCCCCGGCTTTATGTCTATCATTGCGGGGTGCCGGTCGGCTCCGACCAGTCGGAGCTGTTCAAGGTGATGGAGCGGCGTCTGCTGCGCGCCATTATCAACCCGGCGATGATCGCCAGTTTTCTGTTCGGCGGGCTGCTGCTGGTGACGCCGGGGATTGTCGATTGGTCGCAGGGCTGGGTGCATGCCAAGCTGACGCTGGTTGTGGCCATGTCGGCCATGCACGGGTTCCTGAGCCGTTGGCGCCGCGCCTTTGCCGAGGATCGCAATACCCACAGCGCCAAATTCTATCGCTACATGAACGAAGTGCCGACCTTGTTCATGATCGGCATTGTCATTCTGGTGGTGGTCAGGCCGTTCTGATGACCTGCTTGCCTGTGAGACCGGCCACCTGTGAGAAGTACCAGCCTTGTGGCCCTATCGCGGCTATCGCGTTTGACAGGATGGTCCGATTCGGTTAAACGAAAGATCAGCAGGCAAGCAATCGGTTCGCTTCGATTCCAGGCTTTGCTCACCGACAGGGTTCCTTCTGAACTTTCGCGGTATTTCCCACCACCCTTCAGGTTCCCACAGGTTTTGCGCGTTTGGGCGGCAATGGCCCATAGCAACCCGGCGGGGATCGGCATTCAAACGATCTGTGCCGACTCCGGCCCGCTTGCTTCCAGACCGACAGCGCCATCTCCAGCGCACCCAACCGCATCCCGTGGCCCTGAATCGCCCAATGGCTATATTTCATGCATCTTGAAGAGTTGAAGCGCAAAACCCCGGCGGAACTTCTGGCCTATGCCGAGGAGCTTGAGGTGGAGAATGCCAGCACTCTGCGCAAGCAGGATATGCTGTTCGCCATTCTTAAACGCTGTGCCGAGAATGACGTGGCGATTTTCGGCAGCGGCGTTCTGGAGGTTTTGCCTGACGGGTTCGGCTTCTTGCGCTCGCCTGAGGCGAATTATCTGCCCGGCCCGGACGATATCTATGTCAGCCCCAGCCAGGTCCGCCGCTTCGGCCTGCGCACCGGCGATACGGTGGAAGGCCAAATCCGCGAGCCTAAGGATGGGGAGCGGTATTTTGCGCTGCTGAAGGTCAACACCATCAATTTCGATGCGCCGGAAAAGGTGCGTCACCGCATCAATTTCGACAATCTGACCCCGCTCTATCCCCAGGAAAAGCTGAAGCTGGAACTGGATGATCCGACGGTGAAGGATCTGACCACGCGGGTGATTGAACTGGTCGCCCCGCTGGGCAAGGGCCAGCGCGCGCTGATCGTTGCGCCGCCGCGTACCGGTAAGACGGTGATGTTGCAGAACATCGCCCACGCGATCGCCAAGAATAACCCGGAAGTCTATCTGATCGTTCTGCTGATCGACGAACGACCGGAAGAAGTGACCGACATGGCCCGTTCGGTGAAGGGGGAGGTTATCAGTTCCACCTTCGACGAGCCGGCGTCCCGCCACGTTCAAGTGACGGAGATGGTGCTGGAAAAGGCCAAACGCCTGGTCGAACACAAGCGCGATGTCGTCATCCTGCTCGATTCGATCACCCGTCTGGCGCGCGCGTACAATACGGTCGTGCCGTCCTCGGGCAAGGTACTGACCGGCGGTGTCGATGCCAATGCGCTGCAACGGCCCAAGCGTTTCTTCGGTGCTGCCCGCAATATCGAGGAAGGCGGATCGCTGACCATCATCGGCACGGCGCTGATCGAAACCGGCAGCCGCATGGACGAAGTGATCTTCGAAGAGTTCAAGGGCACCGGTAACGCCGAAATCGTGATGGATCGGAAGTTGAGCGATAAGCGCACCTTCCCGGCCATCGACATCACCAAGTCTGGCACCCGTAAGGAGGAGTTGCTGGTCGATCGCGGTGTGCTGAACAAGATGTGGGCGCTGCGCCGCGTGCTGATGCAGATGGGCACCACAGACGGCATGGAATTCCTGTTGGAGAAGCTGAAGCAGACCAAGACCAACAACGATTTCTTCGAACAGATGAATCGCTGATCGCCTCAGAGTAGCGCATCCCAAACCCGCCGCCGGAAACCACCCTGGCGGCGGGTTTTTTATAGGTAATTCTTGTTTGATCGAAAAATTTCAGCTGTTTGGTGTAATGCCTGATGCTCTAATTTCTCAGCCAATGACTCAACGCTATAGCTCGGATTCTGAAATCGATGCCTCATAGTTTTTAGTGCGTGGAATGCAGTAGATTTATCAAGATCAATAGTATTAGTGATAAAATTGTCAGTTGATAATCGATCCAGATTACATTTGTTCATTATTAATTCAGGAAAGTCCTTTAAATTTTTTGGTAACGATACAATCACAGCGAGCCGCGATAGCGGTTTCGATTACATGCCAATCGTCTTTATCAGGTAACCCATCAAGTGGTTGAAGTCGCAAATGACTACGGGTCATGGCTTCTGGAAACGCGTCATGGATACGGTCCCTTTGGACCTTACCCTTCCCGATTGCACGGCTCTCTATAGCCCGTTCTGTCTCATCGAGAATGCGCTGCGACCATACGGGCCGAAACAAACCTGCTTCCGCCAAGCTCAATACAATATTACGCCTTAAAGCCCCCGCAAGGACACATGCATCGATCAAAGCGCAATATCTGTTGCTGGCTTGGCTCAAATCAGATCATTTTCACTATCGGTTAAGGCAAGTGCCTCAAGGGCTTTTGCCCGTGTTTTGTTACGGTTTTCCAGATAACAATTCAAATCCTTTGCCAGTATCCTACGATGTCGGCCAACAAGTTTGTAGGGCAATTCTTTATTCTCAAGCAACTTAATCAGGTATGGACGAGATACGTTCAATAGATCGGCGGCTTCCTGTGTTGTCAACTCGACATCCATAGGAATAATTTTAACACTTTTCCCAGTTTCAATTAGACCCAGAAGCTCCAACAGAGGCTTTGCCAGAGACGGTAGAAGCGTGATTGATGCGCTTTCCCCGTTCTCACGTTGCAACGTCAAAGTGGTTGGCTGTCGGTTGGCGATAATACGGCATAGCTGCCCTGCAGCTTTCCGATCTAGCTCGCTCGGAAACTGTGCCGAGCGAGCCCTGTGTGGCGCGGCCATCAGATCCCCCTTTTTGTACGACCCTTTGATTCGTGGGGAAGAATCGCAGATATTCGAAATATTCGCAACGCCAAATCAACCTATCGCCAGCCGGGTCACCCTCATCATCGTCTTTCATACAATTTGCGTATCGACTCCTACTCTCACCCGATAAGCTGTGTCCTTAGAGTTGACAGACGGGGAATATGTGATCGTGTCTGGGCAAAGAACCGATGTGGCCATTATCGGTGGTGGGGTTATTGGATCGGCGATTGCCTATTTCCTGACGGCTGATCCGGCATTTTCCGGCCGGGTCACTGTGTTCGAGCGCGATCCGACCTATCGCAAAGCGTCCTCTGCCTTGTCGGCCAGTTCGATCCGCCAGCAATTTTCGACAGCGGAGAATATCCGCATATCCCAATTCGGGATCGAGTTTCTGCGCGCTCTGGATCAGCATCTGGAGGTCAATGGCGAGGTGCCGGAAATTGGCCTGCATGAAGGCGGGTATCTCTATCTGGCGACCGAAGCAGGTGCCGCGATCCTGCAAGAGGTCAACGCGCTGCAACGGGCCGAGGGGGCCGATATCGCCCTGATGACGCCTGAAGCGCTGCACCAGCGCTTTCCCTGGCTGTCGGTGGAAGATGTGGCGCTTGGTTCCCTTGGGCTGAGTGGCGAGGGGTGGTTCGATGGCTATGGATTGATGCAGGCGTTCCGCCGCAAGGCCCGCGCCCAGGGCGCTGTCTATGTCCAGGGGGAGGTGGTGGCGCTGGACAGGCAGAGCGCGCGTGTGGAGGTGCTGACGCTGGCCGATGGCACGGTTTGGTCTGCCGGGGCGATCGTCAATGCCGCCGGGCCCTATGCGCGCCAGATTGCGGAAATGGCCGGCCTGTCCCTGCCGGTCGAGGCGCGCAAACGCTGCGTTTTTGTGCTGGATTGCAAGACGCCGTTGCCCGGATGTCCGTTGCTGATTGATCCGTCCGGCTTCTGGGTGCGGCCGGAAGGCCAGTATTTCCTGACCGGCGCACCGCCCCTCAACGATCCGGAGGATTTCGACCTCGACAATATCGACCATGCCTTGTTCGAGGAAGTCATGTGGCCCGCGCTGGCAACCCGCATCCCAGCTTTCGAGGCGCTGAAGGTGGTCAACGCCTGGGCCGGGCATTACGAGTACAATACCTTCGACCACAACGCGATTCTGGGCCGGTTCCCAGAGGTTGAAAATCTCTATTGCGCCAACGGTTTTTCCGGCCACGGGCTGCAACAGGCACCTGCGGTTGGGCGCGGCCTGGCGGAATTGATCGCCCATGGCCGGTATAGCAGCCTGGATCTGTCGGTCTTCAGCCCGGAACGCCTGCTGTCCCGCCGGCCGATCGTCGAAAGAAACGTGATTTGACGGGAAAGATGGGCAGGGAGATAGGCCCCGCCCATCTTTCCGCCATTGTTACGGCAGCAGCACGGTGGAGCCGGTGGTGACCCGCCCTTGCAGGGCCGCATGGGCCTTGGCCGCTTCTTTCAGGGCAAAGCGCTGATTGACGGCAATCTTCACCAGCCCGCTTTGAATCGCGTGGAACAGGTCATTGGCATTGGTCAGCAAGGCATCGCGCGTGGCGACATAATGGCCCAGCGTCGGCCGGGTCAAAAACAGCGAACCCTTTTGCGATAGGATCAGCGGGCTGATCGGATCGACCGGGCCGGAGGCATTG
>CAYRWZ010000032.1:0-24717 GCA_964428065.1 uncultured Comamonadaceae bacterium | reverse complement strand
GGAGGCCGAGGATGCCGTTGCCCGCGCGCGCGGGCAGGAGGAGTATCTGCGCCATGTGGTGCGGGAGCTGGAAGACCTGGACCCCCAGCCGGGGGAGGAACAGGACCTGGCCGACCGCCGCGCCCGCCTGCAAAACCGGGACCGGGTGCTGACCACCCTCAACACGGTGCTGACCGATATCGCCGGCGATGACGGGGCAGAGGCGCGCGTTGCCTCTGCCACCCGCCTGCTGGCCCGCGCAACCGGCCTGCCCGCCGATCAGGCAGAGCCGATCCAGCAGGCGCTGGAGCGTGCAGCCAATGAGTTGGCGGAGGCAAGCGACGGCCTGGCCCGCCTGCTGCGCGCCGAAGCCGGGGATGGCGCCAGCCTGGAGAGTATCGAGGAACGGCTGTTCGCCCTGCGCGCCGCCGCCCGCAAGCACCAGACCAGCTGCGATGCCCTGCCGGAGCTGCGGGAGCGGCTGGCCGCCGATCTGGCCGCCATCGACGGCGGCGATGCCCGGTTGCGCCAGCTGGTGCAGGAAACCGCCGCCGCGCGCCAGCAGTATATCGCGCTGGCCGAGGCGATTTCCGCCAAGCGGCAGGCGGCGGCCGAGGCGCTGGACCGGGCGGTGATGGCGGAACTGCCGCCGTTGAAGCTGGACAAGGCCCGCTTCCGCACGATGGTGGAACGCCAGCCCGAACCTGCCTGGACCGCCGACGGGATCGACCGCATCGCCTTCGAAATCGCCACCAACCCCGGCAGCGCGCCCGGCCCGTTGGGCAAGATTGCCTCGGGCGGGGAATTGTCGCGCATTCTGCTGGCGCTGAAAGTGGTGCTGGCCGGGGCATCGACCGTGCCGACCCTGGTGTTCGACGAAGTGGATAGCGGCATTGGCGGGGCGGTTGCCGCCGCTGTGGGCGACCGGCTGGCGCGGCTGGGGCAGCGCTTGCAGGTGCTGGTGGTCACGCACAGTCCGCAGGTCGCCGCACTGGGCAGTGCCCATCTGAAGGTGGAAAAGACACCCAGCGCCGATACCATCCTGACCCGCGTGCGCCGCCTGGCCGAAGACGAACGGCAAGAGGAAATCGCCCGCATGCTGTCGGGCAGCACCGTGACAGACGAAGCGCGCGCCGCCGCCGCCCGTCTGCTGGGGAGTCTGATATGAGCGGAGGCTTCGACGCCATTGCTGTGGCCGATCTGACCGAGGATCAGGCGCGCGCCGAACTGGCGCGGTTGGCGGCGGAAATCGCCCATCACGACCGCGCCTATTACGGCCTGGATACGCCCGAAATCAGCGATGCGGACTATGACGCGCTGCGCCGGCGCAATCTTGCGATCGAACAGCGCTTCCCGGCGCTGATCCGCACCGACAGCCCGAGTCTGAAGATCGGCGCTGCCCCATCACAGGGCTTCGCCAAGGTGCAGCATCGGCGGCCTATGCTGTCGCTCGACAATGCGTTCAGCGAGGAGGATGTGGCCGATTTCGTCCAGTCGGTGCGCAATTTCCTGGCGCGTGACTTCGCCGCCGACCCCACCCTGCCGCTGGAGATTGTGGCCGAACCGAAGATCGACGGCCTGTCCCTGTCGCTACGGTATGAAGGCGGCAAGCTGGTCCAGGGGGCCACGCGCGGCGACGGCGCGGAGGGGGAGGATGTCACCGCCAATGTGCGCACCATCCAGTCGGTGCCGCTGCGCCTGAAAGGCGATGGCTGGCCGCAGGTGCTGGAAGTGCGGGGAGAGGTGTATCTGTCCCGCCCGGCGTTCCAGGCGCTGAACGATCAGCGCGCGGCGGCGGGCGAGCCCCTGTTCGCCAATCCGCGCAATGCCGCCGCTGGCAGCCTGCGCCAACTGGACCCGAAAATTACCGCCAGCCGCCCGTTGGCCTTCTTCGCCTATAGCCCCGGCGAGGTGGAGGGCGGGTCGATCGGCGACAGCCAGTGGGCCTTTCTGGACCGCCTGAAACACTGGGGCTTTACCGTCAATCCAGAGGCGACCCGTTGCCGGGGGGTGGAGGAGGTGCTGGCCTTCTATACCCGCATCGGCACGCTGCGCCCCAGCCTGCCCTATGACATTGACGGGGTGGTCTATAAGGTCAACCGGTTCGACTGGCAGCAGCGCCTGGGCATGGTCGCCCGGGCGCCGCGCTGGGCCGTCGCCCATAAATTCCCGGCTGAACAGGCGCGCACCCGGCTGCGGGCGATCACCATCCAGGTCGGCCGCACAGGCACCCTGACGCCGGTGGCGGAGCTGGAGCCGATCACGGTTGGCGGTGTGGTGGTCAGCCGGGCCACCCTGCACAATGAAGATGAAATCGCCCGCAAGGATGTGCGCGTCGGCGATATGGTGGTGGTCCAGCGCGCGGGCGATGTGATTCCGCAAATCCTTGGCCCGGTGCCGGAAGAACGGCCTGCCAACGCCCAGCCGTTCGCGTTTCCGCACACCTGCCCGGCCTGCGGCAGCGCCGCCACCCGCCAGCCGGGCGAAGTGGCGCGCCGCTGCGAAGGCGGACTGATCTGCCCGGCCCAGGCGGTGGAACGGCTGCGCCATTTCGTCTCCCGCGATGCCTTCGACATCGAAGGGCTGGGGGAACGGCATATCCAGGGCTTTTACGCCGATGGGCTGCTGCGCGGCCCGGCCGATCTGTTCCGCCTGGAAGACAGGCATACCGAATTGCGCCAGCGCGAAGGGTGGGGCGCAACATCGCTGCGTAACCTGTATGCCGCGATTGCCGCCCGCCGCACCATCCCGTTCGACCGCTTCCTGTATGCCCTGGGCATCCGGCAGATCGGCCAGGCAACCGCCAAGCTGCTGGCCCGCCATTACGGCACCTGGGACGGGTTCGAGGCGGCAATGATCGCCGCCGCCGACCGCAACAGCGACGCCTGGCGGACGCTGACCGATATCAGCGGCATCGGCGACAGCATGGCGGCCGATCTGACCGGCTTTTTCGCCGAAGCGCATAACCGCGACGCAGTGGCCGACCTGCGCCGCTTCGTGACGGTGGAGGATGCCGCCCCCGTCTCGGTCCGGGGCGATTCGCCCGTCGCGGGGAAAACAATCGTCTTTACCGGCGAACTGGTGCGCATGACACGTCGGGAAGCCAAGGCACGGGCGGAGGCGCTGGGTGCCAAGGTGGCGGGGTCGGTCAGCGCGCGCACGGATTATGTAATCGTCGGCGCCGATGCGGGCAGCAAGGCGGCCAAGGCGCGCGAGTTGGGCGTGACCACCCTGACCGAGGATGACTGGATGGCCCTGATTGGAGAGGCTGAATGAGCGATAGCAACGGCGGCGCCCGTATCGTCGGCGGGCAGATCGACCTGTCTGCCGCCGCCCCCGGCGTCTATGCGGTGACTGAGGACGGGCAGATCCGCTTCGTCGCCCCGTATGAGGGCGGCGATTATCGCCTGTCGGATATTTTCGAATTTTTCGAGCTGGGCGAATTGCTGGAGGAAGACGGTGCCCCCGGCATCGAACTGGACCGCAAGGAACTGCGCCAGCTAAAGGCCATGGCCGATGCCTACAGCTTCGACCACCCGGAAGAATTCATCGAATTGTGCCTGGAAATCCACCGCGCCAGCCTGCTGCTGCCAGGCGATACGGTGAGTTTCTATAGCAACTTCTGAACGCACCATTCTCTGCACAAAAAAAAGGGGGCCGAAGCCCCCTTTTTCGTTCGGCGATCAACCGTAATAAAGGATGTAGCTGGCATCCCAGTACTTAACAAGCGGCTCCAGCTCCGACCCCACCAGATCCACCAGATC
The DNA here is from genome assembly GCA_964428065.1 of uncultured Comamonadaceae bacterium. GTDB lineage: Bacteria > Pseudomonadota > Alphaproteobacteria > Elsterales > Elsteraceae > CAYRWZ01. Next base: position 20,974 of record CAYRWZ010000032.1, on the reverse strand, counting down.
GGGCATGATCACTTGGATCATGCTGCCATCCTTCATATAAATGTGGACCATGCCTTCTGTTCGAAGCTGAGTTTCATCAATCCGGGCAACCGACCCGGCCCGCAAGGACAGCCGATCTCCTTCGGAACCGTCGAAATCCCGGATGCTGTCTAAACCGGTCAGCGCATCGAACCCGAAATAGTCTGCGCCTTCCCCGCCTTCGATAATATCATCACCGGCGCCGCCGACCAGGGTATCGCTTCCGTCATCGCCGGCGAGCTGATCCTTGCCAGCGGCACCGAACAGCAAATCGTTGCCTTCGTCGCCGTCAATAATGTCGGATCCCTTGCCGCCATAAACGATGTCGTCACCGCGAAACGCCTGCACCACATCGTTGCCCTGGCCGCCCATGATGGTATCGCCCAGGTACGAGCCTTCCAGACGGTCGTTCCCCTGGCCGCCACCCAGGACGGACGGGATATCGTAATTGGCCTGAAGATGATCGTTACCCGGCCCGGTATTGAAAGACCCGATGGTGTTCAAAGTAACCCAGCGGCCACCCGGCACGGCGGTTTCGCTATATGGTTCCTGCGCCATAGTCGATCTCCTTAGATTCGCATTCTATGATCAAATTCTATGAATGGTATCGGTCATACAGAATTGACGAACCGGCGTCAATTAACATTTCGTTAATTTTCGATTGCCCCCATATCTATTATTTTACTTAATGCCGATATAAATCAACCTATGGTTAATTTTCCTTCGGTCATAGGCTGCTCGCCGGAACAGACCGCCGAAACCGGCGAGAGCGGGGGTGGTTTTCCTCCCCCGGTGTCTGGTCGGCCATCAGGTCGATGCTGGAGCGGTATCATTGCCGCCCTGGCACTCTAAGGCATGATACTGTTCAAACTAAGCCAGTAGTGACACAGGTTTTAATTGCCGTTCCAGGAGAACGCAGAATACACCCAGAAACGCTCCTACCTCGCCAAATTTCGCCCCCCCAACTTCAGATACAATCAGACTAACAAGATATCACGATCACCCGATCTATTAATTGATTCCTAATGAAAATTTCGGACCAAAGATTTGCATGCCCATAATGGAATAATGCAAATCGGGCGCAGTGTTTGCGCCCGCCATGTCCGTGACTACGATCGACACTCAGACACTGCCTACCCTAGACAATGATTATGTAATCCCGGCGCCATGCTTCCCTGTCCAGGGGAGACAGTTCCGCATCATCATCGCCGACAATATCATCTGGAATCAGCGTGATGCTGGAACCATCCGCGAAACGGATTGTAACATACCCTTCGGCTTGCGAGCCGGTCTGCGGCAGATTGGATTCGTCGATCTGAGCCAGGGACCCCGCGCGAATGTACAGACGGTCGCCCTCAAGACCATCGAAGCCGGCAATGGTATCGCTGCCCGAGGCAAAGTCGATATAGAAGGAATCGGCCCCGCCACCGCCCCAATAGGCGTCATCACCGCGGCCGCCGTACATTATGTCATTACCGTCACCAGCGTTCAGCTCATCATCGCCCGCACCGGCGGACAGGCGATCATTGCCTTCTTCACCGGCCAGGATATCGGCCCCTTTACCGCCAATGAGGACATCATTGCCCTGCTCGCCGTTCAAAATGTCCTTGCCCTGACCGCCGCCAAGCTGATCGTCGTACTCTGTCGCCTCGACGCGATCATCCCCCGCCCCCATCATGACGGTGATGCCGCGTACGAGATTGCTGGTCACGCCAAGCCATTCGCCTTCTTCATTTCCGGTGAAGTAATGCTGAGTGTTCAATTCGATACGCCGCTGACCGGTCTCCGTCCGCGATTCGAAATAGGCTTCCTGCGACATCACAGCCATCCCACAAAGGTAAAATTATCGTTAATGGTTAAATCACTCCGGAACGACATGTCAATGAAAACAAAGTCAAAAAAATACCACCACTATGCCGAAGAAAATGAATACAGGATCATTCAAGCCTCGCAATACGATTATAAATCAAAATTTAATCAACCGAGCCCCGACCAAACGGACTGCATAGCGAGCAACCGAGCACGCCGATCCCCATCGTCGAAACGCGCTCCCCGGTTGCCCAATGCGCTTTTTGGCCCCTATAGTTTTTCAACCAAAAACAAAACCGATTGGGGGAAACGGTCCGATGACACATCACATCCGCAAGCAGAATGTGGGACGCGCGGCAATCGCCATGGCTATCGGCGGGCTGCTGCTGGCGGCGCCGGGCGCCGTGCGGGCGCAGGACTTCGTCAATGTGCTGACCGGCGGCACCTCTGGGGTCTATTACCCGCTGGGGGTGGCGCTGTCGAATGTCTATGCCAAGGCGATCCCGAATGCCAAAACCTCGGTCCAGGCCACCAAGGCGTCGGTGGAAAACCTGAACCTGCTGCAAACCGGCAAGGGGGAAATCGCCTTCACCCTGGGCGATTCGCTATCGGATGCCTGGAACGGGGTGGAGGATGCCGGGTTCAAGACCCCGTTGAAAAAGCTGCGCGCGATCGCGGCCATCTATCCGAACTATATCCAGATCGTCGCCAGCGCCTCCTCGGGCATCAAGACCATGGCCGATCTGAAGGGCAAGCGCATTTCGGTCGGCGCGGCCAGATCCGGCGCCGGACTGACTGCGCGCGCGGTGTTGCGCGGCGCAGGCATGACCTATCAGGATTTCGGCAAGGTGGAGTATCTGGCGTTTGGCGAATCGGTCGATCTGATCAAGAACCGCCAACTGGATGTCACCCTGCAATCGGCCGGGTTGGGCGTGGCGTCGATCCGCGATCTGGCCGTGTCGGTCGATACGGTGATCGTGTCGATCCCGGCCGATGTGGTGGGCAAGATCGGCGATGCCGCCTATCAGCCCGCAGTGATCCCGGCGGGCACCTACAAGGGCCAGGACGCCGATGTGCCGACCGCCGCGATCAACAATTTCCTGGTCACCCATGATGGGGTGTCGAACGACCTGGCCTATGCCATGACCAAGGCCCTGTGGGAGAATCTGGACACGCTGACCGCCGCCCATTCCGCCGCCAAGGCGATATCGCTGGACAAGGCGGTGGCCGGGCTGCCGGTGCCGCTGCATCCAGGCGCGGAAAAATTCTACCGCGAAAAGGGCCTGGTGAAGTAACCGGCGCATTCGGCCCCTATTGGGCGGCCTGCCAGTGGTGCGGGCCGCCCTCTTTCCTTCCCCATGCTCGAACACGGAAGTGATGCCCCATGAGTGAAGCGACCATCGACGATGGGGCGAGCGCATCGCGCCGTCTGGTCGATCCCGAAAATCCCGCAGCCGGGCTGACCGCGCCGGGCTTTGCCGGCAAGGTGATCTTCTGGTTCGCCGTTCTGTTCAGCCTGTGGCAGATCGGCATGGCGGCCTATAGCCCGGTGTCGAGCATCGTGGTGCGGTCGGTCCATGTCGGCGGCCTGCTGTTCCTGACCTTCGCCTTGTTCCGCATGCGCCATGGGCAACATGGCGGGCCGGTGCCGTGGTACGATTGGCTGCTGGGCGGCCTCGCGTTTCTGCTCGGCTTCTATCAATGGGCGTTCGAGGGCGATCTGATCCAGCGGGCGGGCGACCCGAACCTGACCGATATCGTGGTCGGGGTGGCGGTGCTGGTGCTGCTGGTCGAAGGGGCGCGGCGCATCATGGGCTGGGCGCTGCCGATCATCTGCGGCATCTTCATCCCCTATGCCCTGTTCGGGCGCAGCCTGCCCGCCCCGCTGACCCACCGCGGCTTCGATTTCACCCAGGTGATCGATCAGCTGGCCATGGGGACGGAGGGCATTTACGGCGTGCCCACCTTCGTTTCCGCCACCTATATCTTCCTGTTCATCCTGTTCGGCGCTTTTCTGGAAAAGGCCGGGATGATCGGGCTGTTCAACGATGTTGCGCTGGGCACGGTTGGCCATGCCAAGGGCGGCCCGGCCAAAGTGGCGGTGATCTCCTCTGGCCTGATGGGGACGATCAACGGTTCCGGCGTCGCCAATGTGTTGACCACCGGGCAATTCACCATTCCGCTGATGAAGAAGTTTGGCTATCGCCCGGCCTTTGCCGGGGCGGTAGAGGCCACAGCCTCGATGGGCGGGCAGATCATGCCGCCGGTTATGGGGGCGGTTGCCTTCATCATGGCCGAAACCATCGGTGTCCCCTATTCGGAAATCGCGCTGGCCGCCGCGATCCCCGCCATCCTCTATTTCGCCAGCGCCCTGTGGATGGTGCATCTGGAGGCAGGCAAGCACAATCTGATGGGCCTGCCCAAGGATCAATGCCCCAGCGCCTGGAAGGCGATCACCAGCAAGTGGCATCTGATCCTGCCGCTGGCGGTGCTGGTCTATATGCTGTTTTCCGGCTTCACGCCGCTGTTTGCCGGGGTGGCGGGGCTGGGCCTGACCGCGATCCTGATCCTGGGCAACACCGCCGCCCGCGCCCTGCCCCGCCTGCCGCTGCGCATCCTGTTCTGGGTGGCGCTCGGCCTCGCCGGCGGCGGGCTGGCGGCGGCGGAGATCGTGTCGATTGCCACGGTCCTGCTGCTGCTGATCGCTGCGCTGTTGCTGGCAATGCTGAAGATCCGCGGCGGGCGGGAGACCATGGCCATGCTGGCAGACAGCCTGTCGGACGGGGCGAAATCGGCGCTGGGCGTCGGCGTTGCCTGCGCGCTGGTCGGCATCCTGATCGGCTCCACCACCCTGACCGGGCTTGCCTCCCAATTCGCGCGGGTCATTCTGGACCTGGCGGGGGACAAGCTGTGGCTGGCGCTGATCCTGACCATGCTGGTCTGCATCCTGCTGGGCACCGGGCTGCCGACCATCCCCAACTATATCATCACCAGCGCCATGGCCGGGCCGGCCTTGCTGGCGATGGGCGTGCCGCTGATCGTCAGCCACATGTTCGTGTTCTATTTCGGCATCATGGCCGATTTGACGCCGCCAGTGGCGCTGGCCGCGCTGGCCGCCAGTTCGATCGCCAAGGCCGGACATATGCAGATCGGCTTCATCGCCACCCGCATCGCCATGGCGGGCTATGTGGTGCCGTTCATGGCGGTCTATGCGCCGGAGCTGATGCTGCAGGGGGATAACGTCACCCTGGTGTCGGTTGCCTATATCGTGCTGAAAGCGCTGATCGGCATCATGTTGTGGGGCGGCGCAGCAACCGGCTATCTGTTCGGCCCGCTGTCCTGGCCGGAACGGCTGGCAGCGACGGTCGGCGCGCTGCTGCTGATCGCCGCCATCCCGCTGACCGACGAGCTTGGCTTCGGCTGGACCGTGCTGTTTCTGGCCTGGCACCTGTGGCGGACGCGCCGGGCCGTGCCGACGATAGGAGACCCCCGCCCATGACCAGCCCGACGCCGATCACCCTGTGCATTGCCGTGCTCAATGCCTTTGGCGCCCCGGTGGGGGAGGTTGAACTGCCCCAATCCGAACGCTTTACCCTGGCCTGGACCCATTCGGTGGAAAAAACCGAATGGCGGGAGGAATATCGGATCGCCAACGGCCTGCTGCATCTGGATCAAGCGCATATCCAGGGCAGCGGCGCCGGGATGGAACCGCCGCCCAAGGCGCAGAAAACCGAAACCGGGTGGCGTTATAAACCGATGGTGCCGCCGCAGAGCGAGGTGCGCATCACCCTGTCGCCCTATGCGCCCGATTATCGCATCTGCGTGCAGGACCGCTGCCGCCCGCTGACCGAGGTGCTGCCCGCAGCGTTGCGCCCCAAACCGGTTGAGGGGTCAGGCGGGGTGGTGGGCGGGGCGGCAGAGGCAGCGCCAACCATCGTTTCGCTGGCCTCCTGCCGATAGGGCGGAGAGCGGCGTGGCACTTGCGCCTTTGCCTCGCCTGCACATCATCCTATATGCAAAGAATACGAAGGAGAGTGCAGACCATGAGTGTTGCCGCGTCGATCCCCACAGCATCCCCCAACTGTCAGGCTCCCTGGCATCAGGCCCCCTGCCGCGATACCGACCGCGCCGGGGCGTTTCTGGAGGATGCCGACCTTGGCCGCCTGCCGCGCTGGGATCTGCGCGATCTCTACCCCTCTCCCACTGCCGCCGCGCTGACCACTGATCTGGACACCGCGAAGGCAGAGGCAGAGGCGTTCAAGGCCCGCTATCAAGGCCGCCTCGCCGCCCTGTCCGGGGCCGAACTGGCCGAGGCGATCCGCGACTATGAACGCCAGGACGAACGGCTGTCGCGTCTGGCCTCCTATGCCCAGCTGCTGCATGCCGGGGATATGACCGACCCGGAACTCGGCCGGTTCTACCAGTCGATTCAGGAAAAGATCACCGATATCGCCACCCAAACCCTGTTCTTCACCCTGGAGCTGAACCGGGTGGAGGATGCCGTGCTGGCCGCCCAGCTGAACAGCGATGCCGGGGCCGCGCGCTATCGCCCGTGGATCGAGGCGCAGCGCGCCTTCCGCCCGCACCAGCTGTCGGATGACCAGGAAGCGCTGCTGATGGAAAAGCAGGTGGCCGGGCGCGCCGCCTGGAACCGGCTGTTCGACGAAACCATGGCCGCCCTGCGGGTGCCGTTCCGGGGCGAGGCGCTGACGGTCACCGACACGTTGAACTACATGGTTTCCGCCGACCGGGACACCCGGCGCGATGCCGCCAAGGCGCTGGGGCAGACCCTGACCGGGCAGGTGCGCACCTTCGCGCTGATCACCAACACCCTGGCCAAGGACAAGGAAATCGAAGACCGCTGGCGCAAGTTCGCCACGCCGATTTCCAGCCGCAATCTGGCCAACCGGGTGGAAGATCCGGTGGTGGCCGCCCTGGTCGATAGCGTCCGCGCCGCCTATCCGCGCCTGTCGCACCGCTATTACGCGCTGAAGGCCAAGTGGTTCGGCGGCGATCGGCTGGATTACTGGGACCGTAACGCACCGCTGCCCGATCAGGCCGACCGCACGATCCGCTGGGACGAAGCGCGGGAGATCGTCCTGAACGCCTATCACGCCTTCAGCCCGCGTCTGGGGGCGGTCGGCCGGTCGTTTTTCGACAATCCCTGGATCGACGCCCCGGCAGTGCCCGGCAAGGCGCCGGGTGCCTTCGCCCATCCGACCGTGCCCTCGGCCCATCCCTATCTGCTGGTCAATTATCACGGCAAAACCCGCGACGTGATGACGCTGGCCCATGAACTGGGCCATGGCGTGCATCAGGTGCTGGCAGGCAAGGCGCAGGGCCATTTCCTGGCCGACACGCCGCTGACCCTGGCCGAAACCGCATCGGTGTTCGGCGAAATGCTGACGTTCCGCGCCCTGCTGGATGCCGAAACCGATGCGCGGCGCCGCCGCGCCATGCTGGCCGGCAAGGTGGAGGATATGCTCAACACAGTGGTCCGCCAGATTGCCCTGCACAGTTTCGAGGATGCCGTGCACCATCGGCGGCGGGAGGCGGAACTGACGCCGGATGAGCTGGCGCAGATCTGGCTGGACACCCAGACCGCCAGCCTGGGACCGGCCTTACGGTTCGACGAGGATTATCGCCATTTCTGGGCCTATATCCCGCATTTCGTCCATTCGCCCTTCTATGTCTATGCCTATGCCTTCGGCGACTGCCTGGTGAATTCGCTCTATGCCGTTTACGAGGGCGCGCCGGATGGCTTTGCCGACCGGTATATGGACCTGCTGGCCGCCGGCGGATCGATGCACCATGGCGATCTGCTGAAACCCTTTGGCCTGGATGCCGGCAAGCCCGATTTCTGGGCCAAGGGCCTGAGCGTGATCGAAGGCTTCATCGACGAGCTGGAACAGGGCTGACCGTCATGCCGAATGACAGCACCCTGACCGGGCGGGTCAAACGCTATGCCCAAGTTGGCGGGGCCGTGGGCGGGCTCGCGGCGCGGCTGGCGGGGGAACGGCTGTTCGGCCTGGAACTCGACCGCGACAAGCATGCCGCCGAACTGAAGGCGGCACTGGGCGGGATCAAGGGGCCGCTGATGAAGGTGGCCCAGCTTCTGGCCACCATCCCCGAGGCCCTGCCGGAAGAATATGTCCGCGAGTTGCGCCAGCTGCAATCGAACGCCCCGGCCATGGGCGCGCCCTTCGTTAAGCGCCGGATGGCGGGGGAACTTGGGCCGCAGTGGCAGACCCGCTTCGCCGGGTTCGAGATGGAGGCCGCCCACGCCGCCTCCCTCGGCCAGGTGCATCGCGCCATACTGCCCGACGGGCGCAAGGCGGCGGTCAAGCTGCAATATCCGGACATGGCCTCTGCCGTCGAAGCCGATCTGAAGCAGTTGCGGCTGGTTTTTTCGATATACGAGCGGTACGACAAGGCGATTTCGACCGGCGATATCTTTCAGGAACTGTCGGATCGGCTGCGGGAGGAACTGGATTATCAGCGCGAAGGGCGGCAGATGCGGCTTTACGCCCATATGCTCGCCGGGGAAAGCGCGGTTCAGGTGCCCGACTGGGTGGAGGATCTGTCCTCCCACCGCTGTCTGACCATGACCTGGCTGGAGGGCAAGCCGTTGCTGTCCGCCGTCGATGCCCCGCTGGAACAGCGCAACCAGATTGCGCTCAACCTGTTCCGCGCCTGGTATGTGCCGTTCTACCGCTTCGGCACCATCCATGGCGACCCGCACCCCGGCAATTATTCCGTGCGCGCCGATCTGGCGATCAATCTGCTGGATTTCGGCTGCATTCGCGTATTTCCGCCGGGGTTCGTGCGCGGGGTGATCGATCTGTACCACGCGCTGGAACGGGGCGACCGCGACCTGGCCGTCTCGGCCTATGAACGCTGGGGCTTCACCGCCCTGTCCAATGACCTGATCGATGTGCTGAACCGCTGGGCCGCGTTCCTCTATGGCCCGCTGCTGGAAGACCGGACCCGGTTGATCGAACATGAAGGCGGCGCCCGCCACGGGCGCGACCTGGCCGAAGGGATCCACACCGAACTGCGCAAGCTGGGCGGGGTGAAGCCACCGCGCGAATTCGTCTTCATGGACCGGGCGGCCATCGGCCTTGGCTCCGTCTTCACCCATTTGAAGGCGGAATTGAACTGGCACCGGCTGTTCCATGATCTGATCGGCGATTTCGACATGGATGCCCTGGCCCGGCAACAATCCGATGCGCTGGGCCGGGTCGGACTACTCGATTGAAGGAAATTGTCTGGCAGCGGGAACTGCGCTATTCCTACAAAGGTTAACGACCTTTAAGGAATGAATCATGGTGCGTAGCTTGCCCTGTGCGGCAATTTTCATCCTTCTTTCCGGCACCGCTTCGGCCCTGTCGGCGAAGGATACGAAGACCCTACTCGACGTGAAGCCTTCGATTGAAACAGTGCGCAGCTGCGTCAAGGCCTCGATCGATATTGCCGGCCGCGCCAAGGGGGACCAGGCGCTGGCGAAGGAACTATCCCTCAACGAACCGGATATCGAGACCGACGGGCTGGATGCCGCAATCGCCTTCGCCAAGCAGAAACAACCCCGTTACAGCCGCGCCATGGCCGATGCCGGCTGCCCGGTCGATACGGGGGTGCCCCAGTTCGCCGCGTTGGTGTATGGCATGATCGCGCAGGACGTGCGCAAGAACGGCCAATCGGCCAAGGGCCTGCCGATTTCGCCGCAGGTCGATGCCTTCCTGACCACCCATCAGCAGGAATTGCGCCGCCTGTTCGCCGCAGACAAGGCGGCCCGGTCCGCACTGAAAAAAGAATCGGATGCAGAGGAAGAAGTGGAGGAGTAATCCCCCCACCGGGTTTGACACGGCATCCGGGTGGCCCAGTTCGCCCGGATTGCCTGGCCTTAGAGTTTCAGCAGGACGGCCCCGGCAACAATCCCCAGCGCGGCCAGCAGCCGCTTGGGGCCGACATGTTCCTTCAGCCACAGCCTGGCCAGCAGAATGCCGAACAGGATGCTGGTTTCGCGCAGGGCGGCCACGGCGCCGATCGGGGCCAGGCTCATGCCCCAGATCGACAGGCCATAGGCGGTCATCGACATGCCCGAAGCGCCGAACACCGATTTCCACTGGCCACGCAGCGCGGGCCAGAACTGAGCGCGCCGCACCCACCAGACCATGGCGGCGAAGGGAAAGCAGTCCAGCATCATCAGCCAGACGACATATTGCATGCCATTGCCATTGTTCGCCCGGCCGCCGATGCCATCCACCGCCGTATAGGCAGCGATGGTGATGCCGGTCAGCAGCGCCAGGCCGACCGGACGTAGGGACGCCGCCTGCCCCATCAGCGACGGTGCGCGCGACAGCCCGGCCAGAATGACCGATCCAGCCACCAGCAGAACCCCGGCCAGCATCAGCGGCGACAGGATTTCATACCCCACCGCCGCCAGCCCCAGGGTGGCCAGCAGCGGGCCGGACCCGCGCGCAATCGGATAGACCAGGCTCATGTCGCCGCTGTTATAGGCAAGGCCCAGGGCGGTGCGGTACACGATATGGATGAGGGCGGAGGCCACCAACCACGGCCAGGCCGCCGGTTCCGGCAGGCCAAGAAACGGCGCGGCCATCAACGCGATGCAGCCCGAGCCGAAGGAGATCAGGCCCATGGCCAGCAAGCCATCGCCCGAAATCTTGGCCATCGCATTCCAGCCTGCGTGCAGCGCGGCCGCCAGAAGCACGACCAGAAAAACCGTGGTGGACATGGGATGAAGAACTCGGGCAGGCGCGGCGATCAGATGGGGCGGGCAGCCGCGAAGGGCAGCCTGCTATCAGTCGTCGTATCGCCGCCCTTCGTTCAGCCAGCCACGCATCGCGGCAGCGAATTTCTGCGGGTCCTGCTCCACCAGTTTCTTGATGCGATCGACCACGGTCTTACGCACCCCGCCATCAACCCCGCGCAGGAACATGTCGCCGTCATAGGCATCCAGGGCATCGGCAGGCGGCTTGGTGGGCAGGGTGCTCATGCTGCGGGTCCGTCCGGTAGGGCACAAAGAATTGGGCAACAAAGAAAAAGGGGCGGCCCGATCAGAGCCGCCCCTTTACGCTAGTCCCCAACACGGGCAACGCGCAACACGTTCGTTGCGCCCGGCGTGCCGAAGGGCACCCCGGCGGTGATCACCAGTTTCTCGTGCAGGTTGGCCAGCCCGGTTTCCCGCGCGACACGGGTTGCGATATCGACCATTTCGTCGAAGGTGCGGCAATCTTCACGCACCACCGGATGCACGCCCCAGACGAGCGCCATGCGCCGGGCCGTTGTCTGACGCGGCGTCAGCCCCAGGATCGGCACCGTCGGCCGTTCCCGCGCAACGCGATAGGTGGTCAGGCCCGAGGTGGTGAACGTGACGATGGCCGCAGCGTCGATGGTTTCCGCCACCTGCGCCGCTGCAGCGGCAATCGCGTCCGGCGCGCTGGATTCATGGCCCATGCTTTCCGCCATCATCAGGGTGCGGTGCAGCGGGTCGCCTTCCACCCGGCGGATGATGCGTTCCATGATCGTCACCGCTTCCAGCGGATAGGCGCCAGAGGCGGTTTCCGCCGATAGCATCACCGCATCGGCGCCGTCATAGACCGCGTTGGCAACGTCCGAGGCTTCGGCGCGAGTCGGCGTCGGCGCGGAAATCATCGATTCCAGCATCTGGGTCGCCACCACCACCGGTTTGCCGGCACGGCGGCTGGCGCGCACAATGCGCTTTTGCAGGCCGGGCACATCTTCGGGCGGCAATTCCACCCCCAGATCGCCGCGCGCCACCATCACCGCGTCGGACAGCTCGATAATCTCGTCCAGGAACTCGACCGCCGACGGCTTTTCCAGCTTGGACAGCACGCCGGCGCGGCCGGCCACCAGCTTGCGCGCTTCGGCCACATCGGCAGGGCGCTGAACGAAGGACAGGGCGACCCAGTCAACCCCAAGCTCCAGCGCGAAGGCCAGATCCTTGCGGTCCTTTTCGGTCAGGGCGGGAATATCCAGCACCGCATGCGGGATGTTGACGCCCTTGGTCGCCACGCGGGTGTCGGCACACTCGGCGCCGCATGTTTCGATGGTCAGCCGGATCTTGCCATCGTCCAGCAGCAGATCCTGCCCGGCCTCGATCGCAGCGAAAATCTCCGGATGCTTCAGCTGGACGCGGGTTTCATCCCCCGGCGCGTCGGACATGTCGAGGCGGAATTTGGCGCCCGTTTTGAGTGTCACCTTATTTTCAGCAAACACCCCGATGCGCAGCTTCGGCCCCTGCAGATCGGCCAGCACGCCGATCGGACGGTCAAACTGCTTTTCGATATCGCGGATGATGCGATAGCGGGCGGCATGATCGGCATGGTCGCCGTGGCTGAAGTTGAGGCGGAACACGTCGGCCCCGGCCTTGAACAGCGCTGCGATGGTATCGTGGTCCGAGCTGGCTGGCCCCAGCGTTGCCACGATGCGCGTGGCCCCTTCCCGACGCATGTTTCCTCCTTTTTGGTTAACAGCGTCTATTGTAGGACAAGCAAGGCGCGAAAGTCATTCACGTTTGTCAGGGTCGGGCCAGTTTCCAGCACTGCGTTCATAGCGGCAAAAAAACTGAAGGAATCGCATCGGTCGCGGAACGTCCGTGGGTCCAGCCCCTGGGCGCGGGCGGCGGCCAGCAGACCGGGCCGCCAGATCGCCCCGGCATTGGCCTCGCTGCCATCGATGCCGTCGCTATCGGCAAACAGGCCCCAGATGCGCGGATGGTCGTGCAGGGCGATCCCGGCGGCCAGCAGACAGGCGGAATTGCGCCCGCCGCGCCCCATTGGCACGCCTACCGGCACGGTCACGCTGGTTTCGCCCCCGGAGAGGATGACCAGCGGCGGCGGCGCGGGATGGCCACTGCGCGCGGCGGACAAGGCAATGCCGGCCAGCACGCGCCCCACCTCAACTGCCTCGCCCTCAATGGCATCGCCCAGCAGGATGGGGGTAACGCCCGCCGCCCGCGCCACGGCGGCCGCCGCCTCCAGCATCAGGGTGGCCGTGCCGATACAGCGATAGGTGGCGCGCGCCAGCCGCGGATCGCCCGGTTTGGGGCTTTCTTCTGCCGGGTCGCGGGCGGCGCGGTCAAAATAGGCGGCAATGGCGGGCGGCAGGGACAGGCGATAGCGGGCGATCACATCCAGGGCGGCGGCGAAATCGCTGGGGTCGGCAACGGTTGGGCCCGATCCGATGGTGCCCGGATCGTCCCCCGGCACATCGGACAGGGCCAGGGTGACCACCTGGGCCGGATAGGCCGCCGCCGCCAGCCGCCCCCCTTTGATCCGCGACAGGTGCTTGCGCACCATGTTCATGTCGTGGATCGACGCGCCAGAGCGCAAAAGTGCCTGAGTCACCGCTTGCTTGTCTGCCAGCGACACCCCATCGGGCGGGGCGGGCAGCAGGGCCGAAGCGCCGCCGGACATCAGGACGATCACCTGATCGTCGGCGCTCAAGCCCTGGACCATGGCGAGCATGCGCTGCGCCGCGTCCAGCCCGGCGGCATCGGGCACCGGGTGCGCGGCCTCGACAATCTCGATCCGCTGGCATGGCACCGCATGGCCATAGCGGGTGACGACCAGGCTGGGCAGCAGGGTTGACAGATCGTCGCCGCGCGCCAGCAGCGCCGCTTCCACCGCCGCCGCCATGGCCGCCGATGCCTTGCCCGCGCCGATCACCATGATCCGCCCGCGCGGCCGGGGCGGCAGGGCCCCTGCCATGATCCGGCCAGGCTGCACAGCGGCAATCCCGGCATCGAACATCCGGCGCAACAGCGCCTCTGGCTCAAGTCCCAATCCGGGGGTGCCGGTCATGCGGCCTTGAGGGTGCCGGTTCCCGGCGCGGACCGCTTCGCCCGTCTGGCCGGGCCGGCGGGCCGGGCTGGCGTTGCGATTTCTGGATCGAAGACCGTGAATACCGGGACGAACAGACAGCCATACCGGGTGACCAAGGCCCGGTTGCTGCGCGTATCGGCCAGCAGCAGCGTATCGGTATCGTTCTGCATCGCAACGCCGCGCGCGCCGCAGTGCCAGGCCAGCCGCAGAAGCAGCGCGGGGTCAGGGGCATTGACCCGCAGGCACGGCTCCAGCGCCCGCCGGATCATGACGCGGCGATTATCGTCCAGAACCAGCCCGTCGCCATCGACCAGCAGAACCCCCTTGGGGGCGATCAGCAGCACTGGCGCACCGCGATCGGTGGCGATGCGGACGCGCCCCTGCCGCTGGGCATGGGGCAAGGTGGCGGTATCGCTAGCGGCCGCCAGCGACCAGGTGCCTGCCAGTTCAATTTTCGCGGTTTTACGCAAAGGCAAGGATCGTTCGTGCACGATACATCCTCGTTGATGGCCACAGTCGCGCGGGCGGCGCTGTCTTCGCATACCCCTGTATTGGGGCAATAGTCGGAACGATCACCGCCATGCTACCGTATTGGCGCGAGGGTTGAGAAAGGGTTGATGGAATGGAGGTATGGCGGCGGAAAACCGTTCCGCTGACGGTTGCGACGGGGATCAGTGCAATACTGGCGCTGGCCAGCACGGGTGTCGCCTGGATGGTGCCGGAAGCATCGCTGATCGCCCTGATTGCGGTGGGGGCAGCCGCGGCCCTTGGCCTGGCCTTGGCAGTCCATCTGGGTCATCGCTTGCGGCAGCTTCTGGCCGAATCCCAGCAGGCCCAGCGCCTCAACCGGGCGTCCGAGGATCTGATTCGCGGCGTCCTGCTGGCCAGCACCGACTGGCTGTGGGAAACCGATGCCGATGACCGTTTCACCTTCATCACCGGCCAACCGCGAACGACGCTGGGCCTGCCCATCGCCGAGATGATCGGCAAGCCGCGCAGCCTGTTGATGTTCGATCCCGAGGATGAACAGGCGCGCGCCTATCGGGCGTTGATCGCCGCCCGCCAGCCCTATCGCGAATTCGTCTACCGCACGCGGGGCCGCACCCCCGGCATGGCCCATTACATCCGCATCTCGGGCCAGCCCCGGTTTTCCGAAACGGGGGAGTTTCTCGGCTATCGCGGCCTTGCGACCGACATCACCGAAATCATCCGTCTGCGCGCCGAAACCGACGAGGTTCAGGCCCAGCTGCAAAAGACGGTTCAGGGCATGCCGGCCGCCTTCGCCATGTACGATGCCTCCGACCGGCTGGTGCTGTGGAATCGGCGCTATGTCGATTATTTCTTCAAGGGGGTTGAAGATCAGCTGCGCGCTGGGATCGCCTACGAGGATCTGCTGGCGCTGCGGGTTAAGGCCGGTCAGATGCTGGGGATTGACGATGATGGCCGCTGGATCCAGACCCGGATCGATCAGCATCGCAACCCGTCCGGCCCGCAGGAATTCCAGTCGCGCGATGGGCGCTGGCTGCGGATCGAGGAGTTTCGCAGCCCCGGCGGGGTGACGATCTCCTTCTTCGAGGATATCACCCCGCTGAAAGAGGCCGAGGCCGCCTTGCGCGAAAGCGAGGAACGGCACCGACGTCTGGCAGAGGCCAGCCCGTCCGGCATCGTCCAGATCGATACCGACGGCATCATCCTTTATGCTAACCCGGCCCTGGCGCAAATCCTGGGCTATGAGCAGCCGGAACTGTTGGTCGGCAAACCAGCCCAGCTGTTTCTGGCCGATGACAGCCGCCAGCTGATGATACAGCGCATCAGGGACAACTGGCCCAGCGAGCCGATCACGCGCGAATACGCCATCACCCGGCGCGACGGCAGCCAGCGGGATATCTTCATCAGCGGCGTTCCGCTGGCCGATCAGAAGCGGGCATCGCGCACCCTTCTGTGCACAGTGTTCGACATCACCGACCGCAAGCAGGCCGAACGCCAGTCGATCGAAGCGCGCCACGAGGCCGAGTTGGCCAGCCGCGCCAAGACCGAGTTTCTGGCTAATATGAGCCACGAACTGCGCACGCCGCTGAACGCGATCATCGGTTTCTGCCAACTGATGCGCGACCAGATTTTTGGGCCCCTCGGCAACCCGCGCTATCACACCTATACGGTCGATATTCTGGACAGCGCCAACCTGTTGCTGGGCATCATCAACGATCTTCTGGATATCGCCAAGATCGAAGCGGGCCGCCTGCGGCTGGACTACCAGAACCTCTCGCTGGAGGATGTGGCCGAATCGGCCATGCGGCTGGTGGCGACCCGGGCGCAGGAAAACGGCGTCACCCTGACCATGGCGCTGGAAGACCCCCACCTGGAACTGATCGCCGATGCACGGGCGCTGAAGCAGATGCTGCTGAACCTGTTGTCCAATGCGGTCAAATTCACCCCGATGGGCGGCAGCGTCACCCTGTCCAGCAGCGTGGCCGACGGGTGGCTCAGCCTGTGCGTCGCAGATACCGGCGTTGGCATCGAACCCGACGCGATCGATGTTGCGATGCGGCCGTTCGGCCAGATCGATTCGGTGATGAACCGGCGGCATCAGGGCACCGGGCTTGGCCTGCCGCTGACCCGTTCCTTGGCGGAACTGCATGGCGGCAGCCTGACCTTGCTCAGCACGCCCGGCCACGGCACCCAGGCAATCATCCGCCTGCCGCTGGAGCCGGAATTGAGCGAACCGCCGATGACCCTGCTGGCCCGCTGATCCCCTGATAGCCAAAAGACCGGCCGGGCCTTACGCCCGCAGCGCATCCTCGATCCGGCCCAACGCTTCTTCCCGCCCCAGCAAGGCCATAACCTCGGCCACGCCGGGGGAATTGGTGCGGCCGGTCAGCGCGGCGCGCAGGGGCTGGCCCAGCTTGGCGAACCCGAGGCCCAGATCGGCCGCCTTCGCCTTGATCGCCGCCGCAATCGGATCATGGCTCCACTCCGCCACTGCCGCCAGGGCGGGCACCAGCGCCGCCAGACGCGCCCTGGCATCGCCATCCAGCAGGGCAGCGGCATCGGCCTCGATCGGGATCGGCCGCCGGCACAGATAAAAGGCGCAGGTTTCCGCCAGATGCACCAGGGTCTTGGCCCGTTCCTTCAGGCCCGGCATGGCGGCGGTCAGCAGCGGTACCGCAGTTGCCGGATCGGGCGCCGCCCCCAGGATCGGGGCCAGGAAGGGCAGCACCTCCCGCGCCAGGCGGGCATCGTCGGCCTGCTTCATGTAGTGGAAATTGACGTGGGTCAGCAGATCCTGATCGAACCGGGCCGGGCTGCGCGACAGGGCGGCCAGATCAAAGCGTTCGGCCATCTGGTCCAGGGTCAGGAATTCGTCGCCATGATGCCAGCCGAGGCGCGACAGGTAATCCAGCATCGCTTCCGGCAGCAATCCCTGGGCGGCGAAGGCATCGATCCCCACCGCGCCGTGCCGCTTGGACAGTTTGGCGCCATCCATGCCGTGGATCAGCGGAATATGGGCATAGACCGGGCGTGGCCAGCCCAGCGCGTCGATGATCACCGCCTGCCGGGCCGCGTTGGTCAGATGATCGTTGCCGCGAATGACGTGGGTAACGCCCAGATCATGGTCATCGACCACGGTGGACAGCATATAGGTCGGGCTGCCATCGGCGCGCAGCAGGACGAAATCGTCCAGATCGGCGGCGGAAAACTCGATCCGGCCCAGAATTGCATCCTCGATCGGCACGACGCCGCTGCGCGGCGCGCGAATGCGGATCGATGGGGCGACACCCGCTGGGGCCTCCGCCGGGTCGCGGTCGCGCCAGTTGCCATCGTAGCGCGGTGGGCGCTTCAGTTTCAGCGCCTTCTCCCGCATCGCCTCCAGCTCCTCCGGCGTGCAATAGCAGCGATAGGCCTTGCCCTCTGCCAGCAGCTGATGGGCCACCTGCACATGCCGGTCGATGCGCTGATGCTGATAGATCGGCCCCTGGTCCCAGCCGATGCCCAGCCATTCCAGGCCGGTCAGAATCGCATCAACCGCCGCCTGGGTTGACCGTTCGCGGTCGGTATCGTCGATGCGCAGGATCAGCGTGCCGCCGAACCGACGGGCGAACAGCAGGTTGAACAGCGCGGTCCGGGCACCGCCGATATGCAGATAACCGGTCGGCGATGGGGCGAAACGGGTGACGATGGGGGCGTTTTTGCTCATGCCGACAGGTTTATTGGCCGCAACGCCGACTGGCAAGCCCGCTATCGCCGGACCGACCAATGGGCCAACCGGCGGACACGGTTGAAGGCAACCAGCACCGGGGCCAGAAGGCGATCGTAGATCAGCGCCGCCACCGGCTTCACGCCGCGCGCGCCGACCAGCCGGGCCAGCCAGCGATAACGCGGTATCCGCTGCCAGATCAGCAGAAACGCATCCACCCCGCCATGCAGCCGTCCATGATCGTCCAGCACATACAGCCGCCGCTTCGCCGCCTCCCCATCGATGCCGAAGGCAATCAGCGCATCGGGCTCCGCCGCAATGTCGCGCCAGCCAAGGCCAAGCGACAGCCGTTCATCCAGCGCGCGGTAATGGTCGATCTCCATCCGGCAAACCGGGCAATCCCGATTGTAGAACGTGGTGATCGGTCCGGCCGAAGCCGTGCTTTCCTGATGCTCCATCGGTGCCTTTCTCCTTTCGCCATTCGTCCTGATAAACTGGGCGTGGGCGGTCAATCAGACACGGGCAATTTTAAAACAAGGTATCTCAACGACGCTGTCCAACCAGTTGCC
Source organism: uncultured Comamonadaceae bacterium (assembly GCA_964428065.1). Taxonomy (GTDB): domain Bacteria; phylum Pseudomonadota; class Alphaproteobacteria; order Elsterales; family Elsteraceae; genus CAYRWZ01. The sequence continues at coordinate 2,516 of CAYRWZ010000032.1, read as the reverse complement.
GATTGCATTTTCTTCTGTGCAGGACATATGATTTTGTAAAATTAAAACAGTGGGTTGCAGACGCTGACCTGCACCTTTCGGGAGATACAGACATGGCGCGGAGAAACTTTGTTGTCTACGCGATGTGGGATGAAGAGGCAGAAGTCTTTTATTCAGAAAGCGACATCATCGGATTGCACATCGAAGCATCCACACTTGAAGAATTTGAAATTATAGTGATGCGCGAAGCGCCCGATCTTATCGTCGCAAATCATATTACAGACGCTGAACTTTCCCACGGCAAGATTGAGGATATAATGCCGGCAGTCTTCCTTAAATCCCCGAAACGAGATCTCGATCTGGTTTCGTAAATGACCAATGGATTTTACGATCAGGTCACTGAAGAACTGAAACTCTTGGGATTTTCGAGAATAAGTGGCGGCAAAGGCTCCCACGAAAAATGGAAGAAGGAGGGCGGGCCGGTCATAACGGTGCCCCGAAAGCTGAAGAGCCGCCACACAGCCAATGGCATCCTGAAAGATGCCGGATCTTCCATGAAGATATAAAACATAGACAAGATACTATCGCCGATTCAGGGCGCGGTCTGGTCCCGTTCTCCGAACAAGCCATTGGGCAGAAGAACTAGGGTGATGACCAGAATCGAAAAGACGGCAATATCCCGATAGGCTGTGGCAACCACTCCGGCGAACAGGGTTTCGAACAGACCCAGCAGCACGCCGCCCAGCATTGCCCCGTGGAGGGAGCCGATACCGCCCAGGATTGCCGCCGTCATGCCCTTGAACCCGATGGCCAGCCCCATGGTGGGATCGCCCTGCCCATAATGCACCATCGACAGAACCCCGGCCAGCCCGGCCAGGGCCGAGGCCAGCATGAAGGCGCGCGCCACCACCCCCCGGATATCCACCCCCAGCAGCGCTGCCATGGCCGGATCGGTTGCCGTGGCGCGCAAGGCACGGCCAAAGCCGCGACGGCGCAAGATCCAGAACAGCAGCAGGGCAACCAGACCCGCCGCTGTCACCAGCAGCATCTGACTGCCGCTGATCCGCAGATCGCTGCCCCACAGCGACAGCGCAACCCCATCACCCAGCAGCGGCGGCAGCCAGCGGCTGCGTACCCCTTGGGTCAGGGCAACCAGATTTTGTAGCAGGATTGACAGGCCAATGGCGGCCACCATCGGCGGCAGACGGCGAAAGCGCTGGTCGCGGGCGGCGGCGATCGACGTGAGCGGGCGATAGACCAGCCGCTCGGTCAGCGCGCCAACCAGCGCCGTCACCAGAATCGCGGCGATCGCCGCCAGGGCGATCGCAACCGGAATTGGGGCCGCGCCCCAAATCCAACCGACCGCAAATACAGCAACGCAGGCATAGGCGCCGATCATGCAGATATCGCCAAAGGCGAAATTCACCAGTTCCAGCAGGCTGAACACAATCGCATAGCCGGCGGCGATCAGGGCATAGATCGCCCCCACCGCCAGCCCGTTGATCAGCAGCTGGATCAGAAACCCGCCATAGGCCAGCGGCGGGGTGGGCGGGGCAAGGCGCACCGGCGCGTCGGCAGACAGATCGCGCCACAGACGCAGCACCATCAGCTGCCGGTCGTCGAAGGCCTGGCCGTCGAGACTGACGGCGGCAAAGGCGAGAGAGCCGGCATCCGGCTGCCCGGCATAGGTACACAGCAATTGATGCGGGCCGGCGGCATCGGTAAACTGAACCAGGATCGTGCTGTTGGGCAGGGTCTCGACGCGGATATCGGACGGCGGCTGCCCAGGGTCGCCCCCTGCTGAGTCTGGGGCAGCGATCAGGGCGGGCACCAGCCCCAGGCAATCGGCACGCAGAATTGGATCGAGCGCCGGGTCGCTGCGTCCCACCGCATCATCCGCAAACGGGCGGCAGGCTGCCAAGAGCAGCAGCAGCAGCGCCCAAAATACGCGGAAGTTGATAGCCAAGACGGGCAAAATCACCCCACTGGTTCGGGACCAAACAAATGCCACATTTGGTCATACACTCAAGAGCATTGACCCCTCGCAAGAGATTGCGATACCTGCCCCGCGCCAGCGGGGTTTTTTTTGCCCGCTGCAATCGGTTGTAGAACCGGGGCGGATGGCGCCCCTTCCATCCTGCATACAATTTTCATCCGCTCAACCGCTGGCCGATGGAAATTCCAGATCGCTGCGATATCCTTCGTCACACGAAAGATGGGGATGGTTTGACCCGGGTCGTGCCTATAGACCCGAAGGACGCATAAAAAACAAAGCGACAGAAAGCGGGCGAGATGGCGGGTATGCGTAAGATTGGCTGGGTGATTGGCGTGCTGGCGGTGGCCGGATTGGCCTATGGCATCCATACTGTGCGGCCCGATTGGACACAGGCCGCGCGTACGGCCATCGGCATTGGCGGCACTGCGCCCCAGGGGGCTAGTACCGGACAGGCACCCCAGCAACAAGCCCCCCAGCAACAGGCTTCTCAGCAACAGGCTTCTCAGGCGGCTGGCGGCCCCGCGCGCCCCGGCGGCCGGGG
>CAYRWZ010000031.1:24418-25743 GCA_964428065.1 uncultured Comamonadaceae bacterium | reverse complement strand
GTATGGTGGCTGTTTGCGGTCGGTCCCCGTTGATCCTGCGGCGGGCGGGGCCGGGCCGATGGACAATGCGGCTGGGGTGTGCTGCCCGCCGCTTTGCCCGCCGTCCAGCTTTCCCCCGATTGTTCGGCAAAGCGGTACAGAACATCGGCCATGAACGCGCTATACCCATCCTGACCGGCGACCGGCAGTTCGCCGGGCTTCGGGGCGGCATCCGGCGTCTCGCTAACAGCGCGGAAATAATAAAGCGCAAAGACCCGCAGGGCCGACGCCAGCGCGCCATGGCTTCTATGGTCGGCAACCAGAGTCAAAAGTTCTGACAGCGCAAGATTCTCCCGGCCACAGATATCGTACAAGGCATCCCAGACGGACCCTTCGAGGGAAATACTGGTCCGTCGCCCCTTCACGGTCACCGTGCGGCGCGATGGAAGGGAGCTCATTCGCGACATGCCACCCATGGTGGACCGACCCCCACTGCAGCCCAGCCGCGACACGCTGTGCAACTACAGCTTAACAGCCTGGATTTTCTGACAAAAAATCTAAAAAGCACACAAGAGTATGCGTATGCTACAGCGAATGCGTGCACGACTCAAGGTAGCAATGCCCAGGCATTCCACAGCAAGAGGCGCGGTGTAACGTCGCGTTGCATTTACGTGGATCGGCTGTCCCGCCTATACTGCGCCCCAATTGGTGATTGGGGGGAGCCTTAAGAGAATGGTTGGGTTCAAAGCGCCGCATCTGGCCGATTGGCAACAGGCCGCGACCAAGGAATTGAAAGGCGCCGGGCCGGAAAGCCTGGATTGGGTGACGCCAGAAGGGTTGCGGATCAAGGCGCTGTATACGGCCGAGGATCTGGAAGGCTTGCAGCATCTGGGCGGCCTGCCAGGCTTTGCCCCCTATGTGCGCGGGCCGCAGGCGACCATGTACGCCAATCGCCCCTGGACCATCCGCCAATATGCCGGGTTTTCCACCGCCGAGGAATCGAACGCCTTTTACCGCGCCAATCTGGCGGCGGGGCAGATGGGCCTGTCGGTCGCGTTCGACCTGGCCACCCATCGCGGCTATGACAGCGATCACCCGCGCGTGGTGGGCGATGTCGGCAAGGCGGGCGTGGCGATCGACAGTGTCGAGGATATGAAGATCCTGTTCGACGGCATTCCGCTGGACCGGATGAGTGTGTCGATGACCATGAACGGCGCCGTCCTGCCGATTCTGGCAGGGTACATCGTCGCCGCCGAAGAACAGGGGGTGCGGCAGGATCAGCTGTCCGGCACAATTCAGAACGACATTCTGAAAGAGTTCATGGTCCGCAACACCTATATCTACCC
>CAYRWZ010000031.1:8611-24324 GCA_964428065.1 uncultured Comamonadaceae bacterium | reverse complement strand
CCGGCTATCACACGCAGGAAGCCGGGGCGACGGCGGTGCAGGAACTGGCCTTCACCCTGGCCGACGGGCTGGACTATGTGCGGGCGGCCCTGTCGCGCGGGCTGAAGATTGACGATTTCGCCCCGCGCCTGTCGTTCTTCTTCGCCATTGGCATGAATTTCTTCATGGAAATCGCCAAACTGCGGGCGGCGCGGCTATTGTGGGCGGAACTGATCGCCCCGTTCAACCCGCAGAACCCACGCAGCCTGGCCCTGCGCACCCATTGCCAGACCTCGGGCGTGTCGCTGACCGAGCAAGACCCCTATAACAACGTCATCCGCACCACGGTGGAGGCGATGGCCGCCGTTCTGGGCGGCACCCAGTCGCTGCACACCAACAGCTTTGACGAGGCGCTGGCCTTGCCGACGCCGTTTTCCGCCCGCATCGCCCGCAACACCCAGCTGATTCTGGCCGAAGAAACCGGCATCCCCCATGTGATCGACCCGCTGGGCGGCAGCTATTACGTGGAACACCTGACCGCCAGCCTGGCCGCCGCCGCGCGCGACCTGATCGGCGAGGTAGAAGCCATGGGCGGTATGACCAAGGCGGTCGAAAGCGGGATGCCCAAGCTGAAGATCGAGGAAGCATCCGCCCGGCGGCAGGCGCGGGTGGACCGGGGCGAAGATGTCATCGTCGGCGTCAACAAATATCGCCCCGACTCGCCGGAATCGGTCGATATTCTGGCAATCGACAATACCAAGGTGCGCGAACAGCAGATCGCCCGGCTGAACCAGGTCAAGGCGAGACGCGATCCGGCCAAGGTGCAGGCCGCGCTGGCCGCCCTGACCGAAGCCGCGCGCCGGGGCAACGGCAACCTGCTGGCCCTGTCGGTCGAGGCAACCCGCGCCCGCGCCACCGTGGGCGAGATTTCCGACGCGCTGGAAGCCGTGTTCGGCCGCCATCAGGCGACAATCCGCTCGGTCGCCGGGGTCTATGGCGCCGCCTATGAGGGGGATGAGGGCTTTACCCAGATCCAGCGAGACGTGACCGCCTTTGCCGAACGGGAGGGCCGCCGCCCCCGCATGCTGGTGGTGAAGCTGGGCCAGGATGGCCATGATCGCGGGGCGAAGGTGATCGCCACCGCCTTTGCCGATATCGGCTTCGATGTCGATATCGGCCCGTTGTTCCAGACCCCGGAGGAAGCCGCGCGGCAGGCGATTGAAAACGACGTGCATGTGGTCGGCATCAGCTCGCAGGCCGCCGGACACAAGACGCTGGTGCCGCAGCTGATCGCCGCCCTGAAAGCCGAAGGGGCGGGGGATATCCTGGTCGTCTGCGGCGGGGTGATCCCGCCCCAGGATTATGACGATCTGTTTGCCGCCGGGGTATCGGCGGTCTATGGCCCCGGCACCAACATTCCCAAGGCCGCAGCCGAAATTCTGGGCCTGATCGAAGGGCGGCGGCGCTGACCGCCGCCGCAGAAGCTATTTTAGTGCAGGAGTGCGTATTGCAAGCTCACCCGCACTAGAGTTGATCGCGATATCTCATTCAAAAAATGAGTTGTCACCGTTAAGTCACTGTATTATCTGTATTCCGATGCCGTCTGCGAACGGCCATGTGAGTGACGGAGGGTGACATGAGCCGGAACCGGCTGGTCGCACGGATCTCCCGAGGGGTGTTGCTGGTCGCAACCTGTCTGATCGGCACCCTGCCTGTCGGCGCATTTGCCCAGAATGATGGCCCGAAAAGCAACCCGGCTGCCGAAATCCGCTATCGGGCCCTGATCGACAACAGCCCCTGGTATCGCTCCCTGCGGGAGCAGGCGGAATGTGGCGGGATTGCCGCGCCGGATCTGCGGCAGAAATGCATCGACAGTTTCGGCCCGCGTCCGACCGCGCTGCCCCTCGGCTTCGTCGCCCCGCCGCCGGCGCCCCAGGCCAAGGCCTGGACCAGCCCGAAAGAATAAGCGGCCGATCAGGCCGGATTACGGCTTTTTCGGCTCCGCCCGGGGCGGCTGGAAGCGTTCGAATAGCGCCATCAGCCCTTCGAACGCGCCTTCGGCCGCGTAAACGGCGGTTTCCCCCCAGGCTTTGTCGAGCGACCCGCGCGGCACAGTATTTTCCTGCACCACCGTGCCCAGTTCGGTGCCATCGGCCAGAAACACGGTCCAGCGGATGCTGACCGCCTGTTCGGCCCCCAGCGCCTGACCGCTGGGCTGCGGCAGATCCACCCGGCCGACCACGGTCATATCCGCCGCCTGACCCGGCGCCGCCAGCCGTACGCCATTCTGCTTCAGGACATAATCGAGCGCATTGCGCAGGGCGATTTTGCCATCGCCCGGCGCCTGTTCGATGCCAAAAATCGCCACGCTGGGGCCGCTGGGTATGCCGCCCGTCCCCTCCCCGCCGACGGCGGCGGCGATGCGATCCTGCGGCATCGGCGTGCGCAGCTGCGGCAGGAATCCTTCCACCGCGCGCTTGGCGATGGTGGACAGATACAGATCGGACGGGCCGCTGGCCTGCCCGCGCGGCACCGGCTCCCGCTGTTCGCTTTCGCTGGCCTGCTTGGTGGCCGGATCGACCAGTTGCCACTGAATCGCCAGTTCATCCTCGACATCGGTCAGGGGATAGAGGGCGGCGGCACCGCGCAGAATGAAACTGCCGTGATTGCCGTCCCCGACCACAGCGGGGATTTCGGCGCCGCGCAACGCTTCGGCGACGGCGGATCGCAGCCGGGCCGCCACAACGCTGGGCACACCGGTGATATCCTGCACCGCAACGCCGCGATTTTCCTTCAGCTCCAGCAGCGCGTTCGGCTTGGCGGCATCGGGGGCGAAAGGCTGCGGCAATTGCCCGCACGCCGGCAGCGCCGCACTGCACACAACCAGCAGAGTCGCCCGAAACAACCAGGTCCGAGACATTCTTGTCCCCTTCAGGTGGTGAACAGCATCGCGCAGCCGACCGGGAGGGCCAACAGGCAGAAGATGAAGAACAGGCGCAGATGAGACATGGCGGAATCGCAAGGGGATGGGCGCGGCGTCAGTTCCGCGCCGGATCAAGGACGATGGCAGAGATCATCCGGCCATAATCACCGCCGCCGTTCAAGGTGGTGCGGCGGTAGCTGAAGAACTGCGCTTCGTCCGGCAGGGTATCGGCCCCGATCCAGCCGGCGTCGGCCAGGGCCATCCGGCGCGCCTGCATCAGCAGATAGCCCGGCAGATCGAAATAGGCATGGCCGTCGCGTTCGGCGGGGGCGAAATAGTCGGCGCTGGCCGCATCCTTGTCGATGAAGGTGGCGACAAACCCGTCGGACACTTCATAGGAATCCGGCCCGATACAGGGGCCGATCGCCATGCGGATGCGGCTGCGTTTCGCACCCAGCCGTTCCATCTGCATCACGGTTGCCCCCAACACCCCGTACAGCGCCCCCTTCCAGCCGGAATGGGCGGCGCCGATCACGCCGGCCTCGGCATCGGCGAACAGCAGCGGCGCGCAGTCCGCCGCCAGAACGCCCAGGGCGATCCCCGGCACATCGGTCACCATGGCATCGGCCTTGGGCGCGGCATCGTGCGACCAGGCCTCCCGCACCGTCACCACATCGGGGCTGTGCACCTGATGCACCGTCACCAGCCGGTCGGCCGGCTGGCCCAGCGCCTCGGCCACCCGCGCGCGATTGGCCTGGACCGCCGCCCGATCATCGTCGCTGCCAAGCCCGCAATTCAGGCTGGCATAGATCCCGGTGCTGACCCCGCCCTGGCGGGTGAAGAACCCATGACGGATGGCGGGGGAAAGGTCCGACAGAAGCGGAGAGGTCAACATCTACAACAGCATCCTTTACGCAACGAAACCCGGCAACGCGGGCAGGCCGGACGGCCCATAGGCGATGACCTTGAACAGACTGCCCATCCGTTCCGGGGAGATCAAGCGGTCCAGCCCATCGGTCAGGCTGCGGGCTTCCTCCTCCCGCGCGTCGGCCAGCAGGCGCTCCGCCCGTTGCAGGATACCCAGCCGGACCAGAAAATTGCCCTGGCTGACCGGCCCGTGAACGCCCAGCCCTGCCTCTTGCCCGGCCGCGGCAACCGCGCCGAAATCGACATGGGCGGTGATATCGGCTTCCCCCGGATCGGCCAGAACCGGGTGGAAGCGGTGGGCGCGGATCGCCTGCAAGGTATCGCCCGGCGCGGCCTGGGCATAACCATAGTCGATCAGCAGGGCGACCCCGCCATGGCGGGTCAGATGGCGGGCGATCTGGCGGCAAACGGCCCGAATGGCGGGCGAAACCTCAGCCAGGGCGCCCTCCTCCGCCTCGGTCAGCGACGGGGCCAGCAGGCGGGCCAGGGCGCTGGGCTTTTCCGCCACGGTGAAGGCGAAACTGCCGTCGGTATCCAGGCTCACCTGCCGTTCGTGCCACTGCCGGCCCTGACGGACCAGCTGGTGGATCGGCAGCGCGTCTAGAAATTCGTTGCCGATGACGATGGCGGGAATCTGCGGCAGGTGGCGCAGGCTGTCGTGCCAAACCGGTTCGTACAGCGGCAGCGCGGCGCGCTGGCGCTGGCGCAAAACCGGGGATGTTTCGACCAGATGGATCTGCACCGCATCGTGAAACCCGCGCGCCACCCGGCGGACCGCACGCATGGCATCGGCCATCAAGGTGCCGCGCCCCGGCCCCAGCTCCACCAGCGCCACCGGGTCCGGCTTGCCCATCAGCCCCCAGACATGGGCAGCCCACAGCCCAATCAGTTCGCCGAACATTTGCGAGACTTCCGGGGCGGTGACGAAATCGCCGCCGCGGCCCGCCGTGTCGGCCCTGCCGCCCACAACGCCCCCTCCCGCAACGCCCCCGAGGGGATCGCGGGTCCGGTAATAGCCATGGCGCGGATGGGCCAAGGCCAGCCGCATGTAATCGGCAACGGAAATCGGCCCCACCTGCAGCCGGCGGCGCAGGATGGCAGTCAGGGCGGATTCGGGCACCAGATCAGGCATTGCGCGGCTTTGCGCGCACCATCAGAACCAACCCGACCAGCAGCATCGGCAGCGACAGCCACTGCCCCATGGTGGTGCCGCCGATCAGGAAGCCCAGGAAAGCGTCCGGCTCGCGGAACAGTTCGCCGACAATACGGGCCAGGCCATACCCGGCAACGAAGGCACCGATCAGAAAACCGGGGCGGTTGCGCAGCCCCTTCCGCTCCAGCACCCACAGCAGCAGGAACAGCGCCAGCCCTTCCAGCGCGGCCTGATACAGCTGGCTCGGGTGGCGCGGCTCCGGCCCGCCGCCGGGGAACACCATGCCCCAGGCAACACTGGTGGTCCGCCCCCACAATTCGCCATTGATGAAATTAGCGATCCGGCCGAAGAACAGGCCGATCGGCACCACGGCGGCAATGACATCGCCGAACTGCAGCAGGTTGATCCGGTGCTTGCGGGCGAACAGGGCGATGGCGGCAACCATGCCCAGGAACCCGCCATGGAAGGACATGCCGCCCTGCCAGACCTGCACAATCTCCACCGGGTGGTACAGGTAATAGCCGGGCTTGTAGAACAGCGCATAGCCCAGCCGCCCGCCGATCACGATGCCAAGGGTGGCCCAGACGACGAAATCATCCATCCGCGCCGGATCCATGAAGCCCGGCTGGCGCTTGACCAGCGCAACCGCGTATTTCCAGCCGAGCATGATCCCGGCGATATAGGCCAGCGCATACCAGCGGATCGCCAGCGGGCCGATCTGGATCAGCACCGGATCGATCTGCGGGAAAGGCAGCGCTGGAAAAACGGCGAGCATGCTCATCAGAGATACGGGTCCTCTTGGGCCAGAAATTCGGTGACATAGCGGGTCACACCGGCTTCCAGCGGGGTCATTTGCCGGTCATAGCCTGCGGCACGCAGCCGGGTCATGCTGGCCTGGGTGAAATATTGATACTTGGCCCGGATCGCCTCCGGGGTGTCGACATACTCGATCTTAGGCTCCTGCCCCAGCGCGCGATAGACCGCCTCGGCCAGATCACGGAAGCTGCGCGCCTGGCCGGAGCCGAGATTGTAGAGCCCGCTGACCTGCGGGTGATCCAGCAGCCACAGGATGACATCGACCACATCGCCGACCCAGACGAAATCGCGCAGCTGGCCGCCATCGGCATAATCCGGCCGGTGGGAGCGGAACAGCCGCGCCGCTTCGCCCGCCACGGCGCGCGGGAACACATGGGCGACCACGCTTTTCATGCCACCCTTGTGATATTCGTTCGGGCCATACACGTTGAAAAACTTCAAGCCGGCCCATTGCGGCGGGGTCGGCGCGCCCCGGTTGACCAGGGCCATGACCCGCCGGTCGGTCGCATGCTTGGACCAGCCATAGGCGTTGAGCGGCTGCAACCGCGCCAGCGCCGCCGGATCGGGGTCATCCTCGAACCCCGCCGCCCCATCGCCATAGGTGGCGGCAGAGGAGGCATAGATCAGCCGCACCCGATGGGTGGCGCACCAGTCCCACAGATCCAGCGTCAGGCGGAAATTGGAGCGCACGATCAGATCGGCATCGGTTTCGGTGGTGGCGGAAATCGCCCCCAGATGAACGATGGCCGTGATCGCATCGGTATGACGGTCGAGAAACGCGAAGGTTTCCTCTGGCGGAACGATTGCCGCCAGCGAGCGCTTGGCAATGTTGCGCCATTTTTCGTCGCAGCCCAGACGGTCGATCACCGCCAGGTCCCCCCCAGGCATACGGGCCTCAAGCCCGGCCAGAAGATTGGAGCCAATGAAGCCGGCGCCACCAGTCACAACGATCATGCCCTAACCCTTTCCAGCACGCGCTCCGGTTATAGGGCCGCATCGGAACAGCGGCAACAGACCAATCGCAGCAAGAACAGCCGAGTTCCCGGTTGAAAACCCGCTTTAACCTCAATTACTGTACGGCACCGCACAGAAATCGTACCAAAACATTTGCGCGCACCATTCTGATTTCGCCAAAGCGAAAGGGCATTTTATGACGACGGAAATTATCAATCGTGTATCGACAGCGGGTTTTGAAAATGCCCCACCGCCCACAACACGGTTGAGTTTTTCCGGCAAGGCGGGCGAAATTGGAAAAATCGTTTTTTTAAATATGGTACTCGGCGTCCTGACCCTTTCATTATATCGCTTCTGGGCCACCACACGCATCCGCCGGTATCTCTGGTCGCGCTTTTCCATCGACGGGCAGCCGTTTGAATATACCGGGACCGGCTTTGAACTGTTCAAAGGCTTCCTGATCGCGATCGTGATTTTCCTGGCCGGTTTTGTTCCGCTGTCGATCCTGGGCGCGCTGTCCGGCTCGCAAATCGTGCAGGGCGTCATATCGCTCGGTCAGGCCGTCATCATCCTGGTGCTGGCGACGCTGGCGCAATTCTATGCCCACCGCTACCGCGCCTCCCGCACCCGGTTACGCGGGATCCGGTTCATGACCATCGGCTCCGCCGGGCGCTTCCTGTGGCTGACCCTGCGGGAGGCACTGCTGGTCATCGTCACCCTGGGGCTGATCGGCCCCCGATCCTATTTCGTCACCCGCAACTACCTGTTCGGCTGCACGGTCTATGGCGCGACGCCCGTCACCAGCACCGCCCGCCCCCGCGAGTCCCGCCTACCCTGGTATCTGATGATACTGACCATCCTGGTGTTTGGTCTGCTCGGCATCGGCGCGGTGGAAAAGCTGACCGGCGCGCTGAACGCCGTCGAGACCGGGGAAGCGGAAGACCTGCCATCCGATCTTCTGGAGGCGCTGAGTGCCTTCGTCACTGCGGCCTATTTGGTGATTCCGGGCTTCTTGGTCTGGTTCTCCGTCGCCGCGCGGCGCGATTTCGCCCGGGGTCTCGGGTTGGACGGGCACAGCCTGCGCCTTGTCTCCGCCCTGTCAACGGCAACCGTGATCGGCCGTGGCCTGGTGGCCGGGCTGGCCGCCTATGGCGCCGTCATCGTGCTGATGATCGTCGGCATTGCCATCGTCGCGTTCGCCAGCAGAGGGATGCTGACCGAACTGGGCCTGCTGCTGGATGGCCTTGGTGATGAGGAAACGGCGGACATGGGCGGGCTGATCCTGCTACTGGTGCAGCTTCTGCCGCTGGCCCTGGTCCTGATGTTGGTGATCGCGCCGATCCCGGCAACCCTGTGGGCCATGCTGTTCACCATCCCGGTCTATCGCAACTTCTGCCACACGCTGACCGTGACTGGCGCGGTGGACTGGGCAGCGGTGGAACAGGGTGTGGCCCAGGCGCCGGGCCGCGGCGAGGGGCTGGTCGATATTCTGGACATCGCAGGCTGACCCCGGATGCAGCAACAGTGGGTCGAGGGGGAATATTTCGACGGGCGCAGCGCGGCTGCGACCAAGGTGCAGCTTGCCATTGTCCGCGCCCCCAATATCGGCACCCCTAGTTTGGCGGTGCGCACCTCTGATGGGCAGATGCTGGCCTGGGACGATCCGCAGGTTCTGGATTTCGCCGCCGGGGATGCCGTCGCCTTTCTGACCAGCAGCGCCCAGCCGGATGCCCGGATTCTGGTGCCGACCGCCTTTGCCCGGCACTTGATCGCCCAGCGGGTTGCCCGCCGGAACAGCCACATGCAGCGGCGCGATTATTGGGCGGTGCTGCGCTGGGCCATGGGCCTTGGCACGGCGGCGGCGCTGGCCACCCTGGCAGTCGTCTACGGCGCTCCGCATCTGGCCCGCTGGGTGCCCGATGATGTGGCGGCCCATGTGGGGGAGACGACCGAACGGCAGGTGGTTGAGCTGCTGGCCCGGCTGCGCGGGCGCGATCCCGCCAATTCGGGCGAGATGTGCGCATCCTCCAGCACCGATCCCGTGCTGAAGCGGATGGCGACCGATCTGTCGCGGACGGCGGGGATCGATCCGCCGGTCAGGATCACCCTGTACCGGCTGAAGCTGCCCAACGCCTTTGCCCTGCCGGGCAATCGCAGCGTGGCCACCAGCGGCCTGTTGACGTTGACCACAACGCCCGATCAATTCGCCGCCGTCCTGTCGCATGAGGCGGCGCATCTCTATCACCATGATCCGATGACCGGCCTGTTCCGCAGCGCGGGCCTGTCCTCGGTCCTGTCGGTTCTGCTGGGCGGCGGGACGGCGGCGGGCGTGGTGGAAAGCCTGGTGCTGAACGGCTATAGCCGCGAGGTGGAAAGCCGCGCCGACGCCACCGGCCTGCGCTTCATGGCCGATCTTGGCTGGCAAGGCAGCGCGATGGCGGAGTTTTTCGCCACCCTGGACGGCATCGCCAAGGATGAGCGCGGACCGATGACCCTGTTCTCCAGCCACCCGCCCAGCGCCGAGCGGGCGGCAGCGGCGCGCCGGCTGGCAAAGGATGGCAACGGCACGGCCGCCTTCCCGGCTGACCAGTGGCAGGCCCTGCGCCGGGCGTGCGGGGTGGAGGGATAGGAAAGACCGGAGGGGAGAGACTGGGGGGCGAGACTGGGGGGCGAGACTGGGGGGGGGGGCGAGGCTGGGGGGGAGAGACTGGGGGCAAGTTTTCTCTTGCCTCCCCCCGGACGACTGCCCATCTTCCGCAGCAGACACTGGCCTGACGAGGGGGATGACATGACCGGTCCTGGCATGGGTGGCGGCATGGGTGGCGGGGGCGGACGCTTGTTTGAGGATCTGAGCCGCGTTGCCAATGGCGCACTGGGCGCGTTTTCCGGCCTGCGCCAGGAAATCGAAGGGTTCGTCAAGCAGCGGATGGAGCAGCTTCTGTCCGGGATGCACCTGGTCACCCGCGAGGAATTCGACGCCGTGGCCGAAATGGCCGCCCTGGCCCGATCGGAACAGGAAGCCATGGCCGAACGGCTGGCCGCCCTGGAAGCCAAATTGGCCGCGCTGGACGCCGACAGCAAAAAATCGTAACCGACGATTCCGAAGGTCTTTTCCCAAAAGCGGCGAATAATGGATTGATTCGCCGCAGCCTTTATCGGTTGCCCACAGGCAGGCCCTTGGCAATACACTGCGGCCCGATGGTCTTACGCACTTGAAAGCCTGACCGGGATTTGGCACTCTACCTGCCGTAGTATGCCGCTGGCCCAAATACCACAAGATATCGTGTTCCGCGATCTTCTGGTGCTGTGGCCTGCGCAATGTTGTTTTTTGGTTCCCCGGCACCCGCCCGAACCCGTTGAAAAAGACTTTCCGAATGACGTGGCCGCCGTTTGGCCTGCCATTCCTGGAGATACGACCATGACCATCGGCCTGAACACAGAGGTAGAGCTGCCCAGCAATCCGCTGGACATCGCCGAGGAAATGATCGCCGCCAACGAATGGCCGCTGGACCGCATGAGCGATGACGAGCTGGTGGCCGAAACCAGCGGCCGCTGGTGCGATTTCCGCCTGTTCTTCCTGTGGCGGCACGATGTGTCGGCCCTGCATTTCACCTGCACGCTGGATATCAAGGTGCCCGGCACCCGGCGGCGGGAGGTGCATGACCTGCTGGCGCTGATCAACGAACGCCTGTGGATCGGCCATTTCGATATCGGCTCGGAAGAAGGGCTGCTGATGTATCGCCACACCATTCCGCTGCGCGGGTCCCGCTATGGGGCCAGTGTCGAGCAGCTGGAAGATCTGGTCGAAGCGGCGTTCCAGGATTGCGATCGGTTCTTCCCGGCCTTCCAGTATGTGATCTGGGGCGGCAAATCGGCCCGTGAAGCGATCGAGGCCGCCCTGTTCGAAACGGTTGGCGAGGCCTGACCGCATGGCGGGCCAGGGGAAAGCCCCGGGGCAGCCATTGGGGCGGGTTGCACTGATCGGGTGCGGCAAGATGGGGGCCGCGATGGCGCGCGGCTGGTGCGCCGCCCCCCAGCCGCCCGACCATCTGATCGTCATCGAACCCCATACCACGGATCTGGCCGATCTGGCGGCCCATCAGGCCGTGACCATCCTGCCGGACGTCGCGGCCCTGCCCGCCGATGCGGAATTCGACACGCTGGTGCTGGCCGTCAAACCGCAAAGCATGGACGGCGTTCTGGCCGCCCTCGCCCCCCGCTTAATCGCCCGTTTGGCACAGAGGCAAGCAAGTGGCCAGCCCCTGGTGATCTCCATCGCCGCCGGCAAATCGCTGGACTATTTTCAGCGGGCGCTGCCCCCCGATACTCCGGTTGTCCGGGCGATGCCCAATCTGCCGGCATCGATCGGGCGCGGGATCACCGTGTGTGTCGCCAGCGCCGGGGTCAGCCCCGATCAACGCGGGATCGCGACCGCCCTGCTGTCGGCCTGCGGGCCGGTCGAATGGGTGGCCGAGGAAGCGCTGCTGGACCCGGTGACGGCGCTGTCCGGCGGTGGGCCGGCCTGGGTGTTTCTGTTGATCGAGGCGATGGCCGCCGCCGGCATCAAGCAGGGCCTGCCGGCCGATCTGGCGCAGCGGCTGGCCCGTGTCACCGTTGCGGGGGCCGGCGAACTGGTCCACCAGTCGGACCTGCCCGCCGCTACGTTGCGTGAGAATGTATGCAGCCCGGGCGGCACCACCATCGAAGCGATGCGGGTGCTGATGGGGGTGGATGGCTGGCAGGATGCGATCGACCGTGCCATGGCCGCATCGACCGCCCGCTCCCGTGCCCTGGGCCAAATGGCGTAGCCATGAGCATCGATCCGGGATCCGCCGCCTTGGGCGAGGGGTTTGAGCGGGTGCGCGCCGCCCTGTCCGCCGCCGGCCTTGCCGACCGCATCACCATTTTCGACCGGCCGACCAAGACCTCGGCCGAAGCGGCCGCCGCCCTTGGCTGCACCGTGGCGCAGATTGCCAAATCCATCGTGTTCAAGGGGGCGGACGACCGACTGGTGCTGGTGATCGCATCCGGCGCCAACCGGGTATGCGAAACCAAGGTCTCCGCGCTGGAGCAGGGCCCGATCTTCAAGGCCGACGCCGCCTTCGTGCGCGCCAAGACCGGCTTCGTCATCGGCGGCGTGTCGCCGATTGCCAGCCTGACGCCCGTTGCGCCGTGGCTCGATAGCGATCTTCTGGCCCTGCCGGTGTTCTGGGCCGCCGCCGGACATCCGAATACGGTGGTCCGGCTGCATGCGGCGGAATTGCTCCGCCTGAGCAGCGGCACCCCCGCCGATATCGCCCTGCGCGGCGCATAAGCCGATCCGAACAGACGGGCTCGCCCCCCGGTCCGCGAATTGTCCCTTGCCGAGCGGGACGGGCAATCCCAGAGTCTTCCCAGATCAGCGTCTTTCCAGATCAGCCACGACAAGGGGCATCCCCTTGCGCCGCCGGAGGAGCCCATGTCCGCCAAAGCCGAGGCCAGTTCCGCTGAACTGCCCACTGCTGCCGCCCTGCACGCCGCAGCCTTGCAAACCGGGGCCCGCGATGCCGCCTATGCCGTGCTGGCAGAGGGCGGGTGGCGCACGGTCAAAATGGCGGATATCGCGGCGCGCGCCGGCCTGACTCTGCTGGAACTGCGCCGCATCTATCCCATGTTGCCCGCCATTCTGGACGATATCACCGCCCAGGCCGACGATGCGATGTTGCGGGATCTTGGCCCAGACGAAACTGAAGGCCCGGTGCGGGATCGCCTGTTTGCCCTGATCATGCGGCGGTTCGACGGGCTGGCCCCGGCCAAGGCGGCGCTGCGCAGCCTGACCGACCGAGCCAGGGGCAATCCGGCGCTGATTGCGATGCACGGCCCAGCCATGCTGCGGTCCGCCGTCTGGATGGTGGAAGCGGCGCGGGTGGATCTGACCGTGGCGCGCCGCCTGGTGCTGGCCCATGGCCTGCTGTGGGTGATGAGCAGCGTGACCCGCGCCTGGCTGGCCGACGATAGTGCGGACCTTGGGGCGACCATGAAGGCGCTCGATCAGGCGCTGGACCGGGTTACCCGCCTGCTGCCGAACGAAACGCGCACCGACAACCGCCCGGCGGCTTGACGCCCCATATTGCAGCGCACAATCGGACTTGACGATCCGACGATCTATCGCAATAGTAGCGCCATATTGCGGTGCACACTGCACCATGGAGATGGGGGAGATCATGAGCAAGCAAACCAACCCGTTCGGTGCTGATTTCACGAAGCTGTTCGCCGACTTCAAGGTCCCCGGCCTGGACACCGAGGCGATGCTGGCCCTGCATCGCAAGAATATGGAAGCCCTGACCAGCGCCAATCAGGCTGCGGTCGATGGCGTTCAGGCGGTTCTGCGCCGCCAGACCGACCTGATCCGGCAGAGCATGGAAGAAGTGAGTAAATCCCTTCGCGATGCCATGAATCAGGGCGCGCCGGAAGAAAAGCTGGCCAAGCAGGCTGAACAGGCGAAGCATATCTTCGAAAGCAGTATTGCAAATCTGCGCGAAATGTCGGATATGCTGTCGAAGTCAAATCAGGAAGCTGCTGATATTATTGCCAAGCGAATCTCCACCGCACTGGAAGATCTGAAAAACGGCCTGGCAAAGATGAAGTGATCGGGCGTACTGATCCGCAGCATTGAGAGGTCGCCCGGATAGAAACCTGGGCGGTTTTTCTTTAAAAGATATGCAACCATTGATGCTAAAAATCCACGCTCCAGCAGAATTTATGTGTGTAATATTTCTTCCAGTTAGATTTTTTTTGAAATGATTATTCGCTTGTTGCATAATTTTATCCTCAGCAAAATTCTTCATTAAGAGGTTCGGCAATGGGTCGGTCCCTTGGCATTGGTGCCCGTTTGATGGCGGGCTTGGTGACTATCTCGCTCTTGCCGTTCTTATCCGGAGGGGTGGGCTGGTTCGCGCTGGATCGGCAGGAAACCGCAATCCGGGGCATTGCCGAACGCGAAACCCCGTCCATCGTGATGGCGATGACGGTGGATTCCTTCGGGCGCCGCGCCATTGCGCTGGCCCCGCGCTTGGTCGATTCACGGACAGAGGAAGGCGTTGACGAAACCGCCGCCCAGATCCGGCGGGAGCTGAACCGGGCGCGGCGCAGCCTTGATGAACTGACCCAGCTGATCGGCGAGCGCGACGAGAAATCGCGCGCGCTGGCAACCATCGATACCCTGGGGGCGCGCTTCGATGAACTGGCGGCGCATGCCAAACGCCTTGCCCAGCTGCGTACTGCGGCCGCCCAGCGGATGACGCGCGTGGAAGCCGCCGCCGCGGAAGCACAAGCCTTGCTGACCTCGCTGCAGAACGGCCAGGGTGGCGGCGCCACTGCCCAAAGCCTGGGCCGCCTGCCCGTTCTGGGCAACAGCATCACCGGCCTCTATGCCGCCGCCGCGCGGCTGACGAACCCGCTGACCGAAGACGATCTGAACAGCATCGGCCAGCGCATCACCGGCAATCGCGCGGAACTGTCCGCAACCTTGGCGACGCTGGAGCCTGCCCTGCGGGACCAGCTGACCCCGGTGGTCGGAGCCGTCCTGTCCGCAATGGACGATACGGTCATGAGCGATGCCCGCGGCCAGATCGATGCGGAAAAGCAGCGCGATACGGTCCAGATTCAGGTACGCGGCCTGTCGGTCGACCTGGCGACCAACAGCGACGATCTGGTGCAGGCGATCCGAACGGAAATTGACGCGCACCAGGCGGAAACCCGCGCGCTTCTGGAACAGTCGCTTCTGGTACTGGCTGCCGTCGCTGGGTTTGGGGTTCTGCTGTCGGCGCTGATCGGCTGGGGCTATGTGCTGCGCCGTGTGGTGCGCCGCCTGTCCCGGTTGGAACAATCGATGGTGGGCGTCGCCGCCGGTCAGCTGGAAACGCCGATCGAAACTGCGGGCAAAGACGAAATCGCCGCCATGGCGCGCGCACTGGAAACCTTCCGCGACAATGCCGCCCAGATGGAACGGCTGCGGCGCGATCAGGAAGCGGCCAAGGAACAGGCGGAGCAGGACCGCCGGGTCGCGATGCAGGATCTTGCCGCATCGGTCGAAGCGACGGTCAGCACCGTGGCAGAGCGCATCCGCGCGGCCGCGCAGACAATGCAATCCACGGCCGAGGATCTGAGCGAGACGATCTCCCGCACCCAAAGCAGGTCCCAGTCGGTGGCCGCCGCGTCCGAACAGGCAACCGGCCATGTGCAGTCGGCCGCCGGGGCGACCGAGGAACTGGCCGCTTCGATCTCTGAAATCGGTCGCCAGGCCGAACAATCGACCGATGTGGCAACCCGGGCCGGTGCCGCCGCCAACACCACCGACGAACGGGTGGGCGAATTGGTGCGGAATGCCGAAAAAATCGGCGAGGCGGTGACCCTGATCAGCCATATCGCCAACCAGACCAACCTGCTGGCCCTCAACGCCACCATCGAGGCAGCGCGCGCGGGCGAAGCCGGCCGGGGTTTTGCCGTCGTGGCGAACGAGGTCAAGACCCTGGCGGCGCAGACGGCGCGGGCGACGGACGATATCAGCCAGCTGGTGGAGGCGATCAAGGCCAGCTCCCGCACGGCGGCGGTCTCGCTGCAGGAAATCTCCACCGTCATCCGGGACGTGAACGAGATTGCCGGGGCGATCGCCGCGTCGGTCCACGAACAGACCGCCGTTACCGCCGAAATCTCGCGCACGGTGCGCGATGCCGCCGATGGCACGCAGTCAGTGTCCCGCGACATTGTGGCGGTGTCGGAGGAATCGTCCCACGCATCGTCGGTGGCGGGGGATGTGTTGTCCGCCGCCCGCGGCCTGCTGGGCACGGCGGTTGAGCTGGAGAACACGGTCGCCGGCTTCGTCACCCGCATCCGCGCCTGATCGGGAGGCCGACGGCGCAGACAAAAAAAAAGGGGTCGCCGGGATGGAATAGCGGGGCTATATCAACCGCTATGAGCATG
>CAYRWZ010000031.1:0-8594 GCA_964428065.1 uncultured Comamonadaceae bacterium | reverse complement strand
GAACGGCCTGAATGATCGCCAGCGCGAAGCGGCCGAAACCCTGGATGGTCCTGTGCTGGTGCTGGCTGGGGCCGGCACCGGCAAGACCCGCGTGCTGACAGCCCGGATCGCCCATCTGATTGCCGCCCGCAAGGCGTGGCCGTCGCAGATTCTGGCAGTGACCTTCACCAACAAAGCCGCGCGGGAAATGCTGGACCGCATCGCCGCGCTGGTCGGCCCAATGGCGCAGGACCTGTGGCTGGGCACGTTCCACGCCCTGTCGGCGCGGCTGCTGCGCCGCCATGCCGAACTGGTGGGCCTGAAAAGCAGCTTCACCATTCTGGATGCGGACGATCAGTTGCGGCTGCTGAAGCAGATCATGGCGGCAGCAGGGATCGACGATAAACGCTGGCCCGCCCGGGTGCTGCTGGGCGCGATCGAGCGGTGGAAGGATCGCGGCCTGACCCCGCAGAAGCTGGCCGCCGATGCCGGGGGCGAACTGGCGGGCGGCCGCGCCGTCGCCCTCTACGCCGCCTATCAGGAACGGCTGAAGATCCTGAATGCTTGCGATTTCGGCGATCTGATGCTGCATATGGTGACCCTGTTCACCGAGCATCCGGATATCCTGGCCCAGTATCAGGACAAGTTCCGCTACATCCTGGTTGACGAATATCAGGATACCAATGTCGCGCAATATCTGTGGCTGCGCCTGCTGGCACAGGGGCACCGGAACATCTGCTGCGTCGGCGACGATGACCAGTCGATCTATGGCTGGCGCGGGGCCGAAGTCGGCAACATCCTGAAGTTCGAGCAGGATTTCCCCGGCGCCAAGGTTATCCGGCTGGAACAGAATTACCGGTCTACCCCCCATATTCTGGCTGCGGCATCGGGCTTGATCAGCCACAACCAGGACCGGCTGGGCAAGACCTTGTGGACCGATCAGGCCGAGGGCGACACGGTGCGGGTGCGCGGTTTCTGGGACGGCCCGGAGGAAGCCCGCTGGGTGGGTGACGAGATCGAAGCCCTGCAACGGGAGGGGCGCGCGCTGTCGGATATCGCCATTCTGGTACGGGCCGGGTTCCAAACCCGCGAATTCGAAGAACGGCTGTTGACCATCGGCGTGCCCTATCGCGTCGTCGGCGGCGCGCGCTTCTATGAGCGGCAGGAAATCCGCGATGCCATCGCCTATCTGCGCGTGGTCGCCCAGCCCGACGACGATCTGGCGCTGGAACGCATCATCAATACGCCGCGCCGGGGCCTGGGCGATGCCGCCTTACAAACCCTGCACCGCAGCGCACGGGCCATGGGTACATCGCTGATGGTCGCCGCCCATGGGCTGATCGGCACCGACGAGCTGAGGCCCGCCCCGCGCCGGGCGATTGCGCAACTGGTGCAGGATTTTGATCGCTGGCGCGCCCTGGCCGAAGGGATGCCGCCGGGCGAACTGGCCGAAACCGTGCTGGACGAATCGGGCTATACCGCCATGTGGAAGGCGGATAAATCGCCTGAAGCCCCAGGGCGGCTGGACAATCTGCGCGAACTGATCACCGCGCTGGAGGAGTTCGAGACCCTGGCCGCCTTTCTGGAGCATGTCAGCCTGGTGATGGAGCGCAATCAGGACAGCGGCGGGGCGGAAGTGACGCTGATGACGCTGCACGCTGCCAAGGGGCTGGAGTTCGATTGCGTCTTTCTGCCGGGATGGGAAGAAGGGCTGTTCCCGCATCAGCGCGCGCTGGACGAAAGCGGCGCCAAGGGGCTGGAGGAGGAACGCCGCCTGGCCTATGTCGGGCTGACCCGCGCGCGTCAGCGGGCCTATGTCTCCCACGTCGCCAACCGGCGGATCCACAATCAGTGGCAATCGGCCATCCCCTCGCGCTTTCTGGAGGAACTGCCGGCGGAGCATGTGGACAGCGACACCGCCGATAGCGGCCTGTCCCCATCGCATCTGATGCCCGCCCGCACCACGCTGGCCGCCTGGGGGAATGGCCAAGGGGGGGGCGGCGGCCAATCCTGGCAGGGCGGCGTTCGCTGGGGCAGCAGCGCCGCACGTCCGGCCGGCCGCGCGCCGGTGATCGATGCGGTCGCCAGCCGGGTCGAGGTGCGGAGCGCACCGGCCTTGAAGCCGGGCGACCGGGTGTTTCACTTGAAGTTCGGCATGGGTGACGTGCTGGCCGTTGAGGGCGAGCGGATCGAAGTAAATTTCGACCATACCGGCAGCAAGCGGGTGATGGCCGGGTTTTTGGAGAAAAAGGACAATTGATAACCCGTCTTTAGCCGTTTCTATTGAGAAAATGGTCAAAGTTTGCAATCCTAATGCAGTTGCTTGCCCGGCTTGGAAGAACACCGATGCAAAAACCTACATTAGGCAGAGGGCCGAAATTCAGGGATAAACGGCTGACCTTTCCCAGCCTGTATATCGACCTGCGCGACAAGATCTATAAAACCAGCCTGTGGCAGCCGGGGACCGACGGCCAGCCCGGCAAGCTGATTCTGAACGATTTTGACGGGCGGCTGGCCAGCGGCGAAGTCTTTGCCGGCGTCATGAAGATTTCCGGCGAAAAAGAAACCTATGTGTTCGACGGCACCGCCATCCGGGTCGATTTCATCAACAAGAAACTGGCTGCAACCTTCGAAATCGGCACACCCGGCGGCATGGAGCGGCTGCGAGATATCGTCGCCAAGCGCGACCCGGAGAACAAGACGCCCCTGCCGCCCATTCTGTTCAGCCTGGCCTATCGGACCGTTAACTGGTCGCTATCCGGGTTTCTGGTCGGCAATTATCGCGGCCAGCTGAAAAAGGATCAGAGCTTTACCGGCATGATCCGGCTGGAAAAATCCCAGAAATCCGGGTTCTTCCGGGCCGAGGTGCGGCGCTTTGTGTCCGACTGCAAGGGAATGGCGGCCGAGTTCACCAAGTTCACGCCGGAAGCGTTCGAGCTGTTCGAAATCGCCATGAAGCGATCGGAACGCGGACCACAGGGATAAGGCAGGCCGCCGGGGCCACGCCTTTCCCGTTGATTGCGCTGGACACCCGTGCAACACCATAGGGCACATGAGTGTTCCTTACGTTGCGTGACCAGAAAGCGCCCTGATGACGACCGCCTCCTCCCCCTATTCCGGCTATAAAATCGAACTGGTGACCAAGCAGGCCCATGTGCAGGCCTTTGGTGATGCGCTGGACGACCAGGCGGTGGCGATCGCGGCGTTCGAAATCATACCCAATGGCGATTGGCGGCTGGAAGCCTATACGGTTGACGAACCGGATGCCGATGCGGTGGCCGATGCCGTGCGCCGGGCTGCACAAGTGGCTGGAATCAGTGTGCCGCCCTATCACATCCGCCCCTTACCCAAGGTGGATTGGTTGGCGGAAAACCGACGCGATTTTCCGCCGCAAACCCTGGGGCGGTTCTTCATCCACGGCTCGCACTTCGAAGGCAAGCCGCCTGCGGGCAAAACCGCGCTGCTGGTCGATGCCGCAACCGCCTTCGGGTCAGGCGAGCATGAGACGACGCGCGGCTGCCTGATCGCCATCGACCGGCAGATTACCCGTCGCCGGGTGCGGCGCATGGTCGATGTCGGCTGCGGGTCGGGCATTCTGGCCATCGGCGCGGCCAAGCGGATGCGCCGCAAGGTGATCGCCAGCGATCTGGATCCGGAATCGGTGCGGGTGGCGCGGGAAAATGCGGCCCTGAACGGCGTGGCCCACCTGGTCCGGGTCGAAGGCGGGGCCGGCTATCAGGTTCCGGCGATCCGCAAGGGCAAGCCCTATGACATGATTGTTGCCAATATCCTGGCCCGCCCGCTCTGCGCCCTCAGCCGCGATCTGAAGCGCCATCTGGCGCCGAACGGGATCGCCATTCTGTCCGGCCTGCTGGTAGAGCAGGAGGCGATGGTGCTGGCCGCCCACCGCCGGCAGGGCCTATTCCTGGACTATCGCCTGCGCCGTCAGGGCTGGTCCACCCTGGTGCTGAAACGCAAACGGCACCCGTGACCGGGTGCCGCTGTGTTTCAAACGGGCAGCGCCGAGGGGTTAGGCTGCGTTCTGCACGTTGGTGTTGGCGGGGCCGCTATTCTTGACCATAGTAGCGACAACCGTGGCAATATCGTCGCGGTTGATGCCGATATCGGCCAGGGCGCGGTCATCCAGAGACGCCAGTTCGTTCATCAGATCGCGACGCTCGACATAGCGGCGATAGGGGGCGATCAGCCACGCGGCAAGATCGGCAAAGAAGGTGGTGGCAGCTTCTGCACGCAGATGCCTTGCCTTGGCAATATAAGCGGCCGTTTCGGCGCTGGTGGTGTGAGCGAGGACCATGAGACCCTCCTTTGATCTCGTTATTGTTCCGTTGACACCTATGAAGGTAAGCCATCCTGTCCGAGTTTGAAGTCGCTTTTTCGCATCGCAGCATTGTTTTTTGCGAATGCGAAAAAGGGCGGCGAGTGCCTGTTTTGTCATCAAGCCGCCCCAGAAGTCCGGTCCGTAACACCCTGATTGCAAACCTGTACGAGGATCAATCCCATGTCGGTCTGCCGCGAAACCTATATCGGCGATAGCGCGTTCGAAACCCTGATTCAGAAGCATGGCGGCGGCGATCTGGCCAGCATTCGTGCGCTGATGGCGGGCGTTAACGCCGCTTCGGTTGACATGGAGGATGCCGATTGGACGCGGCTGTTTGCCACCGCCCCCAGCCCGGCACTGACCGCCCAGTTGCAGGCCCTGCGGCAGGCAATGGCACTGCAGCCCTGGCAGGGCAGCCATGCTGACCGACTTACCGCAGTGCGAAAGCAAATGGCGCGGCAGGATCTGACCGGCTTTCTGGTCCCGCGTGCTGATGAACATCAGGGCGAATATGTGCCACCGCGCGCCCAGCGGCTGAAATGGTTGACCGGGTTTGAGGGGTCTGCCGGGCTGGCCGTGGTGCTGACCGACCGGGCGGCGATCTTTGTCGATGGGCGCTATACCCTGCAGGTGCGCCAGCAAGTTGATACCGCCCTGTTCGAACCCCGCCACCTGATCGAAGCGCCTGCACCGGACTGGCTGGCCGATCTGGCGCGCGACGGGGTGCTGAAGGCCGGGCAGCGGATCGGTTACGATCCCTGGCTGCTGACCACCGATCAGGTGGAACGGTTCCGCGCTGCGCTGGACGGGACGGGGGTGGAGATGGTGGCCGTGGCGGAAAACCCGCTGGATGCCGCCTGGCAGGACCAGCCGCCCGCGCCGCTGGGGCCCGTGCGCGTCCAGCCCGATGCCGCAACCGGGCAATCGTCTGCCGCAAAGCGGGCCGCGCTGGCGGAACAGCTGACCGGCAAGGCGATTGACGCAACGCTGATCACCCAGCCCGATTCGCTGGCCTGGCTGCTGAACATTCGCGGCACCGACGTTCCGCGCACCCCGTTCGCGCTTGGCTTCTGCCTGCTGAATCAGGATGGCTCCGTCGATCTGTTCATGGATGACCGCAAGCTGCTGCCCGAAGTGCAGGCCCATCTGGGCAACAGTGTGCGCCTGCACGCCCCCTCGGCGCTGACCGGGCATCTGGCCACCCTGAAGGGCAAGCGGGTGCTGTGCGATACTGCCTGGGTACCGTCGGCCCTGGTCGATGTGTTGACCGGCGCCGGGGCCGCCGTGGTGCGCGGGGCGGACCCGTGCCTGCTGCCCAAGGCGTGCAAGAACCCAGTGGAACTGGCCGGCAGCCGCGCCGCCCATATCCGCGATGGCGCCGCCATTGCCCGTTTCCTCGCCTGGCTGGCGGCGGAGGCCCCCAAGGGCAAGCTGCGCGAGATCGAGGTTTCGGACTATCTGGAAGCCTGCCGCCGGGCGACCGGGCTGCTGCGGGACCTGAGTTTTGATACCATCTCCGGCGCCGGGCCCAATGGGGCGATCGTGCATTACCGGGCCACCCCGGAAACCGAACGGACCCTGACCCCGGGCGAGCTGTACTTGGTCGATTCCGGCGCCCAGTACGTCGATGGCACCACCGACATCACCCGCACGATTGCGGTCGGCAGCCCCAGCACCGAACAACGGCAGGCCTTTACCCGCGTGCTGAAGGGCCATATCGCGCTGACCCGTGCGGTGTTTCCCGCCGGCACCACCGGCTCGCAACTGGATGTGCTGGCGCGCCTGCCGCTGTGGGATGCCGGGCTGGATTACGATCATGGCACCGGCCACGGCGTCGGCAGCTATCTGTCGGTGCATGAGGGGCCGCAGCGGATCGCAAAAGCCCCCAACAGTGTCGCGCTGAAACCGGGTATGATCCTGTCGAACGAGCCCGGCTATTACAAAACCGGCGCTTACGGCATCCGGATCGAAAACCTGGTCGCCGTCATCCCGATGCAGATCGACGGGGCAGAGCGGGAGATGCTGGGGTTCGAAACCCTGACCCTGGCCCCGATCGACCGCGCGTTGATCGATCCCGGCCTGCTGACCGAAGCCGAACGCGATTGGCTGAACGCCTATCATGCCCAGGTGCGGGAAACGATCAGCCCGCTGGTTGATAGCGAGACCGCCGCCTGGCTGGCCGGGGCGACTGCGCCGGTCTGACCGGCGGCCCGCCCAAACGGAGAGCTGGATTGTGGAGCTTTCGGCAGAAATTCTGGCCGCCCTGTTTGCGGTCGCCATTGTCGCGGGATTTATCGACAGCATTGCCGGCGGCGGCGGCCTGATCGCCGTCCCCGCCCTGTTCGCGGCCGGGTTGCCGCCCGCGCAGGTGCTGGGAACGTCGAAGCTGCAAGGCAGTTTTGGCTCGATTTCCGCCAGCGTGACCTTCCTCCGCCGGGGAGAGATCAAGCTGCGCGACATGGTGCTGCCGATTGCCTGTACCTTCTGCGGTGCGGTTGCGGGCGCCCTGGTGGTGCAGGCACTGGATCCCGGCTTTCTGCGCGATGTGATCCCGGTTCTGCTGATCCTGATGGCGCTGTACATCTTGCTGGCGCGCAAGGCAGGCGACATCGAATCCGCCCGCAAGATCGGGCCGGTCCTATTCGCGGTGGTGGTCGGCTTCGGGCTCGGCTTCTATGACGGGTTCTTCGGGCCGGGCGCGGGATCCTTCTGGGCCCTCGCCTATGTCGGCCTTCAGGGCTATTCGCTGCGGCGCGCCACGGCGGCGACCAAGGTGGTCAATGCCACCAGCAACGTTGCTTCCCTGGCGATCTTTGCCCTGGGCGGGGCCGTGGTGTGGAGCGCCGGGTTGACCATGGGCGCGGGCCAGTGGATCGGCGCCAACCTGGGCGCCCGGCTGGTGATGCGTAAGGGCGCGGCGCTGGTACGCCCACTGCTGGTCGTCATGTCACTGGCGATCACCGCCCGGCTGCTATGGACCAACCCGGAGCATCCGATCAGCCAAGCTGCCATCTGGGCCTATCAGGCGGTCTCCAGCTCGCTGTCCCAATAGAGATAGTCGCGCCAGCTTTCATGCAGAAAGCCGGGTGGGAAGCGCCGCCCGGTTTCCTGCAATTCGAAAGTGGTCGGCTGGTGCGGCTTGTGGATCGGGAACATGCGGATTTCGCGCGGCAGATGATTGCCCTTGCGCATGTTGCAGCCCGAACAGGCGGTCACGACATTGTCCCAGCTGGTCCGGCCACCGCGCGAGCGGGGGATGACGTGATCGAAGGTCAGGTCGTGGGCGGGGAAATCGTCGCCGCAATATTGGCAACTGAAGCCATCCCGCAGAAAGACGTTGAACCGGGTAAAGGCGGGGCGGCGGGAGGTGGGAATATACTCTTTCAGCGAAATGACGCTGGGTAGTCGCATTTCAAAACTGGGGGATCGGATCGTCTTATCATATTCCGAGAGGATATTGACCCGACCGAGACAGACTGCTTTTACGGTTTCCTGCCAACTCCACAGCGACAACGGGAAGTAACTGAGGGGCCTGAAATCGGCATTCAGGACCAAGGCAGGACAATGTTCCAACGACATCGCGCCTCCACCATGTTCGGCAGCGATAGCCCGGTGCGGCAGATGCGCCGTGACCCGGCACCGCAGGCGGCATCTGGGATAAGACAGCCGCCCTGTCATACATACCCGATCTGGCCCGGTCGCTCAAGCATAGCGGCATGACGGTCCTGTGACAGACAGCAAAACCCCCTCGCCGGCGGGGGCGAGGGGGTCGCAACGGTCTCTCTGGCTGATGAGCGCCTTAGACGTCGAGCAGCAGGCGCTGCGGATCTTCGATCGCGTCCTTGACCTTGACCAGGAAGGTCACGGCCTCGCGGCCATCGATGATGCGATGGTCATAGGACAGGGCCAGATACATCATCGGGCGGATTTCGATCCGGTCGCCGGATTTGTCGCTGATCACCACCGGGCGCTTCTGGATCTTGTGCATGCCCAGGATGCCGGACTGCGGCGGGTTCAGGATCGGCGTCGACATGAGCGAGCCATAGACCCCGCCGTTGGAGATGGTGAAGGTGCCGCCGGTCAGCTCTTCCATGCTCAGCTTGCCGTCGCGGGCCTTCTTGCCCAGGGCGCCGATGGTCTTTTCCACCTCGGCAAAGGACAGCAGATCGGCATTGCGCACCACCGGAACGACCAGGCCCTGTTCCGTGCCGACCGCCACGCCGATATCGTAGTAGTTCTTGTAGACGATATCGTCGCCGTCGATCTCGGCATTGAC
>CAYRWZ010000030.1:25635-26009 GCA_964428065.1 uncultured Comamonadaceae bacterium | reverse complement strand
CAGATGCTTCGGCATAGGCATCGCGCGATTCATAGGGGGCCGGGGCGCCGGCGGAACCGGGGATCGCCAGACCGATCGCTTCCGACACGCAGGCCATGGTGTTGGCGGTGAACTGACCGCCGCACGACCCGGCCGACGGGCAGGCAACGCATTCCAGCTCGTGCAGATCCTCATCGGACATGGCCCCGGCGGCATGTTTGCCGACCGCCTCGAACACATCCTGCACGGTGACATCCTTGCCGCGGAACCGGCCCGGCAGGATAGAGCCGCCATACATGAACACCGACGGCACATTCAGGCGCACCATCGCCATCATCAGCCCCGGCAGGGACTTGTCGCACCCGGCCAGCCCGACCAGCGCGTCATAGCAATGG
>CAYRWZ010000030.1:20936-25599 GCA_964428065.1 uncultured Comamonadaceae bacterium | reverse complement strand
ATCGGCAATCACTTCGCGGCTGACCAGCGAGGATTTCATGCCCGCATGGCCCATGGCGATACCGTCGGTCACGGTGATGGTGGTGAATTCGCGCGGGGTGCCGCCTTCCTGCTTGACGCCCAGTTTGACCGACTGCGCCTGGCGCATCAGCGCGATATTGCAGGGCGCGGCCTCGTTCCAGGTGGTGGCAACGCCGACAAACGGCTTGGCGACATCCTCCTCCGACATGCCCATGGCATAGTAGTAGGAGCGATGCGGTGCACGCTCCGGCCCGACCGAGACATGACGGCTGGGCAGACGGGACTTGTCGAACTTGGCGGCCATCGGCGAAACCCTCCTTATGCTTGTCTGGCGCACGTGATGGGCCGGGAGCATAAGGGCCGGGGCCCCGCTTGGCTAGGGGGTGCGCAAGACATGCACCCATGCGCCACAGGACGGGACAGAAAATTGCCGAAGCGACCCGACCGTCAGGGGGCGAGACGGCGTCGCGTTTCCCACAAGATGCGGCAATCCACCCCACCCGCATCCCGGCAGCCCTGTAAAGCACCCAAAAGGACATTGGTGCCGTACCGCTGACCGGGGAAACAAGCGAAGTTCGTACATACGGTCAGTTCAGGTGCGCCCAGTCCCGAATGACTGAGCATGGTGTAGGCATAGACAGTGCCGTCAGCTGAAACGGCGAAATATCCCGGCGACAACTGGCGCTGATAGGCCTCTTCCGCCGCACGGGCCTGGGAGGATAAGGGGACGGAGCGATCCCATACCTGGCTGGGGTCGGTACAGGCCGTCACTGCTAACAGCAGAATTGCCACGTACCCAAGGATAAAGCTGGACTTGGTGCTGATCATCACAGGGCCTCCCATCCAACTGCCAAACAGGTGAGAGACCATATGGAGATGAACGCTACAGCAACCAATCCCGCACAGCGGCAATCTGGTCCGGCACCATCAGCGACGGCGCATGACCAACCCCGGAAAACTCACAGACGGTTACGCTGTCGGGCCGCGTCGCCCGCATGCCCAGCGCGGTTGCGCGGGTGAGGACCGTCGACTCAGTGCCCCGCAACACAAGGGTCGGCGCCGAAATCTTCGCCCAATAGTCCCATAAAATGACATCGCCCGGCGGGGTTTCCGGTGATGGTTGCGCGGGCGTCCGGACAATCGCCGGATCGATCTTCATCTGCAGGCGCGGATCGCGGTCGGAAACCGGGGCGATGCTGGACGCGGCCAGCGCGCGCCAGCCCGCATCGTCAATCGGCCCGAAACCGGAATGGCGGGTGCGGAAATAGGCCGTGGCAGCATCGAGATCGTCGAAAATCGGCCAATCCGCCGCCAGCCGCCAAATATCGGCCACCACGGCCTTGTCGAGAAACGGGCCGACATCGTTGAGCAGCAGCTTGCCGATCCGGTCCGGCGCAGCGGCAGCCAGCCCCATGCCGACAAACCCACCCATGGAGGTGCCGAGCCAATCGACCCGGCGCAGGCCCAGCGCATCCAGCAAGGCCATGCAGTGCATCACATAATTGGGGATCTGATAGCCGGCGCCATCGGCCAGCCAGGAACTGTCCCCCCGGCCGACCATATCGACGGCGATCACCCGGTACGCATCGGCCAGGGCGGCACCCAGCCGGTCGAAGTCGCAGGCGTTGCGCGTCAAGCCATGGACGCAGACCAGCACCTTGGGATTGTCGGGGGCACCCTGTTCGCGGCAGTTCAGGTTCACCCCGCCGCCAATCGCAACCTGCTGCACCCGCACCATCCGGCTTCCCCTTTAGATCGGCATTGGATCGTCTTCGACCGTTACATAAGCGTCAGGGTAGAAGCCATTGAATTTAGTGGCAAGCGCATTCGAGTAGGCGCCGATCCGGCCAAACTCGATCCAATCGCCTTCCCGGATATCGGCGGGCAGGCGCACCGGGGCGGGCAGCACATCCGTGCAATCGCAGGTCGGGCCATAGATCGTGTAATCGATCGTCTCGTCGCTGAACGCACCGTTCAGGCGGATCGGCTTGGCCGGGAAACGCAGCCGCGCGGTCACGGTTTCCGACAGGCTGCCATAGATGCCGTCGTTGATGTACAGCATGTCGCCCTTGCGCAGATGCACCTGGGCGACCAGCGACATGCCGTCGGCAACCAGCGCCCGCCCCGGCTCGCACATCAGCACGCAATCGCGGCGCAGCTTCAGCTCCTTCACCCCCGCTTCGATCTCGGCGATGAATTCGGACAAGGGCGGCACTTCAGCCCCGTGATAGCTGGTCGGGAAGCCGCCGCCGACATCCAGATAGTGGATATCGACCTTGGCGGCCTCCAGAATTTCCCCGGTGATCGACAGGGCGGTGCGGAAGGCACGCGGCAGGGTGCATTGAGAGCCGACATGGAAGCCGATCCCGGCGCGCACCCCTTCGGCCTTGATGGCCTGGAGCATTTCCACAGCCTCGGCCGGCTTGGCGCCGAACTTGGCCGACAGATCATAGGCCGCGCCGGCCGACGGGGTGGCAATGCGCACGATGATCGCCAGCCCCTCGCCGCCAGCCTCGTCCAGGACCTTGTGCAGTTCTTCCATCGTGTCGATGACGAAATGCTCAACCTGGTACACCTCGTCGGCGGTCTTGATCGCGCCGCGGCTTTTCACCGGATGCATAAAATAGCATTCGGCATCGCGGAACAGCTCGCGCACCTGCGCCACCTCGGTCAGCGAGGCGGTATCGAAATGGCGAATGCCCGAATCGTATAGCGCGCGCAGAATCTGGGGGTTCGGGTTGCATTTGACGGCATAGAGGACCCGGCCGTCAAATTCCTCCAGGAACGCCCGCGCCGCCGCCTGCACGATATGGGGCCGCACGCAATAGACGGGATAGCCGGGGCGCAATGCCGCAACCATGGCTTCGGCATTGGCGAAGCGGGGTTGCGCCGGGCGCATGCCGAACTCACCGGGGGAACGTTGCAGCGAAACGGACATGGGCGATATCCTCAGCGTCGGCCAGGCGGCCCCTGGCATTGGTAGTTGGGGCGTTGGTATTTCGGGGTGGGCTATCGGGTGGCGTAACGAAAGCGCAATGAAACCGTCTGAGGAAGAATCCGGGCAGGCCAGAACCGGACGGAATACCCCTACAGGCGCGCGACATTGCGGCAAGAACAGCCAGTACGCAACGGGAAAGATGTGACGAGACTATGACGCGCCGCACTTTTCTCTAACCTATGGATTTCAAAGGGAAATGACCGTTAGCGTCTCGCGCGCCGGACTGGCCGCCGCCATCGCCGCCCCCCTGTGCTGGAGCCTGGCCGGCCTGTGCATCCGTCTGATCGAGGTCAGCGCCTGGGCGGTGGCCGGCTGGCGGTCGCTGTTCATGGCGGCAACCATCGGTCTGGTGCTGGTCATCCGCTATCGCACCCATATGCTGAAAGCGGTGCGGGCGGTCGGCTGGCTTGGCCTGCTGGCCGGGCTGCTGCTGGGCTGCTGCTTCGTTTTCTATATCCTGGCCATGGGGTTGACATCGGTTGCCAACACGCTGGTTCTGCTCGGCCTTGGCCCGCCGCTGACCGCGCTGCTGGGGCGGTTGGTGCTGGGCGAACCGATCCCGGCGTTCCGCTGGGCCAGCATGAGCGGCGTTGCGATTGGCATCGCCGTGATGTTCAACGAGGCGCTGATCGGCCCCGGCCCCGCCTCTGCCGCCGTTCCCGTCCCTGCCCAGGGCAAGGGCTATTGGGGGGAAATGCTGGCCATGCTGTCGGCGGCCTGCTTCTCCGGGGCAACCCTGTGCCTACGCGCCGCATCGGCCCGCCGTAGGGCCTCGCAGCCCCCTGACGATCAGGCGCCGACCGTGCTGATTGCCGGGCTCGCCTCCGGCAGTGTCGCCGCCCTGATCGCGCCGGATTTTCTGGCGGTCGGGCCGCTCGATCTGGGGCTGCTGGCGTTTCTGGGCGTGGTGCAGCTTGGCCTGGGTTTCCTGCTCTACAGCTTCGCCACGCAAAAGATTCCGGCCGTGCAGGCCAATCTGCTGGGGCTGCTGGAAATGGTGTTCGGCCCGCTCTGGGTTCTACTGGCCTTTGCCGAGGTGCCGGGCTGGTCCACCCTGGTCGGTGGCGGGTTGATCCTGCTCAGCCTGGCAGGGGATACCGTGCTGGGTGCGCGGCAGGCGGCGAAATCCTGACGCTTGGGGAAGGCTGCGGCATAATCGCTGTGGCGCCGGGCCGGCAAACCGGCTTAATTTCAGCGGCCAAAATCGTGTCGTGCCGGTCAGCTATGTGCCGGCCCGCGCGGATAAGATGTTTCCTGTGGAGGACCGAACGTGACGACAGCCGCCCCCCTTTCCCCGGTTCTGGACCCGTTTGCGCTGGCGAAGCAGCTGTCCGGCCTGCATCTGATCGACGGGGCGCTGGTGGCGCCCGCCAGCGGCAAGACCTTCCCGGTTGTCAATCCGGCCACCGGGGCCGAGGTTGCGGCGGCGGCGGCCGGCGATGCGGCGGACGTGGACCGGGCAGCCAAGGCGGCCCAGGCCGCCATGCAATCCTGGGCGCGGCGCCCGGCGCGCGAACGCGGCAAGCTGATCATGGAATGCGGGCGGCTGCTTCAGGCCCATGCTGAAGAACTGGGCCGGCTGGTGGCGCTGGAAACCGGCAAGGCCCTGCGCACCGAAAGCCGGGTCGAAGCCTCGGTCCTGGCC
>CAYRWZ010000030.1:17244-20870 GCA_964428065.1 uncultured Comamonadaceae bacterium | reverse complement strand
TGCTGACCGTTACCACGCGGGAGCCGATTGGCGTGGTCGGTGCGATCATTCCCTGGAATGTGCCGATGATGCTGATGGCGTTGAAGATCGCCCCGGCGCTGGTGGCGGGCAATGCCGTGATCGTCAAGTCGGCGGAAGAAGCGCCGTTGGCCGTGCTGCGCGCCTGCCAGATCATGAATCAGGTGCTGCCCGCCGGGGTGCTGAACATCCTGTCCGGCTTCGGCCCGGAGTGCGGCGCGCCGCTGGTGGCCCATCCGGTGGTCAAGAAGATCACCTTCACCGGGTCGGTGGAAACCGGCAAGATCGTCTCCCGCGCGGCGGCGGACAAGCTGATTCCGGTGACGCTGGAGTTGGGCGGCAAAAGCCCGATGATCGTCTGCGCCGACGCCGATCTGGACCGCGCGGTTGCCGGCGCCATTGCCGGCATGCGCTTCACCCGCCAAGGGCAAAGCTGCACCGCCGCCAGCCGGATCTTCGTGCATGACAGCCTGCACGACGCCTTTGTCCAGAAGCTGAAGGCCGCGGTCGATCAGCTGAAAATGGGTGATCCGCTGGACGAGGCAACCGATATCGGCACCATCATTTCCCCCGGCCAGTTCGAGAAGGTGAAGGGCTATATCGACCATGGCCGCGCCTCGCCTGGGGCCACTGCCCATGCCTGTTCCGCCCTGCCGGCCGATCCGGCGCTGAAGAAAGGGCTGTTCCTGCAACCGGTGATTTTCACCGGCCTCGGCAATGACAGCCGGCTGGCGCGGGAGGAAATTTTCGGCCCGGTCACCTGCGTGATTCGCTGGACCGCCTTCGACGAGGTGATCGCCATGGCGAATGACAGCGATTTCGGCCTGGCCGCCACCATCTGGACGCGCGATCTGAAGACCGCCATGCAGGCGACCCAGCGGCTGGAGGCTGGGTTCGTCCAGGTCAATCAGAACCTGGTGGTGCAGCCGAATCTCTCCTATGGCGGGGTCAAACAATCCGGTCTCGGTAAAGAAGCATCGCTCGAAGCGATGTTAGAACACTTTACGCACAAGAAGACTGTGATCATAAATATGACCTGATGGCCCGCCGACCGCTCTATGCCCGCCCGCAACCCCGCCCCCTGCCGCTCCGCCTGATCCGCTGGCTGGGCAAGGGGGCCGTGTGGCTGCTGCTCGTGCTGGCGGCGGCGCTGGGCGGCGGTTATCTGTGGCTGCGCACCGGCCTGCCCACGCTGGAAGGGCAGGTCGCCCTGCCCGGCCTGTCGGCGGAAACGCGGGTGATCCGCGATGCCGACGGCGTGCCGCATATTTTTGCCGCCACCCGGCGCGATGCCTTGTCCGCACTTGGCTATGTCCATGCGCAGGATCGGCTGTTCCAGATGGAAATGATGCGCCGGCTGGGGCGCGGGCGGCTGTCGGAAGCGATCGGCCAGCCCGGCCTGGACGGCGACCGCCTGATGCGCACGCTGGGCATCGCTGCCCGTGCCGAACAGGATTTCGCCGCGCTGGATGACGAAACCCGGGCCGAACTGCTGGCCTATGCCCAAGGCGTCAATGCCTTCATCGCGGCCGAAGGGGCGGATTGGTCCAGCGCCTGGCCGCCCGAATTCTATTTGCTCGGCCAGGGGCCGGAGCCGTGGACCCCGGCAGATTCGCTGATCTGGGGCAAGCTGATGGCGATGAGCCTGTCGGGCAACTGGCGGGATGAGGCCGTGCGCGCCCGCCTGACAGCACAGTTCCCCGCCGAACGGACGGCCGACCTGTTCGACGACAGTGCCGCGCCGACAGCGGTGACCCTGCGGCCCGATATTGCCGCAGCCCTGGACCCGATCCTGAAAACCCTGCTGGCCCATCTGCCCGAAGCGGCGCAGCCCAGGACGGCCTCCAATGTCTGGGCGCTGGATGGCAGCCGGACAGATACCGGCAAGCCGCGCCTTGCCAGCGACCCGCATTTGCAACTGACCCTGCCTTCGCTCTGGTACCTCGCCCGGCTGGTCACGCCGGAGGGAGAGATCGCCGGGGCCACCGCGCCCGGCGTGCCGTTCCACCTGATCGGGCAGAACGGGCGGATCGCCTGGGGGTTGACCACCACCGGGGCGGATACCCAGGATCTTATCGTCGAACGGCTGACGCCCGACCGGCCGGGCCATTACGATACCCCCGCCGGCCCTAAGCCGTTCCAGACCCGGGTCGAGACGATCCCGGTGCGGGGCGGCCCGCCGGTCGAACTGACGGTGCGGGACAGCGACTCCGGCCCCATTCTGTCCGATGCGGTCGCCAGCCTGGCCCCCTTGGCGACCCCCGGCTATGTCGTGGCCTTGCAGGCGACCTTCCTGCAACCGGGCGATACTTCCCCCCGCGCCCTGCGGCGAATTCAAACCGCCGCCAACTGGACGGAATTCCACTCCGCCCTGCGCGACTATGTTGCGCCGATCCAGAATTTCACCATGGCCGCCGCCGATGGCACCATTGGCCTGATTGCCGCCGGGGCGATCCCCATGCGCCGCAGCGGCGACGGCACCCTGCCGGTGCCCGGCTGGACCGGCCAGGGCACGTGGCTGGGATACATTCCCCACGAGGCGCTGCCGCAGACGGTTTCGCCCCGGACGGGCCAGATCGCCAATGCCAATAACCGCCTGGTCGGGCCGGATTATCCGCATCTGATCACGCGCGAATGGGATGCGCCCTATCGCGGCGAACGGCTGGAGCATCTGCTGCGCGCCGCGCCCCGCTCCACCCAGGCGGATTCGGTGGCGATGCAGATGGATATCGCCTCCGGCATGGCGTCGGAACTCTTGCCGCTGCTCAGCCCCGATCTTGCCGCCGACGATCGCCAGCGCGATGCGATTGCCTGGCTTCAGGCCTGGGACGGACAAATGGACGGCGAGCGGGGCGAACCGCTGCTGTTTGCCGCCTGGCTGCGCGCCCTGCAACGTGCGGTCTTTTCCGATGAACTGGGCGATGTGGCCTCCGGCGGCTGGACGCCCAGTTATCCTGCGCTGATCCGCATCCTCAGCGGCGACCGGATCTGGTGCGACCGGACCGAGACGAAAGACCGGGCGGAAACCTGTCAGGACATGATGCGGCAGGCGCTGGACGATGCGCTGACCGCGCTGACCGCAGAATACGGCGCCGACCGATCCGCCTGGCGCTGGGGCGAAGCGCACAAGGCGCGTCATGCCCATCCGGTTTTCAGCCGGATCCCGGTGCTCAGCACCCTGTTCGACCGCAGCATCGCCAATCAGGGCGGGTGGGATACGCTCAATCGCGGGGCCTATCGCGCGCAGGACCGCACGGGCAGCCTGACCCGCTTCGACCATGTGCATGGCGCCGGCATGCGCGCGGTGTTCGAACTGGGCGATCCCGGCCGCTCCCTGTTCATCATCTCCACCGGCCAGTCCGGCCACCCGTTTTCGCCCCATTTCGACGATTTGATCCGCCGGTGGCGCGACGGGCTGATGCGCAGCCTGTCGGGCAGTGCGGAAAGTTTGCTGGCATCCGGCGGGCATTTGCTCATACTCTCCCCGCCATCGCCGGGGACAACCCGATAGGCGATGCCGGGCGGCGGCAACCGTTTCGCCCTCCGGATCGAGAACCCCAAGCACTTTAGAGAAATGCCATGTCCCTTGATCTGCCGGTCACCCTGAC
>CAYRWZ010000030.1:13441-17234 GCA_964428065.1 uncultured Comamonadaceae bacterium | reverse complement strand
TCGAAGCCGCCGCCGCGCGCCTTGCCGGCCATGTGCTGCGCACCCCCACCACCCCCGCCCTGGCCCTGGGCGCCCGCCTGGACCTGTCGCTGTTCCTGAAACTGGAAACCCTGCAACGCACGGGGTCGTTCAAGGAACGCGGCGCCCTTAACAAGTTGCTGTGCCTGACCGAAGACCAGCGCAAAGCGGGCGTCATCGCCGCCTCGGCCGGGAACCACGCCCAGGGCGTTGCCTATCACGGCCAGCGCCTGGGTATTCCGGTCACCATCGTCATGCCGGCCGAAACGCCGTTCGTGAAAGTGGAACGGACAGAGCGATACGGCGCCCGCGTGGTGCTGGAAGGGGCGGATTTTTCCGCCTCGGAACAGGTGGCCGCGCGGCTGGCGGGCGAAACCGGGGCGACCCTGGTGCACCCCTATGACGATGCCGAAGTGATCGCCGGCCAGGGCACCATCGGGCTGGAGATGTTGCAGGATTGCGGCGATCTGGATGTGTTGATCGTCCCCATCGGTGGCGGCGGTATGATCGGCGGCATCGCCACCGCCGCCAAGGCCCTGAACCCCGCCCTGACCGTGATTGGCGTGCAGACCAAGGCCTATCCGGCCATGAAGCAGGTGCTGGCCGGAACACCGATTCTGGCCGGTGGCACCACCCTGGCCGAAGGCATTGCGGTCAAAAGCCCCGGCAAGCTGACCCGCCGTCTGGTCGATGCGTTCGTCGATGACATTGTGATCGTGCGCGAAGCTGCGATCGAACAGGGGATTCAGATGCTGGCCGAAACCCAGAATCTGGTTGCCGAAGGCGCCGGCGCCGCCGGGATCGCCGCGCTGCTGACCGAGGGACAGCGCTGGCGCGGCAAACGGATCGGCACGGTCCTGTGCGGCGGCAATATCGATGCGCGGGTGTTATCGTCGATCCTGCTGCGCGGGCTGGTGCGCGACGGCCGCCTGATCCGCGTGCGATCTGAGCTGGGCGACCAGCCGGGCACGCTGGCCCGCTATGCCACGATCATCGGCAAGGCCGGCGGCAATATCGTCGAGGTCACGCACCAGCGCATGGTGCTGGAAGTGTCGGTCAAGAACACAGAGATCGACACGGTGATCGAAACCCGCAACCAGACCCATGTGGCAGAGCTGCTGAAACAGCTGAACGATGCCGGGTTCCCCACCCGGTTGCTGGATCAGCTTTCGGGTTAATCCGCCGGCTGATCCGGCGCTACCAGGGCATAGCGGCCCCGGAAGTACAACAGGGGTGCCGATTCGGGCCGGGGCCGGTGCAGGCCGGTCACCCGGCCCAGAATCAGGATATGGTCGCCGGCATCGTGGATCGCCTCGGTCAGGCATTCGATCTGGGCCAGACAGTCCGGCAGCAGCGGCTGGCCATCCCGCCCGAAACTGACCGCCAGCCCGGCGAACCGGTCCTCCCGGCTGGGCCGGGCGAAGGTTTCCGACAGCGCTTTCTGATCGGCCGCCAAAATATTGACCGAAAAGGGCGGCGCCGCCGCGAATGCTTTGAAACTAAAGGCTTTTCGATCCAGACAGAACGAGATCAGCGGGGGGGTCAGCGACACCGAGGTAAAGGAATTGACGGTGACGCCGATCAACTGGGCCGGATTGGCAGGATCGCGGCAGGCAACAATCGCAATCCCGGTGGCAAAGGCGCCGACACTGGTGCGAAACTCCCGCGGATCGATGAAGGGATCGATAGGCGAATCAATAGATGAATCAGCCGCCTCACCTGCGCCCCCCGCCCCCGAAACAACCTGCGACACGGATATCCCCTTGCTGGACATGCAGTACATTTGCCTGCACCATCTTCGAAACGTCTTACGACAAACCCTTGTAACAAGCCATGAATTTCCGTTCCGATCCTTGACGCATCGTCGCGGGCCTGTTAATGAATTTATGTGACGGTCTCAGGCTTGCGTTCAATGGGCGTAACGATTTTTTCGGTTGTCCCGTGAAGAATGATAGGCTGGCTGTCGTAAGGGGTCCTTTCGCTCGGAGCATTCCATGCTGAAACTTATCGGTATGGCCGTCATCATAATCGCCTGTATCGGCAGTTTCGCGCTGTTGGGGGGGAATTTCGCCATCCTCTTCCAGCCGCTGGAACTGGTGATCATCGGCGGTTCTGCGGTCGGCGCCTACATGATCGCCAACCGCGGCCCGGTCTTGAGCCGTACCATTGCGATGCTGACCAAGGTGTTCCGGCCCCGCCGTTACGACAAGGACAGCTATCTGGAACTGCTGAGCCTGCTCTACAGCTCGTTCAAGCTGGCCAAGACCAAGGGTATGCTGGCGCTGGAACAGCATGTGGAAAACCCGCGGGAAAGCAATCTGTTCATGCGCTTTCCCACCTTCATGAACGACCAGAACGCATTGATTTTCCTGTGCGATTATCTGCGTCTCTTGACCCTGGGCACCGACAATGCCCACGAGGTCGAGGCGCTGATGGACGAGGAAATCGAAACCTTCCGCCAGGAAGCGATGCAGGTGCCGAACGCGCTGAACGTGACGGCGGAAGCGCTGCCCGCCCTTGGTATCGTCGCCGCCGTGCTGGGCGTGATCAAGACCATGGGCGTGATCGACCAGCCGGCTGCGGTGATCGGGGCGTCTATCGGCGGCGCGCTGGTCGGCACGCTGCTGGGTGTGTTGCTGTCCTACGGCTTTGTCGGCCCGATCGCAACGGCGCTGAAGAATGATGTGGAAGCCGAACTGAAGTATCTTCAGTGCATGAAGGCGGGCGTGCTGGCCCATATGCAGGGTTATGCCCCGGCGGTCAGCGTCGAATTTGCCCGCAAGGCGCTGATGTCCGACGTTCGGCCGACCTTCTACGAGGTGGAAGCGACCGTTTCCTCCTTGCCGCCGGTCTAGCCTTGCGGTGCCCCTAACCGCTTTGTTCTGAAGGAGACTTGTCGTGGCCGGTTCCGCCTCCAATCTGCCGCCCATCATTATCAAGAAGGGCAAGCATAACGGCCACGGCGACGCCCATGGCGCATCGACCTGGAAGATTGCACTCGCCGACTTCATGACGGCGATGTTCATCATCTTCCTGCTGCTGTGGCTGATTCAGCAGGCCACGCCAGAGCAGAAAGTCTCCATCGCCGAATATTTCTCCCCGGTTTCCGCCAGTCGCAATCCCTCTGGTGCCGGTGGCGTGCTGGGCGGCCAGACGATCACCCGGGACGGTGCCTTGCGCAACCCGGCCTCGCCGCTTGGCCTGCCGGGCGGCGGCCCGTCGCTGCCCAAGGATGGCGAAGGCAATACCCAGGTGCCCGGCTTCCCCGGCCAGCTGGAAAAGCCGCTGGGCGTGGAAACCGAACCCGGCAGCCGCCTGGGCACCACCCCGGGCGAAGAACGCCGGCGTGCAATTCAGCAGCAGGTGGAACGGCAGATCCGCCAATCGTTGCAGCAGGTGCCGGAATTGCAGGCCCTGCAACAGAATGTTCAGTTCCGTCCGACGCCGGAAGGCACCCGGATCGACCTGATTGACAATGAAAAGCAGGAATTGTTCCCACGCGGCAGTGCGGCCCCCCTGCCCCAGACCCGGCGTCTGCTGGAAACGGTGGCGCGCGCGGTGGCGCCGGTGCCGAACAAGCTGGCGATTTCTGGCCACACCGATGCCACCCCCTTTACCGGCCGCAATGGTTACAGTAACTGGGAACTGTCGGCCGACCGGGCCAATGCCAGCCGCCGTGTGCTGCGGGAGGCGGGCATTGCCGACGACCGCATCGCTTCGGTCACTGGCCTGGCGGATCGGGAGCCGATCAACCCGGACGATCCGCGTGCGGCCA
>CAYRWZ010000030.1:9236-13418 GCA_964428065.1 uncultured Comamonadaceae bacterium | reverse complement strand
CTCGCTCCACCCGCCGCGCCGCCCGTGGCCGCTGCGGGTGCGCCAGGAGGTGCCGGTGCCGCCGGTGGTGCCGCCGGGTCCCAGCCGACCGGCCCGGCCCCGGAAGGGCGGCTGATTCCGCGCTGATCAACCCAGGGGTTTCGCTCAGTCATTCGGGGGGCTTTGCAAGATGAGCCACGGCAGCCGCCCCGACCGCCCCCTGCAAGACCGCCTGATTTTTTACCGTACCGCCCCGATGGACTGTTCCTATCTGCCGGGGCGTACGGAAATCAGGGCGCTGTGCCAGATCAGCCCCGACCACGTTGCCGCCGGCGTGTTCGACCGCCTGACGGCCCTCGGCTTTCGCCGCAACCAATCCTATCTCTACCGGCCGATCTGCGACACGTGCCAGGCCTGTGTTTCCGTGCGGATTCCGGTGGAACGGTTCACCGGCAGCCGTTGGACGCGGAAGCTGCGCAAACGCAACGCGATGTTCAGCGAAACCCTGGCCCCCGCCCTGATCGACGACGAACATTTCGCCCTGTTTTCCGACTATGAAACCGTGCGCCATCCGGGCAGCGACATGGCGCAGATGAGCCGCCGCGACCTGCAGGCCATGGTCGAAGGATCCCCGGCCCGGACCGCCATGCTGGATTTGCGGGCGCCGGATGGGCGGCTGGTTGCCACCTGCCTGGTCGATATCGGCGATATCGGCCTGTCTGCCGTCTACAGCTTTTTCGCCCCCGATCTGGAGCGTCATTCGCTGGGATCGGAACTGGTCTTGCGCCTGGTTGACCGGGCGCGGCGCGATGGTTTGCCGCATGTCTATCTGGGTTACTGGATCGCCGATTGCCGCAAAATGTCCTACAAAACCCGCTTCCAGCCGCTGGAATACCTATTGGGCAGCGAATGGGTAGAAAAATTGCCTGAAACGTCGTGATAAAGTGCGTTTCAGTCGCGTCGGTTAGTTGTCGCGAAACCTTTGTGCTGCCATACTGCCGCCGCGTCACAACCACCGCGAAATTCCAAGGGAGGGAATGCGGGTATGACCTTTCTGTTGAGCCTAAGTCGCGCCATCGACTGGATCAACACCACCGTCGGCCGGATCGTCATGTGGCTGGTGTTGGTGATGGTGCTGGTCAGCGCTGGAAACGCCGCCATCCGCTATGCGTTCGACATGAGCTCGAATGCCTGGCTTGAGATGCAATGGTATATGTTCTCCGCCGTGTTCATGCTGACAGCCGGCTATACGCTGCTGCGCAACGAACACATCCGAATCGACATCGTCAACAGCCGCCTATCGAAGAAAACCCGCAACATTATCGAACTGGTGGGCCTTGGCCTGTTCCTGTTCCCGCTTTGCATCATGATGCTGTACGAAAGCTATCCCTATTTCATGGAAAGCTTCGTTAATACCGAGATGTCGAGCAATGCGGGCGGCCTGGTCCGCTGGCCGGTCAAGCTGTTGCTGCTGGTCGGGTTCTTCCTTTTGCTGCTGCAGGGCGTTTCGGAAATGATCAAGCGTGTCGCCGTGATGATGGACCTGATCCCCGAGCCGTACGAAAAGCGCGGCGGGCATTGAGAGAAAGCGAGCGACAGCAATGAAGATCGTCACCTCTCTGTTTTTCATTTTCGTCATCTCGCTTCTGGCCCTGTGCCTGGGCGCGATGTTCACCCCCAACCTGGCAATTCCCGGACTTGCCCCCAGCGGCATCAAGGCCTTCGTCGTCGATGGCATGGCGCCGATCATGTTCATTTCCATGATCGCGTTCCTGCTGCTCGGCTTCCCCGTCACCTTCGCCCTGGCCGCCAACGGCATGCTGTTCGGCCTGCTGGGGATCGAACTGGGCCTGTTCCAGCCCACCCTGTTCCAGGCCATGCCGCCGCGCATCTTCGGCGTGATGGAAAACGACACCCTGCTGGCGATCCCGTTCTTCACCTTCATGGGATTGATTCTGGAACGGTCGGGCATGGCGGAAGACCTGCTGGACACTATCGGCCAGCTGTTCGGTCCGGTGCCGGGCGGCCTTGCCTATGCCGTGATCTTCGTCGGCGCGCTGCTGGCGGCCACCACGGGCGTCGTTGCCGCTTCGGTCATCTCCATGGGTTTGATTTCGCTGCCGATCATGCTGCGCTACGGCTATGACCGGCGATTGGCGACCGGGGTCATTGCGGCGTCCGGCACGCTGGCGCAGATCATTCCGCCCAGTCTGGTGCTGATCGTGCTGGCGGATCAGTTGGGCCGCTCCGTCGGCGATATGTATGCCGGCGCGTTGCTGCCGGGCCTGATGCTGACCGCGATGTATGCGGGCTATATC
This sequence comes from uncultured Comamonadaceae bacterium, assembly GCA_964428065.1. Taxonomy (GTDB): domain Bacteria; phylum Pseudomonadota; class Alphaproteobacteria; order Elsterales; family Elsteraceae; genus CAYRWZ01. The sequence continues at coordinate 11,121 of CAYRWZ010000030.1, read as the reverse complement.
TTCTCCCGCACGATGTTCAACAAGAACATAGCCCCGCCCCTGCCGCTGGAGGCCATCACCTTCCGCGAACCGGATGGCGGGATCGGTTATACCTCGCTGATCGCGGTGATGGTGTTCTGCGTGCTGGGCAGCTGGGTGTTGACCCATTTCGCGGGCATGCAGCCAATCTGGGCGATCACCACCGTGGTTGCCATCAGCTATACCTTTGCCGTGCTGAACAAGAAGCTGAAGCTCAACCTGCTCAGCCTTCTGGCATCGCAGGTGGTGATCGTGATGGTCCCGCCGCTGGCGCTGATCTTCCTGGTTCTGGGCACCATCTTCCTCGGCATCGCCACGCCGACGGAAGGCGGTGCGATGGGGGCCGTCGGCGCCCTGGCGATGGCGATGGCCAATCGCCGCCTGTCGATCGATCTGCTGAAGCAGGCCATGGAATCGACGGCGAAACTGTCCAGCTTCGTCGTCTTCATCCTGATCGGCGCGCGCGTGTTCAGCCTCACCTTCTATGGTGTCGATGGGCATCGCTGGGTCGAACATCTGCTGATCAGCCTGCCGGGCGGTCAGCTGGGCTTCCTGATCGTCGTCCATATCCTGGTCTTCCTGCTGGCTTTCTTCCTCGATTTCTTCGAGTTGGCCTTCATCGTTGTGCCTCTGCTGGGCCCGGCGGCAGAAAAGCTGGGGATTGACCTGATCTGGTTCGGCGTGCTGCTGGGCGTCAACATGCAGACCTCGTTCATGCACCCGCCGTTCGGTTTTGCCCTGTTCTTCCTGCGCTCCGTCGCGCCGGAGAAGGACTATAAGGACAAGATCACCGGCAAGATGATGGAACCGGTCACCACCGGACAGATTTACTGGGGTGCCGTGCCCTATGTGGTCATCCAGTGCGTGATGGTCGGTATCCTGATCGCCTTCCCGGAACTGGTGTCCTGGGGCCTCGATCGCGGACCGCAGGTAGACCCGAGTACGGTGGACATCAATGTCCCCTTCTCTGCCCCGGAAGAAGGTGAGACAGCGGAACCGCCGGTGTTCAACTAACCCGGTATTGGACCACAAGAAGACCCGCCTGGGAGCGATCCCAGGCGGGTTTTTCTATGGCCGCCGGTTGCCAAGCCAGTCTTCTGCCGCGTGTGACCGGACCACGTATGACCGTGGGATCGGATCCGGCGCCGGACCGGCAGAACATCATTGCCGACATCGTCGCTGTCAGGCCGGTTCGCAGATACGGACGAAAAAAAAGGGGCGGCATCGCTGCCGCCCCTTCGATCCGAACGCTAAGTTCGGGTCTTACTTCTTCACGCGCGCCGATTCGGCGAACACAAAGTTGTCGTAGGTGTTGTCCGCAACGCGGAACCACAGATACTGTTCTTCGCGATACGGCTTCCAGGTGTCGTAGATCTTCTTCCACTTGGGATTCTTGGTCGCCAGATCTTCGTAGAGATCGAAAGCCGCCTTATAGGCCGCCTGCATCACTTCGCGCGGATACGGACGCAGCTGGGTGCCGGCCGCGACCAGACGGCGCAGGGCTGCCGGGTTCTGGGCGTCGTACTTCGCCATCATCACGTTGTTGGCTTCCGCCGATGCGGCCTGCAGAATGGCCTGATAGCTCTTCGGCAGTTCGTTATACTTGTTCAAGTTGAAGATGGCCGACAGCTGCGCGCCGCCTTCCCACCAACCCGGATAGTAGTAGAACTTGGCAACCTTGTAGAAGCCGAGCTTCTCGTCGTCATAGGGGCCGACCCACTCGGCGCCGTCGATGGTGCCCTTTTCCAGCGCCGGATAGATGTCGCCGCCGGCGATCTGCTGCGGCACGGACCCCAGCTTGGCCAGCACCTGGCCGGCCAAGCCGCCGATACGCATCTTCGAGCCTTCCAGGTCCTTCACGGTCTTG
>CAYRWZ010000030.1:8993-9223 GCA_964428065.1 uncultured Comamonadaceae bacterium | reverse complement strand
CGGCACCAGCCGCCCATCTGGGTCCCGGTCTGACCGGCCGGGAAGCTGATGGTGTTATAGTCCTTCAGGAATTCGTGATAGGTCTGCAGCCCGCCGCCCTGATACATCCAGCCCATGTGCTGGCGGGTGTTCAGGCCGAACGGAATGGCGGTATCGAAGGCGAAGGTCGGATCCTTGCCGACATAATAGTACATGGCCGTGTGGCCCGCTTCGACCGTACCGGCCTGTAC
>CAYRWZ010000030.1:6444-8965 GCA_964428065.1 uncultured Comamonadaceae bacterium | reverse complement strand
CAGGCCGGGAACCAGTTCGCCCGCCGCAAACACCTGAATCTGGAACTTGCCGTCGGTTGCTTCCGCGACGCGCTTGGACAGCACCTCGGCCGCGCCGTAGATGGTGTCAAGGCTCTTCGGGAAGCTGGACGCCAGGCGCCACTTGATTTCCGGCTGCGACTGCGCGATCGCCGGGGCGGCAATCGTGGTGGCGGCAACGCCCACACCAGCGGTTTTCAGAAATTTGCGACGTTCCATCGCCATCGTGACCTCTCCCTAAACTCGGTTGTTTGGTCAGAAAACGTTACGCACCAAAGACTTAGGCACGGACGCCTTCACGGTCACGATAGTACCCGCAAGGTATATCACGCACAAGGATGATTCGGCGCAAATCGGCATAAAATTACCCAATCTCACGCCAATTCAGTGAATTATTGCAGTGCAGCATGGGTTCCCGCAGAAATCTGACAACAAATGCACAAAAAAAGGGCGGTATGGATGACCTATACCGCCCCAACCGCTTGTCGTGCCGGGTTTACACCAGGGCCGGGAACCGATTGTTGCGTGGAAAGCCGACCGGCGCCAGACGCCCGGCCTGGGCGCGTTTGCCCAACCAGGGCGATAGATCGGTGATCTGCCGCTGCCGCCCGCCGAACGGATAGGTCAACCCTTCATCCAGAGTCAGGAAACGGGCATCGGACAAGCCGCCATCCTTATATTTCTGCAACATGACCCCGCGCCCGCGGGTCATTTCCGGGATTTCCTCGGTCGCAAAGATCAGGATCTTGCGATTGTCGCCGATCACCGCCAGGTGCGGCTTATCGACCGCAAGGCAGACCATGGCCTTGGCGCCATCGCCCGGCAGCAAGACCTGCTTGCCGCTGCGCGTCTGGGCCAGCGCCTCCTCTTCCTTCACCAGGAAGCCCTTGCCATCGGTGGCGGCAACCAGCAGGCGGCCGCCGGGGCGATGCACCTGCAGCGCCAGAATATCCTGATCGTTGGCCAGATCGATCGACAGGCGGATCGGCTCCCCAAACCCACGGCCGCCCGGCAGCTTGTCGCAGCCCAGGGTATAGAATTTGCCATCGGTGGAGAATATCAGCAGCTTGTCTGTCGTCTCCGCCTTCAGCAGGAAGCGCGGCCCGTCGCCGTCCTTGTACTTGACCGCGTCGGGCGCGACATCGTGGCCCTTGATCGCCCGCACCCACCCCTTTTCCGAACAGACGACAGTGATCGGCTCCCGCTCCACCAGCGCCTCGACCGGCACATCCAGCACGCTGGGCGCGACTGAGAATGTCGTCCGCCGGGCACCCAGCGCGGTGTCCTTGCCGAACTTGGCGCCGACTTCGGCCACTTCCCCGGCAATCGCCTGCCAGCGCAGGGCTTCATCGGCCAGCAGGGCAACCAGCCCGTCGCGCTCTGCCGACAGGGCATCGAATTCGCGCCGGATCGCCACTTCCTCCAGCCGGCGCAGGGCGCGCAGCCGCATGTTCAGGATCGCGTCGGCCTGAACCTCGGTCAGATCCCAACGGCGCATCATCTCGGCCCTTGGCTCGTCCTCTTCGCGGATGATGCGGATCACCTCGTCGATATTCAGATAGGCGACCAGATAGCCTTTCAGGATTTCCAGCCGCCGCTCGATCTCGGCCTGGCGATGACGGCTGCGGCGGACCAGCACGACATGGCGGTGATCCAGAAATTCCTGCAGGCAGTCTTTCAGGTTCAGCACCCGGGGCACGCCCTCGCCGTCGATGACGTTGAGGTTCATCGAAAAGCGCGCCTCGAAATCCGACTGGCGGAACAGCGATTCCATCAGCACCGCCGGATCGACATTGCGCGATTTTGGCACCAGAACGATGCGGATCTCGTCGGTCGATTCGTCGCGGATATCGTCCAGCAGCGCCAGCTTCTTGTCGTTCAGCAGCTCTGCCACCCGTTCGATCAGGCGGGCTTTCTGCACCTGATAGGGGATTTCGGTCACCACCACCTGGAAGGTGCCGTTCTTTAGCTGCTCCACCTCCCAGCGGGAGCGGATGCGAAAGCCGCCGCGCCCGGTTTCATAGGCGGCGCGGATCATCTCCGGCGTTTCGATCACAATGCCGCCGGTCGGAAAATCCGGCCCCTGCACGAACTGCATCAGATCGGCCACCGTGCAGTCCCGATGATCGATCAAATAGCGCGCGGCATCGCACAATTCGGCGGCATTGTGCGGCGGGATCGCGGTTGCCATGCCAACGGCGATGCCGGTGGCCCCATTGGCCAGCAGATTGGGAAAGGCGGCGGGCAGCACCACCGGCTCCTCCAGCTCCCCGTCATAGGTTTTGCGCAGATCGACCGCATCTTCGTCCAGCCCGTCCAGCAGCGCCTGGGCCACATCGGTCAGCCGCGCCTCGGTATAGCGCATGGCGGCGGCGTTATCGCCGTCGATATTGCCGAAATTGCCCTGACCATCGACCAGCGGATAGCGCACGGCGAAATCCTGGGCCAGGCGCACCAGCGCCTCATAGACCGCGATATCGCCATGGGGGTGGAACTTGCCGAT
>CAYRWZ010000030.1:6165-6394 GCA_964428065.1 uncultured Comamonadaceae bacterium | reverse complement strand
CGAACAGCAGGCGGCGATGCACCGGCTTCAGCCCGTCGCGCACATCAGGCAGCGACCGGGCCATAATGGTGGACAGGGCATAGGACAGATAGCGCTCGCTCAGCGCCTGTCCCAAATCGGTCTCTTTCAGCAGGCCGCCATTCGAACCGCCGTCGGTCGGATCGCGCGGGCCGCCTTGTTCGGATTTCGCTACCATCTGGACTCCGTCTTTCTACCAGATCTTGTAGCA
>CAYRWZ010000030.1:0-6155 GCA_964428065.1 uncultured Comamonadaceae bacterium | reverse complement strand
TCCAAGAGGCGGTGTCGCGCATCGGGCAGGGATCGCCCGGCCGGGGCCAGCAAATGCCGGTCGATAAAGCCGCCGGTCAGCGCGAACCCATCCAGAAGATCCGCAGGCGCCACCGTCTCCAGCCCGGCGGCATCGCCGGCCAGAAAGGGCGGCAACCGCAGCAGCCGGTCCCGGTACGGCTCCCCCGCCGACAGGGACACGGCACGGCCGGTGCGCGGGGAGACATAGGCCAGTTGGTCGTTGCGGCCGGTCGCCGCGCAGCGCGACAGATCCAGCCCATAGCCGAGATCGGCCAGCAGCAGCACCTCCAGCAAGACCAGCCGCCCGGCCCAGCCCGTCTCTGGCAAGCGGGCCAGCCATTGGCGCAGCACCGCCAGCAAGGCCGGATGCGGGTCGCGTTCCGGCAGGCAGCGGTCCAGCAGCGCGCAGACTGCGGCCAGCCCGGCCAGCCGGTCGGCATCGTCCAGAATCAGGGCGGCCGGGTGCGCGCCCTCCGCCTCGGCAGTCAGGGTGCCCAGATGATCCTCCACCCGGGCGCGCCAGGTAAGGCGCAGCGCGGCCCCCGGTTCGGTCAAGGGGCGCAGCCTGCCGCCCTGCCCGCCGCGCAGGACGCCGCTGGCATGGCCGTGATGCTCTGTCAGCACATGCAGAATCATTGCCGATTCGCCATGACGGCGGGCGGCCAGCACAATGCCGCTATCGGTCCAATCCATCGATGGCACCCCCTTTGGCAGCCAGCGCCGCCGCCACCTGGTCCAGCACCCCCCGCCAATCGCCGCGCCGGGCTTGCCGGAACAACCAGGCGTCAGAATACCAGCCGAAGCGCTCCAGGGGGAAATGCGCTGGAGTGGCCCCGGCGACAGTTTCTCCCTGTCGGAGGCCATAGCGCCAGGCGGGAACATGGGGCAGCAAAATCCAGACTGGCTTGCCCAGGGCCCCGGCCAGATGGGCAATCGCCGTATCGACCGTGATCACCAGATCCAGCCCGGCAACCAGCGCCGCCGTATCGGCGAAATCGGCCAGATCGCCGGTCCAGTCCACTAGCCCGAAATTAGCGCCCCCAGCACCCACTTGCAGCGAGATCGCGGCCCCCGTCGGCCTGGCCGCCTGTACCGCCAGGGCAATCAGCCGGTCGCGCGCTGCGGGGTCGAGGGAGCGTTGCCGGTCATGCCGGTTGGCCGGGTCGCCCTGCCAGCACAGGCCGATGCGGGGACCAATATGGGGGCCACATATCGTGCCCAGCCGCCCCCGCCAATGGGCGATCCGGTCCGGCGACGCAGACAGATAGGCCGTAGCGGCTTCGTCCGGCAGTCCGGCCAGATGGGGCAGCGCGTGAAGCGGCACCCGGCGCACCCCGTCCGGGCTGGACCGATCCGCCCGGCAATCCAGGGTCGGGAAACTGGCACCGATCAGGGGCACCATCGGCCCACGGTCGCCCCAGCCGATCACGCGATAACCGCGCTGCGTCAGCCACGGCACATAGCGGGCGAATTGCAGGGAATCGCCGAACCCGGCATCGGCCTGAAGCCATAGCGGCTGGGCCGGGTCGAGCGGGACCAGCAGGGTGGCCGGATCGATCGAAAGGTTCGCCATCCAGTCGCGGTGGCTGGATTGATAACGGGCAAAGGCTTCCGCCCCCTCCGCCACGCGGCCGATCAGCCACAGACATTCCGCCCAATGGCCGATCACGGTTGGCACGCCTGGCCCCACTGCCTCTGCGACCTGCCGGTACAGCGGTTCGGCTTCGTCCAACCGCGCCAGATCGCGCAATGTTTCTGCCAGCCCATGGCGGGCCTGCCAGACCTGCGGGCGCAGGGCAACCGCCCGTTCGACCAGCGGCAAGGCCACCTCTGGCTCCCCCAGGGCGCGGTGGACGGCGGCCAGCAGGGTCAGGCTATGGGCATCGTCCGGGGCCTGGTGCAGCAGGCTGCGATAGGCATCGCGGGCGGCGGTCAGATCACCGGCCTGGTGGCGGTCAATGGCCGCCTGCCGCAGTGCCTGAAGATCGACCGGCTGCCCGCTCATGGCCGGATCCATGGTCAGGAATCGTAGTCCAGCCCCATATCGCGGTAGCGGCGGGGATCCTCCAGCCAATCCTCCCGCACCTTGACATGCAGGAACAGATGGACCGGGCGGTCCAGCACTTCCATCAGATCGCGCCGCGCCGCTGCGCCAACCTGCTTGATCAACTGCCCGCCCTTGCCCAGAACGATGGGCCGGTGCCCTTCGCGCGCAACGGTGATGACCTGTTCGATCCGCACGCTGCCATCGTCCTTGTCCTGCCAGCTTTCGGTATCGACGGTCAGGTGATAGGGCAGTTCCTGATGCAGGCGCCGGAACAGCTGCTCGCGGGTGAATTCCGCCGCCATCAGGCGCAGCGGCATATCGGCCACCTGATCGTCGGGATAGAACCAGGGGGAGGCCGGCATCGCCTTGGCCAGGGCCGCCAGCAGATCGGCCACGCCATCGCCCTTTTCCGCCGACACCATGAAGGTCTGGTCGAAGGACAGCAGGGCGTTGCCCTCTGCCGCCAGCAGCAGCAGCAGCCTTTCCTTGGCGACCAGATCGATCTTGTTCAGCACTAGAAATTTCGGCTGCTTGCGATCCTTCAGGCCGTCGATGATGGATTTCGTTTCGCTATCGTATCCTTTTTGCGCATCGACCAGCACGCACAGCACATCGGCATCCCCTGCCCCCGTCCAGGCGGCCTGCACCATGGCGCGTTCCAGCCGCCGCTTGGGGTTGGAGAAAATGCCCGGCGTATCCATCAGGATGATCTGCGCCTGCCCAGCCATGGCAATGCCAAGCACCCGGTTGCGCGTAGTCTGCACCTTGGGCGAAACAATCGTCACCTTCGCACCGACCAGCGCGTTGGTCAGGGTCGATTTCCCCGCATTGGGAATGCCCAGAACTGCCGCATAGCCGCAGCGTTGCTGGCCTTGATCCGCCGCGGTCTGATCATTCCCTGTCATGCCCGGTTCCACCACCTTATGCGTTCCGATTACCGCTTCGCCCCAGCCTGGATATCGGCAAGAAGGGCCGCAGCGGCCTTATGCTCCGCCTCGCGCTTCGATCTGCCGCTGCCCTGTCGTGGCGGCAAACGGGTCACCGAAACCTCCACCACGAAGCGCGGATCGTGCGGCGGCCCTTCCTGCCGAACCACCCGATAGTCGGGCAAGGGCAAAGCGCGGGCCAGGGCCCATTCCTGCAAACTGGTCTTGGCATCGCGCGGCGGCGCGGCGGCTGCCGCCCCTTCCAGCAGGGGCCGCCAATGGGCCAGAATGAAGCGCCGCGCCGCATCCAGACCGGCATCCAGATACAGGGCGGCAATCACCGCTTCCAGCGCATCGGACAGGATATTGGGATTGCGGCGGTTATCCTGTTCGTCATCGCCCTTGGCGAGCGAGAGATACTGGCCCAGATCGAGCGCCTCGGCAATCGGGGCCAGGGTGTCGCGCTTGACCAGATGGGCCAGCCGTTTGGCCAGATCGCCTTCGGTTTCCTTGCCGAAGCGGGCGATCAGATCCTCGGCGATCACCAGCCCCAACACCCGGTCGCCCAGAAACTCCATCCTCTCGTTGCCGCGATCCCCGCGGGTGGCGGCGCTGGAATGCAGCACCGCCCGCTGGAGCAGTTCGCGCTCGGCAAACGTGTGGCCCAGCGCGCGCTCCAAGGTGCCGAGATCGGCATCGGCACCGGCCGTCTTCTGTCCGCTTCGACTCAATTCACACCCATGAAGAACCGGCTGCCGCGCAGGGTCCACGGCCATTCCCACACGCGCCAGAACGACCCATCGACCGAGAAGAAGAGGAATTCGGCCCGGCCGACCAGATTTTCCAGCGGCACGAAGCCCAGCTGGAAGCGGCTGTCGCTGGAATCGTCGCGGTTATCGCCGACCATAAAGAAATGGCCGGGCGGCACTTCGAACACGCCGGTATTGTCGGAGCCGGGGTTGGTGTCGGTTTCTTCGATAATCCGATGGCGGCGTCCGCCCGGCAGGGTTTCGATATATTGCTTGGCTTGAACCACCTGGCCGAACGGCGCCTTGCGATAGAGAAAATCGCCCTCATGCTGGCGCTGCACCACCTCGCCATTGATATACAGGCGGCCCTCGCGGAACTGGATCCGGTCGCCCGGCAGGCCGATCACGCGCTTGATGAAATCGGTCGAATTGTCGGTCGGCGTCTTGAACACCACCACATCGCCACGCTCCGGCATGGATGCCAGGATGCGGCCGTTCAACAGGGGCAGACTGAACGGCAACGAATGTTTGCTGTAGCCATAGCTGAATTTCGACACGAACAGAAAATCGCCGATCAGCAGGCTGGGGATCATCGATCCGGACGGAATATGGAACGGCTCATAGGCGACCGTCCGGATGCCGACGGCGATCAGCACGGCATAGAGCACGGTCTTGACCGTTTCCCACAGACCTTCCTTTTTCTGCGTCACGCTGTCCCCGCTCATTCTTTCCGCGTCCATGGTGATCGGCATCCGCTGTCGCTGCCCCCGGGTGGGGAAATACACGGACGCCGCCCGCAAGACAAGATTGCTGACACCCCAAAAGACAAACCCCCGGCATTGGCCGGGGGCAAAAAGCCAGTGTTTCCCGCCTGTTAAGCCAGATCGGGCCGGTTCGGGATGAAGTCCAGCGTAATGGCCTCGGCCTGCTGGGGCGATTTCTTTTCCACTGTCCAGCCCGCTTCCTGATAGCGCTGCATGATGCTGTGCAGGATGCGGTCGGTCACCGTCTTGGCCGGCAGGTTCACCGTCACGGTCAGGCCGGGATAGTAGTTTTCTTCAAGAAACTCATCCACCTTGTTCTCGACAACGCGGAGAACTTCATATTCCGCCTTGGACAAACGAAACGCTTGGAACGGCGTGATCGGCATGATCGATTCCGGCTTCTGCTGACCCATTATGGGCCGTTGACCCCGCACCCCCGACGCCATGGCCAGGAGCATTTCCCCGGATTATGCGCAAATTCGTTAAAGCAATGCAACCACAAACCCGGCTAAGCAGGTAATATTTCAACGATTTGCTTTCCCTGCGCATCCGGCGGGACTGGTGAAGCGCCCATGTAACCCCTGGGGTTGCCCCTGGTGCCCAGCTGAGATTTGAGCCGCTGCCCGTCCCTGCTGGATGCGATAGCGCCCGCCGGACTCCCGCGCGCAGTCCATTGCATAGCCGGCCTCAACCATCAGGGCGGCGATATCCAGCCCGGCAAATTCGCACACCCCCGGACGGACGCCGGGCCTTACGGCCAAACCAGTTTCGGGCGATGCGCCCCCGCCCGCGCGCTGGGCGCCGGGCAGCGGGTCCATATGGCAATAGATGATCTTTTCCCGCACATGGCGGTGCAGCCAGCCAACCGATTCATAGGCCAGCGGATCCGGCAGGTCGGGCACGGCAATCCCTTTCAGACGAATCACATGCGGGCCGATGCGCAGCGTGCGGGCATCCACAGCCTCTGCCGGGCCGGACACGGTTTCCGGGTTGCGGGCGGATGCCGCGCCGCCAGAGACCATGAGCAGGAGGGCAAGCAGCCCGACAGCGCTGCCCCGGTAAAGCCGCCGCATCAGCCCCCGGCCCCCAACAGCTGTTTTTGCTGGTCGGCGGTCAGCCGCCCGGTTTCGGGCAACCCCTGCCCTTTCTGCCAGGCAGAAATTGCCGTCCGGCTCCGGCGGCCCATCACACCGTCAACCGCACCGGGATCATAGCCCAGGTCTTTCAGCGCCTGCTGCACGGCGCTCTCGGCGCTGCGCAGTTGGGCCTCCGACTGGACATATGCGTCGTAGAACTGCTGGCGCTGGGTGTCGTTCACGGTGTTGGAGTCGCCGTTGGGCAGGTCGGGCTGCATCGGATGCTGGCCGGTCTCCTGCACAAACTCCCAGTTGTGCTTGGCGGTCGCGTAGGCCGACTGCGCCTGGGTCAGCGCGTTGGTGGACTGCTCAAGGTCAAGCTGGGCGCTGGTCTTGGCGGCCGAGAGCCGGTCGCGCTGGAGTTGGAGGTTGGCGGCGGCTTGGTCGCGCTGGGCCTGGGCGTGCTCGATCTCGTTCTCTTTGGGGCCAGCCTCAAGCCGCGCCAGGGTCTCGCGGGCCTGCTCAAGCTGTGCCCGCGCCGCTGCGATGTCCTGCGCGGTGACGCTGCCGGCA
>CAYRWZ010000029.1:0-27267 GCA_964428065.1 uncultured Comamonadaceae bacterium | reverse complement strand
GCGGGCCGCAATCGGCGCTCTATGGCAATGATGCCATGGGCGGGGTGATCAACATCATCACCAAGCGCGGCACGGCGCAGACCGGCCAGCGCCCCTTCACCGCCACCGGCAGCCTGGAAGGCGGCTCCTATGGCACCTTCCGCCAGCAAGCGGGCATCAGCGGCGGGCTGAATGGGATCGACTATGCCCTGTCGGCCGATCATCTGAAGACCGACGGCTTCAACCGCATCCGGCGCGGCAGCGAACGCGATGGGGCAGAGGATTGGGCCGTCAATGGCCGGATCGGCGCCCAGCTTCTGCCCAACTGGCGGATCGGCGCCAGCGCAGGCTATGCCGATCTGGACAGCGACTTCGACCCCGGCGCCCGCCAGGATGGCCCGGCCATTGCCGAAACCACCCAGCGCTTCGCCCGGGCGGAGACCAGCCTGGGCCTGTTCGACGGGTTTCTGACCAACAGCCTGTCGCTCGGCTGGTCGCAGGTCAGCCGGGATTATGACGAACCGCTCGGCTATTTCCGCCGCTCTGCCTATGAAGGCACAACGGTGATGGCCGAATATCAGGGCACGCTGGCCTTCAACAAGACCGATAGCCTGACCATCGGTGCCGCCGCCCGCCAGGACAGCGCAGAGAGCAGCAACAGCCGCACGCCGACGGCCTTCGACCAATCGGTCTGGACCCGGTCGGTCTTTGCCCAGGCGGTGCTGAACCCGCTGGAGCCGCTGTTCCTGACCATCGGCACCCGGCTGGACGATCACGAAACCTTTGGCGGCAAGGCAACCTGGCGGCTGACCGGGGCCTATCTGATCGATGCAACCGAGACCACGCTGCGCGCCAGTTATGGCACCGGGTCCAAGGCCCCCAGCCTGTTCCAGCTGTTCGATCCGCTGTACGGCAATCCGCGCCTGACCGTGGAAACCAGCCGCGGTTACGATATCGGTGTCGAACAGAAGATCGGCGGCACCCTGACCCTGGGTTTGACCTGGTTCCACAACCGGTTCGAGGATCTGATCCAGTATACCGGCAGCGGCTATACCAATATCGGCAAGGCGCGCACGCAGGGGGTGGAAGCCACCGCCCGCTGGTCCCCCCTATCGGTGTTGAGCTTTGGGGCAGACTATACCTATCTCAACGCGGAGGATGAGGCGACCGGCCGCGAATTGCCGCGCCGACCGGAGCATACCCTGATCCTGCGGGCCGATTGGCAGGCGATGCCGGATCTCTCGCTCGGCGTATCCAGCCGGACCGTCTCCTCCCAGCGGGATACCAGCTTCAGCACGCGGCGCAGCCCGGCTTCGACCGGGATCGACCTACACGCCACCTATCGGCTGGCCCCGTGGATCAGCCTGTTCGGCCGGGCGGAAAACCTGACCGATGCCGATATCCGGGACGCGGCGGACTATCGCGCCACCGGCCGGGCGATCTATTTGGGTGTCCGCGCAACCTATTGATGACGCACGCCCCCTTCCGTCGGCCCTCATTGTGCAGGGGGCCTGCGGAAGGGGTTTACACCCGTGCCGGATCGCCCCATCCTCGCTGCCATGATTGGTGGAGGGGAAAAGCGATGACCGAACCGGCCAAACCGGCGCGCGGCGCAGTCAGCCGCACAATCAGCGGCGCACTGATCTGGGATCTGCCGACCCGCCTGTTTCACTGGCTGCTGGTAATCCTGTTCGTCATCGCCTTCGTGACGGGGGAAGAAAGCCGGTTCCGCACCATCCATCAATTTGCTGGATACGGTATTCTGGTTTTGGTCGGCTTTCGCATCATCTGGGGGGTGATCGGGGGGCGCTATGCGCGGTTCGCCTCGTTCCTGCGCTCCCCCCTCGCCGCTTTTGCCTATCTCAAGACGCTGGTCCGCCGGGATAATAAGGTGGACAGCGCCGAGATCGGCCATAATCCGGCGGGCGGCTGGATGGTGATCACCCTGTTGGGTCTGTTGCTGGTTCAGGGGGTGACGGGGCTGTTCACCGACGACGATATCCTGTTCGTCGGGCCGCTGGGGGAATGGGTATCCTATGATCAGCGTATGCTGCTGACATCCGTGCACCGGCAGATCGGCGATATCCTGCCGCTGCTGATCGGGCTGCATGTGGCCGCGATTCTGCTGTACCGCGTCGTCAAGAAACAGAATCTGGTCGGCCCGATGATCCATGGGCGCAAGCCCTGGGTTTCCGATACCGAGGCCGGGCCGCTGGCCGACCGGTCGCCGCCGCTGTGGCGCGCCGCCCTGGCCGTGCTGGCGGTTGGCGGCGGATTATGGGCGGTGCTGGCCTTCGCGCCCTGAGCCCCCAAGCCAAGCCAATAAAAAATCCCCCGCCAGGCTGCCCCGGCGGGGGATTTTCTGGCACCTGACCAGTAGTTACTTCGCCCGGTATTTATCGTGGCAGGCGCCGCAGGTGGCGCCCAGCTGGGCGAACCCGGCCTTCACACCATCGATATTGTTGGCGGAGGCAGCCGACGCCACCGCCGTGGCTGCGGTTTCGAAATCCTTGGCGGCCTTCTGGAACCCGGCCCAGTCCGACCAGATGGCCGGGGCGGCCTTGGTGTCGCCGGTGCCGGAGCCCTGCGGGAACAGCGTGGGCAGCTTGGCGCCGAAGGCGGCCATTTCCTGCGCCGGGGCCAGCGCCCCGCTGGCCGGGCCATTGCCGTCCACCACAGCCTTGATCGCGCCCAGATTCTTGCGGTTGGACTGGAAGCCGTCCTTGCGTTCCTTGATCACATCGGTCTGGGCAATCGCAATGCCCGCCGTGCCGGCAATACCGGTCGCAATGATCAACGCGGTGGCCGCAGCCTTCACAAACGACATAAGAGCATCCCCCTTCAGTGTAAAATTGCGGCTTATCCAAAGACATCCCGTCTTATGACTTCCCGCACGACAACAGTATCATCCCGATACCGGGCCTTTTTGGCTTTTTTGTATCGAAACTGGAAACAGAGTGGTGCGATATCGCCACTTTTTCCAGCGAATTGTGCAAAGAAAAACCCCCTTGCCAATCCGGGGATGCCCGGCCGGCAAGGGGGTGGGATGCGCGCGTCGCTTAATCCAGCGTCAGCACATACTGGGCAAAGCCGTTCTGCCCGGCGCCGGCAGCTGCGATCTTGCCGGTTTTCGGCAGGTACTTCTCGGCCTTGGGAGAGCTTTCGAAGCTGACCTTGACCGGCTTGCCGATCTTGGCGAAGGACCAGTTGTTATCCGCCGACGGGTTGATCGTGCCCTTGTCGAAAATATAGTTCACCAGTGCGGTGCGGTTTTCTTCCGGCGATTCCAGGATGATGTTCTTGCCATCGAAGCCGGGGAACTTGCCGCCGCCGCTGGCGCGGTAATTGTTGGTCGCCACCACGAAGCGCTGGCCCGGATCGATCGGCTTGCCCTGGAAGCTGAGGCCGACAATGCGCTGGCTATCGGCATTGATCAGCTTGCCATCCCGGTCATAGCGCGGGGCCTTGGTGACATCGATCTGATAGGTCACGCCGTCCAGCACATCGAAATTGAAGGTCGGGAAGGCGGTATCGACCAGGGGCTGCGGATCGGTTTTGGCCGGATCGATCTGAAGGAACTGCCCGGCCGCCATTTCCAACCATTCCTTGACCTGCGCGCCGGTCATCAGCACGGCCTGCAGCGTGTTGGGATAGAGGTACAGGTCGGCCACGTTCTTGATCGCAATATCGCCCGCATCGACATCGGTGTAATAGTCGGGGCCGCCGCGGCCGCCGGCCTTGAACGGCGCCGCCGCCGACAGAACCGGCAGCTTGTCATATTCCGTGCCCTGCAACTGCTGGGCGGTGTACCAGCGCTGGGCATCGGCGACGATCTGGACCGACGGATCGTCCTGCACCAGGGCGAAATAGCTGTAGATCGGGGCAGAGGTCTTGCCCACTGCCGCGCGGATGAAGGCCAGCGTCGCCTCGTGATCTTCCTGCACGGCGGCAACCACCGCCGGGTCATTCTCCACCAGCGGAATCTTGACCCGGTTTTCGGTCTTGAACACTGGCTTGACCACGCCGACGGCATCGGCGACCGACCATCTGCCGCCATCCACCTTCAGCGTATAGTCGAGATAGCCCAGATGGCTGCCCCAGAAGCCCGGCATGGTTGCGGGCTTGCCGTTCAGCGTGCCCTTGGCGATATCCGCCCCGGCCAGGGATTTGAACGCATCGGACGGGAACACCAGATGGGCATGGCCGAACAGGATGCCGTCGATCCCATCAACCTTGGACAGGGCATAGGTGGCGTTTTCTTCCATGGTCAGGCCGTCGGCGGTGGAGCCGATGCCCGAATGCGGCACGGCGATCACCAGATCGGCCCCCTTGGCGCGCATTTCCGGCACGAATTTGCGCGCGGTTTCCACGATATCGCGGGTTGTCACCTTGCCGTTCAGATGGCCCTTGTCCCATTGCATGATCTGCGGCGGCACAAAGCCGATCACGCCGATCTTGATCGGGTGTTCCTTGCCCGCCTCGTCCTTCAGCTTACGGTCCAGGATCAGATAGGGGGTGAAATAGTTGCGGCTGCCATCGGCAGTATAGACGTTGGCATTGACGTACGGGAACTTCGCCCCGGCCACCGCATTGGCCAAAAAGTCCAGGCCATAATTGAATTCGTGATTGCCGATATTGCCGACATCATACCCCATCAGGTTCATGGCCTTATAGACCGGATGAACCTCGCCCATCTTCAGGCCCTTCTTGCGGGCGATATAGTCGCCCATCGGGTTGCCCTGAAGCAGATCGCCATTGTCGATCAACAGGCTGTTCGGCGCTTCGGCGCGGGCCTGCTTGGCCAGGGTCGCCACTTTCGACAGGCCGAACCCGTCATCCTTCGCATCGCGGTAATAATCATAGTTCAGCACGTGAACATGAATATCGGTCGTCTCGATCACCCGCAGCTTGACCGTCGATTCCGCAGCCAGAACCGCTGTGGACACCAGAAGCGCCGCCGAAAACGACGCCAGAACCGAAAAGCGCTGCACCATATCAACCCCGTCACTCAAGATTTCGATCAGGGCAGAGTGGCGGCAAATCCAGTCAAGGGCAATGGGTTAATTCAACCGTCATGGAACTATAAACTATCGGCAAAGAATTGTTTGGAATAAAACCAAACTGTTACACTATATCAACCCTGCGCCACGCCTTAGCGGACCAGGAATTCCCGTTCGGCCAGAACCAGCGGCCCCTGGCGCAGTTCCACCCGCCATTTGCCCGCCCGAATGCGGGAGGAGGTGTAGCTGCGCCAACCGGCGGATTTGCCGATGGTCTGTTCTGCCCGGCGCACTTCGGTGCCATCGCGGAACCAGACGAAGATCACCGGCGTTGGCTCCCCCGGATTATCGAACCGGGCAAAGGCAAAGGCCTGGCCGTTGGCGGCGGGGATATCCTCCACCGCGTCCACCGGCTCGTTCTCGGCAATGCGGGTGGTGATCACGAAATCGCGGATCACGATATCGGTGGCCGATGCCGCCCGGGCTGCGCCCGCAACCGCCATCAGGGCCAGCAGCAGCATCCCCGCCACACCCGTCGCCATCCGATGAATCGCCCGCATTGCACCACCCCAGACAGACTGTCGTGTTTCAACCCTGTGCGGCGTGGGGTAGCACATTTTTCCTGAAGCGAAAATGATTCGCGCCGGCAGAACGATGATGCCGAACGGTTATCCGGCCGCCGCCGTCAACTCTTGCTCTGCATCCGCCCATTTTTGCACAGCTTCCGGGAGAGGCGGCGAGGCCAGATCCGGCTGCCCCAGGGCGGCCATGATCTCTGCACTCGGCACCGTGCCGCCCTTGACACGAAAACAGGCGCGCACCACCGCAACGCAGGCCGGGCCGCGGGGGGTGTCGAAACTCTGCTGGAGATAGACCCATTTTTCATCCCAGCCGAGCAGCTGGGTGGTCAGGGTATAGCGCTGAAACGGCGACAGGGACCGGCGGAACCGCACCAGAATCCCCCCCACCACCGGCGACCAGCGCCGCTTGGCGATCACCGGCAGCAGGCCAACCCGGATCATCAGGGCTGTCCGCCCCAGATCCATCACGGTCAGATAGCGGCCATTGTTCATGTGCAGGTTATTATCCAGATCGTTCGGCCAGACGAGGAAGCGCAGCCGCACCTGATCCAGAATACCGACGCGGGAGGCGCGCCAGGACACCAAAAGGGTGGCGATCAGCCGCACAAGCAAATTCATGGTCAAAAATCCTGTAACGTGATGAACCAACGGCCCGGATGAACACCATCCGGGCCGCAGGAACGGACCGACCGACCGCTGGCTTAGAACGCGTCGACCGGCAGTTCCATCAGGGGCTTCGCCCCCGCCATCAGGCCGATGAACAGCGAGCCATGTTCAGGCAGAACGCGGGTCATGTAGAAGCGCGCGGTTGACAGCTTGGCCTCATAGAAGGCGCGCTCCGGCCCGTCCAGCTTCTGCACGGAAACCGCCGCCATGCGCGCCCACATGAAGCCAAGGGCGACCAGAGCAAACATTTTCAGATAGTCGGACGCCGCTGCCCCCGCTTCCTCCGGCCGGGCCATGCCCTTCTGCGCGACGGTTGCGGTGGCCTGTTGCAGCTTACCGAACGCCTTGGCCAGCGGCAGGACGAATTCCTGCATCTGCGGCGTGTCTTTATGCTCCTCGATAAAGTCATGGACCGGGTGGAAGAAGCTGCGCAGCAGCCGCCCCATATCCTGCGGCATCTTGCGGCCGACCAGCGCCTGGATCCCGTTGGTGCCTTCATAGATTTGCGTGATGCGGGCATCGCGCACCAGCTGCTCCACGCCCCATTCGTGGATATAGCCATGGCCGCCATGGACCTGCACCGCCAGGTTGGCCGCATCGAAGCCATGATCGGTCAGATAGGATTTGATGATCGGCGTCATCAGCGCCACCAGATCATCGGCCTCTTGCCGCTTCTGCGGGTCGGGATGATGGGTGGAGACATCGATGGCCAGGCCGATCCAATAGGCCAGCGCACGGCTGGCTTCGTTCTTGGCCCGCATGGTCAACAGCATGCGCCGCACATCGGGATGGACGATGATCGGATCGGCGGCTGCCGCCTTGTCCTGCTTCTTGGGATCGAGCGACCGGCTCTGCCGCCGGTCCTTGGCATAGGCGACCGCCGATTGATAGGCGGTCTCGCCGATGCCCAGCCCCTGCATGCCGACGCCCAGGCGGGCCGCATTCATCATGGTGAACATGCAGCGCATGCCCTTGTGCGGCTCGCCGATCAGCCAGCCGGTCGCGCCGTCGAAATTCAGCACGGCGGTGGCATTGGCGTGAATGCCCATCTTGTGCTCGATCGACCCGCAGGCAACGCCGTTGCGTTGGCCCGGCGTGCCATCGGCATTGGGCAGGAACTTCGGCACCAGGAACAGCGAAATCCCCTTGATGCCCGGCGGCGCATCGGGCAGACGCGCCAGCACCAGATGGACGATATTCTCGGTCAGATCATGTTCGCCGGCGGAGATGAAGATCTTGGTGCCGGTCAGCCGATAACTGCCATCGCCCACCGGGTCCGCCTTGGTGCGCAACAACCCCAGATCGGTGCCGCAATGGGGTTCGGTCAAGCACATGGTGCCAGACCACTGGCCGGAGACGATCTTGGCCAGATAGGTCTCCCGCAGCTCCTCCGTGCCGTGCTTGGCCAGCGCCTCATAGGCGCCGTGCGACAGGCCGGGATACATGCCGAAGGCAAGATTGGTGGAGCAGATCATCTCCTCCACCACGAAATGCAGCAGGTGCGGCATCCCCTGGCCGCCATAGGCCGGATCGCAGGCGAGCGAGGTCCAACCGCCCTCGGTAAACTTCTGATAGGCTTCCTTGAAGCCGGTCGGGGTGCGCACCACGCCGTTTTCGAACCGGCAGCCTTCCTTGTCGCCCGACAGGTTGATCGGCAGCAGCTCGTTCTCACACAGTTTGGCGGCTTCTTCCAGAATGGCGTCGAACAGGTCGGGGGTCGCATCCTCGAACCCCGGCAAGGCGGTCAGCTGTTCGGCCTGCAACACTTCATTCAGCACAAAGCGCATATCGCGCAAGGGGGCCTTGTACACTGCCATCGTGACTCTCCCTTTCGGTGCCGCGCGTCAGTTGCGCAGCGGCTTGCCGGTGGCCAGCATGTGTTCCATGCGGGCGATGGATTTCGGATTGTGGGCCAGGGTCATGAACACCGTCCGCTCCAGCGTCAGCATGTCCTCCTCGCTCAGCACTTCGGTGATGTCGGTGTCGCCACCGGACAGCACCCGCGCCAGCGCCTTGGAGATGGTGACATCGTGCGGCAGCGCCTTGCCCTGGGCGGCGAAACCATCGACCGCCATTTCCAGCGCCACCCGCGCGGTCGGCCCCGGCAGGCGGAATTCCGGCGGTGCCGGCGTGCGATAATCGGCCGCCAGGGCCAGAACCTTGGCCTTGGCATCCGCCAGCAGCCGGTCGCGGTTCATGGTGATGCCGTCATCGGCGCGCAGGAATTTCAGCTCCTTCGCCTCGGCGGCGGACTTCGCCACCTGGGCGGTGGAGATGATCTCGAACGCCTTGGCAACCGGCGGCATCGGCCCGCCCGGACGCTTCTTTTCCGCCGTCCAGCGCGCGATCATTTCCTTGCAGCCGCCCCAGCCGGGGATGATGCCGACGCCCACTTCGACCAGGCCGATATAGCTTTCGGCATGGGCCTGCACCGCATCGCAATGCAGCAGGATCTCGCAGCCGCCGCCCAGCGCCAGCCCGAACGGCGCGGCCACCACCGGGAAGGGGGCGTATTTCAGCGCCATATAGGTTTTCTGGCCGCCGGCCACGGTTTCCTCGATCGCCGGCCACAGGGCGATGTTGAGCGCGAACAGCGCCAGCCCCAGATTGGCACCGGCCGAGAAATGCGTACCTTCGTTATAGAAGACCAACCCCTTGTAGCCCTTGGCCGGGATCAGCTCGATCACCTTGTGGATCAGGCCGAAAATCTCGGCATCCAGCGAATTCATCTTGCTGGTGAATTCGAAGCACAGCACGCCGTCGCCGATATCCCAGACGGCGGCGGAGCCGTTCTTCAGCACCGGTTGCGCGGCCCGCTTCACATCGGCCAGCAGCAGAACGCCGGGGCGGCGCACCACCTTGCGATAGGTGCCATCGGTGCCCAGCGCTTCCAGCACCCCGTTCTCGACCCGGTAGAACCCCTTGCCGGCGGCGCTTTGCAGCAGCGGCGGCACCGGGTGCCCGGCCTTGGCGATTTCCGCCGCCAGCAGATCGGCGCCGATCTGGTCGATCAGCTCGAACGGGCCATAGGTCCAGTTATAGCCAAGGCGCATCGCCTCATCGACCGCAACGATATCGTCGGCAATCTGCGGCACCAGCGCCGCGGCATAGCCCAGGGTCTGCACCAGCACCCGGCGCGCATAGTCCCCATGAGGCGACGGATCGGTGACCAGCGCCTTCAGGGACTTGCCCGCCCGGTCCAGCACATCCAGCCGGGGCTTGGATGACGGGCCGTACTCGCCGGTCACCAGGTTGATCGATTCCTTCTGCTTCTTGCCGCCCACCGTGTTGAGGCGATAGAAGCCGCCCTTGCCCTTGCGGCCGGTCAGGCCGTTGGCGATCATGGTTTCAAACAGCGGCGGGGTGCGGCTGACGCGCAGGAAATCGTCGCCCGGCGGCAGGGCCATCGCCATCGACTTGGCGATCAGCGGCATCAGGTCCAGCCCGACCAGATCGATCAGCCCGAACACGCCGGTCTTGGGAATCCCCATCGGCTTGCCGCCGATGGCGTCGGCTTCTTCGACCGACAGGCCCAGCGCCATCGCCTCGTTCACCGCAACCTGGATCCAGTAGGTGCCGATACGGTTGGCGATGAAGCCCGGCGTATCCTTGCACGGCACCACGCCCTTGCCCAGGCGGCGGTCGGCGAAATCCACGATTTCCGCCACCGCATCGGCGCGGGTATCCGCCCCCTGCACCACTTCCAGCAGGCGCATATAGCGCGGCGGGTTGAAGAAATGGGTGATCAGGAAATCGCGGCGGAAGCCATCCGACTGCCCGTCCACCAGCATCTTCAGCGGAATGGTGGAGGTATTGGAGGAGACGATCGACCCCGGCTTGCGCTTGGCATCGACCGTGGCATAGAGCTTGCGCTTGATGTCCAGTTTTTCGATCACCGCCTCGATGATCCAGTCGCAGTCCGCCAGGGCATCCAGATCGTCTTCCAGATTGCCGGGCGTGACCAGGCGGGCGGCATCCTTGTGCATGAACGGGGCCGGATCGGCCTTTTTCAGCTTCTCCAGCGCGCCCTTGGCGATGGCGCTGCGGTCGGCGCCGTCCTTGGCGACGATATCCAGCAGCAGCACCGGAATTCCGGCATTGGCAATGTGGGCGGCGATGCCGCTGCCCATCACCCCGGCGCCGATGACGCAGGCTTTTTGAATGGCCATGATTTGCTCCCCCTCTCTCGATGCCGAAGCGTTATGCGGCTTCGAGGATGGTGGCGATGCCCTGACCGCCGCCGATGCACTGGGTGGCGAGGGCAAAACGCTTGCCTTCGCGCTTCAGCAGGCTGGCCGCCTTGCCGGTGATGCGGGCGCCGGTGGCACCCAGCGGGTGGCCCAGCGCAATCGCACCGCCATCCAGGTTCACCTTGCCTTCGGGGATCATCAGATCGCGCATGCAGGCAATCGCCTGCGAGGCAAAGGCCTCGTTCAGTTCGACCAGATCGATATCGTCGATCTTCAACCCGGCGCGGGCCAGCGCCTTGCGGGTGGCGGCAACCGGGCCGATGCCCATGATTTCGGGCAGGCAGCCGGCAACCGCCGTGCTGCGGACATAGGCCAGCACCGGCAGGCCGTGCTTTTCCGCATATTCGGCAGAGCAGACCAGCGTCGCCGCCGCGCCATCGGTCAAGGGCGACGCCGTGCCCGCCGTCACCGTGCCGTTGACATCGAAGGCCGGCTTCAGCCCGGCCAGCCCGTCCGCCGTGGTTTCCGGACGGATGCAGCCATCCTGCGCGATCACGCCACCCTTGCCGGTGATGGCAACGATCTCATCGGCCAGACGGCCGGCCGCCCGCGCCTCTGCCGCCTTCTTGTGGCTGGCGACGGCGAAGGCTTCCTGTTCTGCACGGGAAATCTGATACTTGGCGGCAACATTCTCCGCCGTGGTGCCCATGCCCATATAGGCCCCCGGCATGGCCGAGGCGAGGCCCGGATGCGGCATCGGGTTGAAGCCCATCATCGGCACGCGGGTCATGCTTTCCACGCCGGCGCAGATGAACACATCGCCCGCGCCCAGCTGGATCGCACCGGCGGCAATGTGGATCGACTGCATGGACGATCCGCAGAAGCGGTTGACCGTCATGCCCGCCACCGACAGCGGCAGATCGGCCAGGAAGCCGATCAGGCGGGCGACGTTGAAGCCCTGTTCGCCTTCGGGAAACGCGCAGCCGACGATCAGATCCTCGATATCCTCCGGCTTCACCTTGGTCCGCTCCACCAGGCCGCGCACCACTTGGGCGCACAGCTCATCCGCGCGAACCTTCGCAAGATCGCCCTTATTGGCAAAATGGAAGGGTGAACGGGCGTAACCTGCGATAACGACGGGCTTCATCTGGCGTTTCTCCTCTCCCCTGCCGATGGATTCAGTCTCATCCGGCGGTTTATTTGGTGTTTCGGCTGCTGCGGGCCCGCAGACCAGTCAATGCGCCATTCACATTGACCCGGAACTGGCCCCCTTGGCGTCCAGGCGCTGCAGGATCTCTTGCTCGATCTCCCGCAATTCGCTCAAGGTCACCGTGATGTCGTTCAGTTGCTGTTCCAGTTCGGCAATCCGCTGCCGCCCTTTTTTGAGGGTGGCCTTCAGTTGGGTCACCTGCGATTTGTCGAGGTCGTAAAGGTCCAGCAGTTCCTTGATGTCCGACAGGCTGAAGCCAAGGCGCTTGCCGCGCAGAATCAGCTTCAGCCGTGCCCGGTCGCGCGCGGTATAGACCCGCGCCCCGGCAATGCGCTGGGGCGACAGCAGGCCCTGATCTTCATAAAAGCGAATGGTGCGCGGCGAAATGGCATGTTCTTCCGCCAGATCGCCGATGCTGTGCAGGGCGCCCCCTGCCCCTCCCCCTGAATGAAGCTGCTCGCTCATTGGCCCAACCTTCCGTCTCCCGATTTTCATTCAGGCTGACGTTTACGTCAGGTGATTGACGTAAACGTAACCCACCTTCCAAGGCGAGTCAATCCTCGCAAACCGCACTTATCCGGCTTGTTTTTGCCCGACCTGCGCCTGTTCCGCCGGGCTGCCGCCCTTGCGCGCCGCCATCTGCGCCTCGAACCTGGCCTTTTCCTCGGCTACCAGTTCCTTTTTCGACAATTTGCCAATCATGGACTTCGGCAGGCTGTCGCGGAATTCGATCTGTTTGGGCAGTTCGATCGGCGACAGGCGGCTCGACAGGAACTGGCCCAACATTTCTGGGGTCAGGGTGCTGCCCGGCCGGCGCACCACGAACGCCTTGACGGTTTCGCCGCGATATTCGTCGGGAATGCCGATCACGGTCACTTCCAGCACTTCGGGATGCTCGTAGATCGCTTCTTCCACCACCCGCGGATAGACGTTATAGCCGCCGCAGATGACCACATCCTTGATCCGGTCAACCAGGTGGACATAGCCATCCTCGTCCATGAAGCCGACATCGCCGGTGCGCAGGAACCCGTCGGGCATCAGAACGCGGGCGGTTTCGTCCGGCCGCATCCAGTAACCCAGCATGACCTGCGGGCCTTTCAGGCACAGCTCCCCCTTCTCGCCATCCGTCACCTTGACCGTGGGATCGTCCAGGCTGCGCAGCTCGAAATAGGTTTGCGGTACCGGCAGGCCGATCGCGCCCGCTTTCACTTTGCCGGTCAGCGGATTGCAGAAGGCGACCGGGGAGGATTCGGTCAGGCCATAGCCTTCGACCAGCACGCAGCCCGTGACCTTTTCGAACTTCGCCTTCACTTCCAGCGGCAAGGGTGCGCCGCCGGAGATGCACAGGCGCACCGAGGTCAGATCGTACTTGGCCAGATCCTTGTGGTTGGCCATGGCAGAGAAAATCGTCGGCACCGCGCCGATCACCGTGACCTTCTTCTTGGTCACCGCCGCCATGGTCGGGTCAAGCTCGAACCGGGGCATCATGACGATCTCGGCCCCGACCCGGATGCCCAGGTTCATCAGCGCCGTCATGGCAAAGACGTGGAAGAAGGGCAGAACCGCCAGCATCTTCTCCTCGCCCTCACGCGCTGGGGCGAACCACAGCCGCGCCTGCACCGCATTGGCGAAGCAGTTATAGTGGCTGAGCATGGCCCCCTTGGGTATCCCGGTGGTGCCGCCGGTATATTGCAGTACGGCGATATCGCGCTTGGGATCGATTTCTACCGGCGCTGGCTGCTGCCCGTGGCTGACGACATCGCGGAAGCGGACGGTGCCGGCACCGGGGCGCAACGTTGCCACCTCCTTGCGCTTGACCAGCGGGAACAGCAGGTTCTTCGGGAACGGCAGGACCGCGCTCATCGGGCAGACGATGATGGTCTTGAGCTTGCCGGCCTCCTGGATCACCGCCAGCTTGTCGTACAGCGCCTTCAGGTCCAGCGTCACCATGATGTCGGTGCCGCTGTCGGCGATCTGCTTCTCCACTTCCGGCTGGGTGTAGAGGGGGTTGAAATTGACCACCGTGCCGCCCGCTTTCAGCACGCCGAAATAGAAATAGACGAAATAGGGGCAATTGGGCAGGAACATGCCAACCCGGCTGCCCTTCTTCACCCCCATGGCCTGCAGGCCGGCCGCCACCCGATTGACCATGGCAAGGGTTTCGGCATAGGTGACCTTCTTGTCCATGAAATCCATCGCCGGCCGGTCGCCGAAGCGCTGTGCCGCCTCGTCGATCAGGGCATAGAGCGGCTTGGCCGGGATCTCCGCGTCGAAATTCACATCCGGGCAATAATTGGCCCGCCAGGGCGGAATGCCCCCGGCTGAGGCGGCAGCGGCAGTGCTGGTCGAAGTCGGCTGGTCGGTCATGGGAACGGCCTCCGGATGGTGGGTCAGCGGGGTGCGGGCGTGGGTGCGCGGCGGAACGACAGACGGTCGAACCAGGCCGCAAGGGCAGGCAGCAGCAGCACCGCGCCCAGCATGTTCAGCAGGAACATGAAGGTCAGCAGGATGCCCATATCCGCCTGAAACTTGAGGGCAGAGAAAATCCAGGTGCTGACACCCACCGCCAGGGTGATGCCGGTGACCAGCACCGCGCTGCCGGTTTCCGCCAGGGTCTGGCGATAGGCCGGCAGGAACGCCATGCCCGCACGCTGATGCACCTGCAGGCGGCTGAAGATATAGATGCCGTAATCGACGCCGATGCCGACGCCCAGCGCCGCCACCGGCAAGGTTGCCACCTTCAGCCCGATATCGAGCGACGCCATCAGCGCGTTACACAGCATGGACACCAGAACCAGCGGCGTAATCACGCACAAGGTGGCGGTGACAGAGCGGAAGGTCAGCAGGCACAGCACGATCACCGCGCCATAGACCCACAGCAGCATCGGCAGCTGCGCTGCCTCCACCGCCTCGTTGGAAGCGGCCATGACGCCGACATTGCCGGTCGCCAGGCGGAAGGCCAGATCGGGCCGGTCATTCTGTGCGGCAAAGGCCTTCACGGCCGTCACAATCCGTTCGATCGTCTCGGCCTTGTGGTCCTCGGTAAAGATCGTCACCGGAATGACGGAACAGTTGGGGTTCAACAGCCCGGTCGAGGTTTCGATCGGCGTCACCGCGCGCACCAGCACCTGCGAATCGCGCGGCAGAACCCGCCATTTCAGGCTGCCTTCGTTCCACCCGGCATTGACGGCGCGCATGGCGGTGGCTAGGCCAAGGACGGAGCGCACCCCCTCCACCTGCCGCATGGACACCTCGAACCGATCAACCGCTTCGATTACGCTATAGTCGATACAGGCATCGGGCCGGGTTTCGACGATCACGGTCAGCAGATCGACCCCGATGGAAAAGGACGAGGTGATGGTGGCGATATCCCGGTTATAGCGGGAGTCTTCGCGCAGTTCCGGCGCCCCGGCCTGAAGATCACCCACTTTCAGGTTCTGCCCGCCCAGATAGCCCACCACCGCCAGCCCGGCCGCAACCAGGATCACCACGGTTGCCGGGCCGGGCCGGGCGAACACCGACAACCGGTCCCACAGCCCGCTGCTGCGCTGGCGCAGGGCGGTGATCTTGCGGCTATAGGCGGCATCCAGACGGCCATAGCTGATCAGAACCGGCAACAACACCAGATTGGTCAGAATGATCACCGCCACGCCGAGAGAGGCCGTGATCGCCAGTTCCTTGATGATGGTGATGTCGATCAGCATCAGGGTCAGAAAGCCGGCCGTATCGGTCGCCAGCGCCACCGACCCTGGAATCATCAGGGCGCGGAAGCAGCGCTTGGCCGCCTCCAGCGAGTCGTGACCATGGCCGCATTCGTCGATCACGCCGTTGATGACCTGGATCGCATGGCTGACGCCGATGGCGAACACCAGGAACGGCACCAGGATCGACATGGGATCAAGCCCGAAACCCATAACGGTCAGCAGGCCCAGCTGCCAGATCACCGCCACCATCGAACAGGCCAGCGGCAACAGGGTCAGCAGCCAGGACCGGGAATAGGCGAACAGCAGCACGGCGGTCAGCACCACCGCCAGCGCGAAGAAGGAAACCACGCCCGCCGCGCCATCCGACACATCGCCGACGAATTTGGCAAAGCCGATGATGTGCACATCGACCGTATCGCTGACCAGGCGCTGGCGGATCTTCTGTTCCAGATCGCGCGCGACCTTGCGGTAATCCAGCTTCTGCCCGGTGCTGGGATCGATATCCAGCAGGGCGGCGGAAATCATCGCGGCGCTGAAATCATTGGCGACCAGCCGGCCGATCTGGCCGGATTTCAGCACATTTTCCCGCACCTTGGCGGCGCTTTCGGCAGTCGGCCCGAAATCGGCCGGAATCACCGGGCCGCCGGCGAACCCATCCTCGACAATCTCAACAAACCGCACATTGGGCGTGAACAGCGACTGCACGCGGGTGCGGTCGATCCCGTCGATGAAAAACACCTCATCGGTGGCGGTTTTCAGCGTCGCCAGAAATTCCGGCGTGAAGATATCGCCTTGCTTGGCCCGGACCGCGATCAGAATCCGATTCGCCCCGCCAAACTCCGCCTGATGCTTGACGAAAGTCTGCATATAGGGGTGTTGCAGCGGCAGGAATTTTTCGAAGCCGGCATCGATTTTCAGGTGGGCGGCAAACCAGCCCATCGCCACGGTTGCGACCACGAACAGGGCCACCACCACGCGGCGCCCGCCGAAGACTGTTGCGACTATCCGGTCCAGCATGCCCATCGCCCTAACGCCCCAGTCTATCGGCTGCCGACGGTTTTCAGCCGCCGGATGCCACCATCGCCAACGCCCAGAAACCCGCCATCCGGCAGGGCGATCAGGCCGCTCAGGGCGCGCAGATCGGGCCGCGCCACCAGATCGAAGCTCTGCCCCTGATCCCGGCTGACCAGTTCAACGCCCAAACCGCCCGCCAGCACAAGATCGCCACCCGGACTGCGGGTTGCCGCGAACAGGCCGGCGGTGGTGGGGACGGCAATCTGGGTCCAGCTATCGCCGCCATCGGTGCTGCGCAGTACCGTGCCGCGCAACCCGGCCACCAACAGCCCATCTTCGCCACGCGCGGCATCACCGAAGGCCACCGCCGCGAACAGCGAACCGCGATAGGGCACATCCAGCGCATCCCAGCTCTGTCCGCCATCGCGGCTGCGGAACAGGGTGCCGGCTTCCCCGGCGACAAACAGGGTGCCGGGCGCGGCGCCGGGGACGATGGTGTTGAAATGCAGCTCGTCCTCACTGGGGGGGCGTTCCTCCCAGCTGCCGCCGCCATTGCGGGTTTCCAGAAACAGGCCATAGGCCCCGGCCGCCAGACAATGGGTTTCCGACAGGCAATATACCGTCAGCAAGGGCCGGTTCTCATCGGGGGCGAAGCGCTGGATTTGCCAGGTGGCGCCTTCATCCTCGGTCTGCAGGATCACACCGTCGTGACCGACGGCAAAGCCCCGGCGGGCACTGACAAAGGTAACCGCAGTCAAGGTTGCCTGCACCGGCACCGACGCCTGCTTCCACACCGGCTTCCAGTCCTGCGTCCGGTCCGGGGCGCCGCCGGTGTTCTGCACCGTCCCGGCATTGGCAGACCGCAGGATCTGCCCATGTTCCCCCACCGCGATCAGCGTGCCGCGATCCGGCGTGGCGGTAATGGCCAGCATCAGGCCCTCTGCCGCCCGTGGGGCCGGCAGCGCCGGCAGCGGCGGCGCCGCCGGAGCCTTGGTTGCCGTCGTGGATCCCTGGGCCGGCGCAGGGTTCGACCAGCCGGCGACCACGCCGCACAGGCTTAGCGCCGTCAGCGACATCAGCAGCCGGGGGCGCATGTCGAAGGGCCTCGGGGTTTTGGGCCAAGGCTTCCCTGTCCCTTGGGGCGAAGGTTGACCCATGGTGCATCCGTCAGAAAAAAGAATTTACCAAAAGGCGGCTGGCGGGCGCCATCGGCGCAAGACGATCAACCACTTTTCCAGGCCACCGTTTTCACCAGATTACCGCCGTCACAGGTGACTGCTTTCACCCGTACCGACCCGCCATCTGCCGGCCATACTGGCCCGGAGGCCGGGGGCGGCTGCGTTGTGCAGCAGCCCCCGTATACCCGGATATCGTTGGCCGGCTTTAAGGAGTCCCGGCTTAACGAGTCCCCGCGCGGCGCAGCGCGTCGGGTGTGAAATCCCCGGTCGAATACTTGACGGAGAAATCGTACATCGCCTCGTTGTTATCCAGCCCGAAGGCCAGATAGCGGCCCGCCTGCAAATCGTAATGGACTTCCAGCGTGGTGAAAACGGTCGGCACTTCGTAATAGTTGATCACATGGCCTTCCGACACGCGCCACAGCTGATCGCGCCCGTCATACTGGTCCACCGCCAGGATCTGCCAGCTATCCTCGTCCAGATAGATGGTCCGGCGGGCATAGATATGGCGCTGATCGCCCTTCAGCTTGGCTTCCACCACCCAGACGCGGTGCAGTTCGTACCGCAGCAGATCGGGGTTCAGATGGCCCGGCTGCAGGATCTGCTCATACGGGATGCCCTTGGCATGCAGCTTGTAGGAATTGTAGGGGACAATCATTTCCTTCTTGCCCACCAATTCCCAGTCATAGCGGTCAATCGCGCCCGAGAACATGTCGAACTGGTCGGTCGTCCGCATGCCGTCCGACGCCGTGCCCGGCGTGTCGTAGGCAATGTTCGGCGCCCGGCGCACCCGGCGCTGGCCGGAATTATAGGTCCAGGCGTCGCGCGGTTCGGCGATCTGGTTCAGGGTTTCGTGCACCAGCAGGATTTCCCCGGCCAGACGGGCCGGCGCGATAACGCGCTGCAGGAAATAGGCCAGCTTGTTGTCGGTGCTATCCGGCGCCGTGCCCTTCACCGAATAGGGCAGCAGAATATCCTCGGCGATCTTGACCAGGGTATAATCGCCGCCGCGGGTCGGGGCGGCCTGGTTCACCTCGCGCTTGATCGCTTCGCCGCGGAAGCGCATCAGGTGGTTCCAGATCGCTTCCTGGCCGTTCTTCGGCATGGGGAACGGAACGCCGATGGCGGCCCCCGTCACCCCGTTGCCGCCTTCCACCAGCCGGGCGCGGCCGACATTGGCCTTGACCGCGTCATAGACATAATCGGGGAAGGATGCGGACCGACGGGTCGGATAAACCGCCATCTTGAAGCTGGGATAGGCCTTCAGCAGCGCCTGATGACCGGGGGTCAGCTGGGCGGCGAATTCGCCCATATTGGCCGCCGTGATCGTGGCGCGCGGCGCATCGGCGGCAAAGGGATCCGGGTGATGATCGCCGACCTTGTAATTGGCCGGCGGTTTGGTAATCCCGCCGTCCCAGGCCGGAATGGTGCCGGCGGAATTGCCTGCTTTTTCCCCGCCCAGCGGGGTCAGGTCGGCGCCCAGACGCGCGGCATCCTGGGCGACAGCAGCCGGGGCCTGGGCGATGGCGACAGTGAAGACGAAGGCTGCGCCCGCCAGCACGGCGGCGCGAGTGGTGTTCCGCATCATGCTTTGTCCTTTGAGTGCACTCATGACTGGTCCCCGCCGGCTAGAAGGAATAGCGCAGCGCAACGGACGCATAGTCGCGGTCGTGCAGCAGGTTATTGTCGCCGCCGCCGAAGAACATCGTATAGCCGATGTCGGCTGCCCAGCTGTTGAGGTAGGTCGCGGTCAGACCCAGCGTGATCGCCTTGCGCCCTTCGACGAAGGTGCTGAGGGGGGCCGGGGTGGTGCCGCTGACATCGTGGGCGAAGGCCACGGTCGGCACCAGGTTCACGCCGCCAATGACGTTGTTGTATTCCAGCCGCGCCAGCAGGCGATAGCCCCAGCTGAAGCTGTCAGCGAAACCGCTGGTGGTGGTATAGGGCTGGATGCGGGCGCCGGTGAAGAACGGATTGCCGCTGGTATAGGTGCCCGGCCCTTCATAGCGCAGGCGGCCTTCCCCATCCATGTCCCAGACCTTGGTAAAGCCCACTTCGCCCAGCACCACCGCCTGATCGGCGCCCAGCACCTGGCCGATTGCCTTGGTCAGGCTGAACTGCGCGGTCGAGACATCCTTGCGGCGATAGCCGGAGATATCCTGGTTGAAGCCGAAGCGGCCCAGCTGGCTGCGGCCGAACGCTGCCGGATTGATCGGGCTGAGCGCGGCGTAGAGCAGCTCCACATCGTCCACCTGCAGGGGCTGATCCATGCGGTAGGTGAATTCGCCGGCGAAGGAGAAGCCGCCCGGCAGGCTGGTGTTGAAGCTGGTGCCCAGCAGCTTGATGTCTTCCGGATACTCGGCGAAATAGCGGGCCGAGCCGACATACTGCGCCTGGGCAACCTGCGGATTGGTCGAGGTCGGCACGCGGCCGGTGCGGGCACTGATGATCGGCGTGCGGCTGTGATAATTGACGAAATACAGGCCGACTTCGCTGTCGTTCAGATCGGGCAGGAAGGCGCGGGCGGCGATACCGAACTGGCCGCCATTGCTGGGTTCCCGATCTTCCAGCCGGGCCACCGCCGTGCCGGGGGTGAAGGGCGGAATATCGCGGCTGGGCGGTAGACCGAAGCCCAGGAACACGTTGCGCCCGCCGGGGCTGACAAAATCGTTGGTGGAGAACATGGTGCCCGCCGGCTCCAGCTCCGTCACCTCGTGGCGGAACTGATAGAAGCCTTCCAGGCGGACATTATCGGTCAGGCCGATCGAGCCGGAGATCATCGGCACCGGCAGCAGCGCTTCCTTGATTTCAGAGCCGGCGGCGCGCAGCTTCGACAGATCGGCCGGGTTGATCACGTTGATCCCGTTGGGGATGAACGTGCTTTCGCCCCAGCTGAGCACCTGATTGCCGACGCGAATATCGATCGGCATGGAGCCGGCGTCGAACTTGGCGAAGGCATAGGCGTCCAGCAGGCGCCCGCCGCGCCCGATCCGGTCCAGCGCCGCATCGGACAGGTCGGTCCGCTCGGTCGAATCGCGATCCGAATTGATAAAATCGTAGAAATAGTAACCGCGCAAGAAGACGCCGAAATTCTGCTTGTAGCGTACTTCCAGCTCGTGCGTGGCCTTGGCCAATACAGAGGCGAGGCCCTGATCGTAGTTCTGATTGCCGTCATCGCCGTTCAGCGAATAGGCGGTGCCGCCATTGGCCCGGCCGATCAATCCGCGATCCCGGTCCTGCACTCGCCAGGTCCCGCCCAGCGACAGGGTGGTATCGAAACTGCCGGTAAAATCACCCGAGCGGAACTCCAGGGCGGCGGCAGAGCCGGACCAGCCAAGAGTGCCCATCGCGCCGGCCAGTGCTAAGGCCAACGCACTCACGCCCAGCCGCAGGCCCGAAACCCGCGCTGCAGACGCACGAATAAAACCGCTGCTGCTCATGCTGCGCCCCATCCTCCCTATGTCTCAGTTCTTGTCCCGGACTGCGTGTTTTACACCCCGGTTTTATCGTTAGCCCTATCCAGCCCTAAACTCCAGTTTACGTCAACCACTTTACGAACACGTCATGGCATGCTCAGGATGGATTGATCGAAAACTTTCATAAAAAGCTGAACTGGAGAGGAATCCATGGGGTCGATCGAACTAAAGAGCAAGACCTTATTTATCACCGGCGCCAGCCGGGGCATCGGCCGCGCCATTGCGTTGCGCGCAGCACGCGAGGGGGCGAACATCGTGATCGCCGCCAAGACCGATACGCCCCACCCGCGCCTGCCCGGCACAATCCATAGCGTTGCGGAGGAAATCGAGGCTGCGGGCGGCCACGCCCTGCCGTTGACGGTCGACATACGGGAGGAGGCGCAGGTTTACTCTGCGGTTGAAAAAGCCGTCGCGCAATTTGGCGGCATCGACATTCTGGTCAACAATGCCAGCGCGATCAGCCTGAGCGGCACGCTGGACACGCCGATGAAGCGCTTCGATCTGATGCATCAGGTCAACATGCGCGGCACCTTCCTGTGTTCGCAGGCCTGCCTGCCGCATCTGCTGAAGGCCGAGAACCCGCAGATCCTGATGCTGTCGCCGCCTTTGAGCCTGAACCCGCGCTGGTACGGGCCGCATCTGGCCTATACCCTGGCGAAAATGGGCATGAGTTGGTGCGTGCTGGGCCTGGCGGAGGAGTTCAAGGGCCGGGTCGCGGTCAACGCGCTGTGGCCGAAAACCCTGATTGCCACCGCAGCGCTGACCATGATCGGCAGCGACGGCGTCGATCCGAAATTCTGCCGCACCCCGGAAATCCTGGCCGATGCCGCGCATCTCATCCTGACCCGGCCGAAAACCGAAACCGGCCAGTTCCTGCTGGACGAGGAGGTTCTGGCCGGTGCCGGGATCACCGATCTGGACCGCTATGCCGTGGCGCCCGGTCAGCCCCTGCTGCCGGATATTTTCCTCGACTAGGCGGGCGTACCCCCAGCAGGCGTACCCTCAGCATAGGCGCAGCGCAGGGCCTCTATCGCCGCCAGCTTGGCGTCGAACCCGGACCAGTCATCGTCGCTGGCGATGGGGGCCCACAGGGCCTCGATCTCGTCCCACAGCAGCGTGGTCGGGCGGGGGGCGGCGAAATAGGGCTGTTGCAAGGCCGCCTGCGCCGCCGGGCCGGGCTGGCGGGCCAGCAGGCCGTCGCGTACCGGCATGAAGTCGGTGCCCTGATACAGCGCTGCGATCGGGCTGGCGGCGGCGCGCGCTTCAGAGGCCGGGCCGCCATACCAGTCGAAAAACGCCTGTTCGAACGGGGCACGGCTGTCGCGTAGAAAGCCGAACCAGGCGGCGATGAAGCCCAGGTCAGCCGCAAGGTCGCCCGGAACCAGCCCCAGGCGGCGGACCATGGCATCGCGCAAGGCGGCCTCGAACTGGTCGGAAAAGGCGCCCAGCGCCTCGGTCAATGCGTCGCGGTCGGCAAAGGGCAACAGGCATTCGGCCAGCCGCGCCAGATTCCATTGCAACGTGGCAGGCTGGCGGCCATAGGCATAAAGCCCGGTTTCGTCGAAATAGGCAGCGGTGAAACCCGGATCATAATGCGGCAGGAAGCGATAGGGGCCGTAATCGAAGCTTTCGCCCGTGATGCAGATATTGTCGGTGTTCAGCACACCGTGAACGAAACCCGCCGCCATCCATTGGGCGGTGGTGCGTGCAGTGGCCGCCACCACCCGGCGGAACAGGCGCAGCGCGGGCGGCTCATCCCCGCCCTTCGCGTCCGGCTCCGCTTCCGCTTCTGGCGCAGGGTAGTACACCGCCAGGCAATAGTCGATCAGACGGCCCAGCGCCCCGGTTTCCCCCAGATAGGCGAGGCGCTGGAAGGTGCCGATGCGCAGATGCGAATGGCTGAGGCGGACCAGAACCGCCGACCGGGTGGGCGAGGGTTCGTCATGGCGGGTCAGCGCCTCGCCGGTTTCGATCAGGCTGAAGCTCTTGGAGGTTTCGACGCCCAGCGCCTCCAGCAGCGCGGTGGCCAGAACCTCGCGCACGCCGCCCTTCAGGGTCAGGCGGCCATCGCCCTGGCGCGAATAGGGGGTCTGGCCGCTGCCCTTGGTGCCGAAATCGCGCAGCCGGCCATCAACCGGATCAACAGCCTGGGCGAACAGGAAGCCGCGCCCATCACCCAGATCGGGGTTATAGACCCGGAATTGGTGGCCGTGATAGCGCAGCGCCAAAGGCTGCGGCAGGCTGCCGGGCAAGGGGTCGAACCGGCCGAAATGGGCGATCCACTCCGCCTCGCTCAACCTGCCCAGCCCCATCCGCTCTGCCCAGCGCTGGTTGCGATAGCGCAGAATGGTGGCCGGAAAACGGGCCGGGGCAACCGGATCGAAAAACCCGTCGCCCAGATCCAGATGGCGGCGGGCCGGTTTGAATCCGGCGCTAAAACCGGCCTGAAAAGCGGCAGATGTCATGATCGGCGTTCCTTCAACACTGTTGGCCCCACTATGGGCGCCGGAGCGCGGGCTTTCCAGCCCCCCCCCGTGTCCACCAAGCCCCGTCCACCAGCCCCCCGCCCACCAGCCCCCCCCCCCTTGCCTTCCCCCTTGCCTTCCGCGCTGGGCGCGATAGTGTCGCGGCCATGCTGGAAGATCGCACCAAGGGCAAATCGATTCGCACCATCGACGGGCTGGCGGCAGCCGGGCTGATTGCGCCTGCGGTTGCGCCGGACCTGGCCTTGGTCGCCGACCGGTTCGATATCGCCATCACCCCGGTGCTGGCCAACCGGATCGACCGCGACGACCCGAACGATCCGATTGCCCGCCAGTTCGTGCCCAGCGCCCAGGAACTGGAGATTGCGCCGGACGAACGGGCCGATCCGATTGGCGATGCCGCCCACAGCCCGGTGCCGGGCATCGTCCACCGCTATCCCGACCGGGTTTTGCTGAAAGTCGTCACCGTCTGCCCGGTCTATTGCCGGTTCTGCTTCCGACGCGAATTGATCGGGCCGGGTGCCGAGGCGCTGACCAAAGAGCAGTTGGACACCGCCATCGATTATATCGCCCGCACCCCGGCCGTGCGCGAAGTGATCCTGACCGGGGGCGATCCGCTGATCCTGTCCCCGGCCCGGCTGGGCGATGTGCTGCAACGGCTGGCGGCAATTCCGCATGTTCGGGTGCTGCGGATCCACGGCCGGGTTCCGGTGGTCGATCCCGCGCGGATCGATGCAGCGATGCTGGCGGCGCTGGATGCCGACCGACTGGGTAATGTTAGAGGGAGCGATCTGCCGCTCTATCTGCTGCTGCACGCCAACCACGCCCGCGAATTCGGGCCGGAGGCACAGGCGGCGCTGCGCGGGTTGAGCCGCGCGGGGGTGGTCCTGCTGGGCCAATCGGTGCTGCTGCGCGGGGTGAATGACAGCGTGGCGGCATTGACCGATCTGTTTCAGACCATGGTCGCCAACCGGGTGACCCCCCATTATCTGCACCATCCCGATCTGGCGCGCGGCACCGGCCATTTCCGCCTGAGCATCGAGGAAGGCCAGGCCCTGATGCGCGCGCTGCGCGGCACCATCAGCGGGCTGGCGGTGCCAACCTATATGCTTGATATTCCCGGTGGATTCGGCAAGGTGCCGATCACGCCATCCTATCTGATCCCCGACGGGGTGATCGACCCGCAGGGCCGGGCCCATGCCTATCCCCACACAGTGACATCTTCCTGACTTCAGTCCCATCCCGAGTGACGAGTATGTGACGCAATGGAAAGCATTATCGGTTACGTGGCAGCAGTTCTGACCACCACGGCCTTTTTTCCCCAGGCAATCAAGGTGATTCGGACCAAGGCCACCCGCGACATCTCGCTGGTCGGCTATGCCATGTTCACCTTTGGCATCGGGCTCTGGCTGATTTATGGCTTGCTGCGGTCCGACTGGCCGGTGATCCTGTCCAATGCCATCACCCTGGTGCCATCGGCAACCATTCTGGCCATGAAACTGCGGTATCGATGACCCAGGGCACTCCCCAAGGTAATCCCCAGCCTGATCCCCATAACGATGGCCGGGCATCGGTGGCCCTGCGCCGCCTGATCGAGGAGTATCCGGCCCCGCACATGACCCTGGCCGATCTGATCGCGGGGATGGAGCATCGGGCCTATGGCTTTCTGATGCTGCTGCTGGCGATTCCCAGCCTGGTGCCGATTCCCGGCGTTTCCACCGTGTTCGGCCTGCCGCTGCTGGCGGTCGCTTTTGGCTTTGCGTTGGGCCGTCCGCGCCCCTGGCTGCCCCGGCGGCTGGCGGCAAAATCCCTGACCAAGGCCGAATTGCTGCGCGTCATCGATACGGCGGAACCGCGCATGGCCCGGCTGGAGAAGTTCCTGAAACCACGCCTGCCCGCCGTCGCGGCCGACCGGGTGCAGCATTTGGCCGGGGCAGTCTGCGCCGTCATGGCGGTGCTATTGATTCTGCCAATCGTCGCCGGCAATTTCCTGCCCGCATTGACCGTTGTCATTTTCGCGCTTGGCATTGTGGAGAGGGATGGTGCATTCATTCTGGCAGGGTTCATTACATCGATTTTCGCCGTGCTGTGGGTTGCCGCGCTGGTTTTCTTCGGTGTCGAAATCCTGTCCTTGCTGCTGAACCGGGCCTCGCTCTGGTTTGCTTCGTGAATTTTCTCCTGGGATTTGACCTCGTGGAACAGCTGTTGCAACAGATGCTTGATCCGTCGGCGATCAGCGCATTTTTCCAAGTTCTGATGGTGGATCTGGTCCTGGCCGGGGACAATGCGATTGTCGTCGGCATGGCGGCGGCGGGCCTGCCGGCGGAACACCGGCGCAAGGCGATCCTGCTGGGCATTGCGGCGGCCGCCATCCTGCGCATCGCCTTTGCCGCGGTCACCGCGCAGCTGCTGGCCATCATCGGGCTGACCCTGGCGGGCGGCGTGCTGCTGGCCTGGGTCGCGTGGAAGATGTGGCGGGAAATCCAGGCGCAGAAGCAGGAAGATCAGGGTGCCGAAATCGCCGCGGACGAGGCCGAGGGCGATACCGCCGGTGCCAGCGCCGCCGCCGCCGGTGCGCCGACCAAGACGCTGCGTCAGGCGCTGACCCAGATCGTCGTCGCCGACGTGTCGATGTCGCTGGACAATGTGCTGGCGGTGGCCGGCGCCGCGCGGGAACATCCCTATATCCTGGTGTTCGGCCTGGCCTTGTCGGTGGTGCTGATGGGCGTTGCCTCCACCCTGATCGCCCGGCTGCTGTCGCGCTATCATTGGATCGCTTATATCGGCCTGGCGATGATCGCCTATATCGCGCTGGAGATGATCTACAAGGGGGGCCGCGAAGTCCTGGCCCATATCGGCTAACGGCGCGCGGCGGATCGACCATGGCGGCCCTGACCGATTACACCCGCTTCATCGTCGCATTGTTTGCGATTCTGGCGCCCTTTGCGGCGGTGCCGATCTTTCTGTCGCTGACCGAAGGGCAAAGCGATGCCGCGCGCCGCCGCACCGCAGCCACCGCAGCGGCAACCGTGGCCGGGGTGCTGATGTTCGCGGCGATCACGGGCGATTTCGTGCTGACCCTGCTGGGCACCAGCCTGGACAGTTTCCGTGTTGGCGGCGGATTGGTGCTGCTGATCATGGCGCTGTCGATGTTGAGCGCCAAGGTCTCCCCCGTGCAGCGGACAGAGGATGAGGCCGGGGCCGCGCTGGACCGGCAGAGCATCGGCGTCGTGCCCCTGGGGTTGCCGCTGCTGGCCGGGCCGGGGTCAATCTCCAACGTCATCATCGAAGCCAACCGCGTGCCCAGCGTGCTTCACGTGATCGTCATTTGCGCGGGCATCGCGCTTGTGGCCTATTCGCTCTACTGGGCGCTGCGCCTGGCGGTTCCCATCGGGGATATCTTCGGCAAGTTCGGGCTGAACATCGTCAACCGGCTGTTTGGTCTGCTTCTGTCGGCGATTGCAGTGGAATTGATGGCCTCTGGCTTGCGCAGCCTGTTCCCAGGCCTTAATTAAAAGGCGAAACGGCAAACTCAGGACGGTGGTTGCGGCGTGCCGCCCGGTCCCCACGGCAGGAGAGGTAGAATGGGCAGTTTCTCGATTTGGCATTGGCTGGTGGTGCTGGTCATCGTCCTGCTGGTCTTCGGCGCGGGCAAATTGCCCAGCGTGATGCGCGATATGGCCAAGGGCGTGAAGGCGTTCAAAAAGGGCCTGAATGACGAGGATGGCGGCGAAGCGGCCGCCGCGCCGGCCGCGAGCCCGGCCCCGGCCCCGGCCCAGCCGATTG
>CAYRWZ010000028.1:0-29346 GCA_964428065.1 uncultured Comamonadaceae bacterium | reverse complement strand
CAGGGCGGGCGGCGGCGCGCGCGGCCGGGCTGCCCGGCGGGGGCGGTGCCTGTAACGAACCGCTGAACTGACTGTCGCGGATCTGGCGCAGCGCGGTCAGGGTTGCTGCATCGGCCCGGCCGGTAACCGGCAGTTTGTTCTGCTGCTGGAAGCGGCGCAGCGCATCCTGGGTCGGGCCATTCATGTCCCCGTCGGCCCGGCGCGAATACAGGCCCATCATCCGCAGCACCATCTGCGCTTCCGAAACCTCTGCCGCTGTCTGCGCGATGGCGGGCGATGCGGCCAGAAGCGGCACCGCCACCGGGGCCAGCGCCAGGGCGACGGTCAAGAGAGGGGCCGCCATGCGGGCCGGGGCGAAACTGCGCGTCGGGGCAACAAAGCGCACTGTAGAAAAGAAGCTGCTCATGATCCGATCTTGGCTGTCCGATAGCGGACGTTCAGGTGAGTTGCAGACCAGACTATTTTCAGGCCACGGCATTATTGTGGCGCTGTGTATCGGGCAAAGATAAGGCGGTCGGCAGGTCTTGACCAGCCTGTCACAGTCCTTCGGTAATCGCCTCCAGATAACGGCGCACTGTCGGCCCCAGACCGTGCCACAGGGCATCGCAGGCAATCGCATGGCCGATGGATACTTCATCGGGCGCGATGCGGCGGATCAGGGCGGGCAGGTTGCGCGTGTCCAGATCATGCCCGGCATTGACCCGCAGGCCCAGCGACCGCGCATGGCCCGCGCACTCGGCCAGTTGGTCCAGCAGCCGTTCCATATCCGGCGTGCCGAAGGCACGGGCGTAATCCCCGGTGTAGAATTCCACCGCCGCAGCCCCGGCCCGCGCGGCATAATCGACCGAGCGCCGGTCCAGATCGCAGAAAACGCTGACCCGGGTGTGCGGCTGCAACTGCTCGACACAGGCCTTGAGCGCCCCGTGATCGTCATAGGCGCGCCAGCCCCGGCTGGAGGTGACTTCGCCGGGGATGACCGGAACGGCGGTGAACTGGCTGGCCCGCACTTCCCGTGCTGTGCGGATCACTTCCTCCCGCAGATCGCCTTCGACATTGAGCTCGATCCGCCCTGCGGCGACCTCCGGCAGGCGGGAAAAGGCAATGACATCATCCAGCGTCGCGTGGCGGGCATCGGCGCGGGGATGCAGGGTCAACCCGCCCGCCCCGGCCTCGATCACCACCCGTGCAGCGTCCAGGGGATCGGGCTGCCCGGCGCCGCGCGAATTGCGCAACAGGCAGACCTTGTTGAGGTTGACGCTGAGCATGGTTGCCGGCTTGGTCATGGTCCGCACCCTTCCCGACTAGGACGATTGCGACAGGTCGCGCGATTGCGCCAGCTGCACCGCCACCACCTCTTTCGCCTCGCGCCGACGGCGGGAGCGCATCTGATTGAACATCTCAACCAGGATTGAGAAGGCCATGGCGGTGTAGAGATAGCCCTTCGGAATGTGGAACCCGGCCCCTTCGGCAATCAGGCTCATCCCGACCAGCATCAGGAAGCTAAGGCACAGCATCAGCACGGTCGGATGCGCGTTGACGAAGGCCGACAGCGGGTTGGCGGCCACCAGCATCACCACCATGGCGATCACCACGGCGGCGATCATGATCGTCAGCTGGTCGCTCATCCCGACGGCGGTGATGACGGAATCGACAGAGAACACCAGATCCAGCAGCAGGATCTGGATCACGATGCCGGTAAAGGTGACGGTTGCGCGGCCCTTGCCGTCGGCGCCATGGCCTGCGCCGCCTTCCAGCTGTTCGTGGATTTCCTTGGTCGCCTTGGCAACCAGGAACAGTCCGCCGCCGATCAGGATCAGGTCGCGGACCGAAACGCCCTCGCCGAAAACGGTGAACACCGGATCGGTCAGCCCAACCAGCCAGGAAATGCTGAACAGCAGGCCGACGCGCATGATCAGCGCCAGCGACAGGCCGATGCGCCGCGCCTTCGCCCGCTGTTCCGGCGGCAGCTTTTCCGCCAGGATGGCGATGAAGATCAGGTTGTCGACCCCCAGCACGACCTCCAGCAGGGTCAGGGTGGCAAGGCTGACCCAAGCGGCCGGATCGGCCATCCATTCAAACCCCATGATCGTCGCTCTCCATCATCCAGTACGGTTGTTCTGATGCACCTTTAAGGCACCAGACGCACCCTAATGCAAGGGGACGGCCGGGAAAACCTCCATCAGGAAAACCGCCAATAGGGGAAACTGCCATTGCCGGTATGCGTCCTGGCGCTTTGATCAAGCGGCGAGGCGCTGCAACAGCCGGTCCTGCGCCCGGATCCAGGCAGCGGCCGGGCCGGGATCGTCGATCGTATGGTTGCTGTCGATGACGAATTCGATCTCCGATCCCGGCCAGGCCTTGTGCACCTCCCAGGCGGAACGGGCGGGCGTCACCACATCATAGCGGCCCTGGACGATCTGGCACGGCAGGTGGGCGATACGGGCGAGGCCGCGCAGCAACTGCCCGTCCGCCAGCCAGAAGCGGTTGACGCAGAAGGTGGTGAACAGCCGGGCAATCGGCAGTGCCTCGTCCGGGTCCAGAGTCGCCGCTTCGATCGGCTGTTGCCGGAAGATGGAGGTCAGCCCGGAATAGGCCTTCATGGCCTGCGCCGCCGGGCCATAGACGGCGGGATCGTTACTGGCCAGCCGCCGCTGATATCCGGCCAGGATATCGCCGCGATCCCCCTCCGGCAGAAAATCGCGCATGGCCTCCCATTCGGCGGGGAACAGGGCGCGGGTGCCGCTGTTCCACCACCAGTCGATCTCCCGCGCCTCGCCCAGAAACACCCCGCGCAGGATGAATCCCAGCGCCCGGTCGGGATGCGCCTGCCCATAGGCAAGCGACAGGCAACTGCCCCAGGATCCGCCGGTCACGGCCCAGCGCTCGATGCCCAGATGCCGCCGCAGGGCTTCGATATCCGCCACCAGATGGGGGGTATCATTGCCCGCCAGACTGCCGCGCGGTGTGGATTTGCCGCAGCCGCGCTGGTCGAACAGGATGACCCGCCAGCGCCGCGGATCGAAATAGCGCCGCAAGGTCGGCTTCACCCCGCCGCCCGGCCCGCCATGCAGATAGACGACCGGAATGCCGTCCGGCGCCCCCACCTGTTCATAATATAGCGCATGGCCGTCGCCGACCGGCAGCATCCCGGTATCGAATGGCTCCAGTTCCGGGAACACCACATCCGCCAGGCGTGTTTCCGGCCCAATCGCCACCCGATCCAACCCGCCAGCCCGCATCCGATCCATCGCCCACGCCTTCCGATTGCTAAAACATATGCAAAACACGAAGCCCATTTGACCCGACGGAGTGTCAGGGGACAAGGGGGAGTTTGTTCTGGTGTACTGCGCCAGTCCGCGCGGCTATAGGTTGTGTTCTGCGGTAGTTTATTCGTGGCCAACACTGAGTGGGAGGGTTTGATGCCGATGAATCAGGAGTTCATTGAAGAGTTAAGGTCTTTGTTGAGAACCATATCTCTTCTTAAGCGGTCTATAGATTTTTTTATTGAGACAAAATCTGTTAACACTCAAGAGGCTGACGTGCTTATAGATGTTTTGAGTAATAATATAAGAGTTTTCCTTGGAAAAGTAAAAAATTATAGTAATTTTTTTAAGGGAGCGGAGGATTTTTCAGAATACTTTGATAAAAATTTGAACGGTCTCTCTGGAAATGGCAAATTGCAGATTCAACATATAAATTTATTCTATGTTCGTGCGTTGGAGCTTGAGGTTGCTATAGAATATTTTCTCTCGGATAAAGATAGCCGAATGGCTGATCGTGTGGACATCGCTTTCCATCATCTTCGGGCAATAATTGCGTGTGATGGTGATGTAAAAGAAAAATGGGCGGCCGCCTTTAAGGAAGGTGAGGTTGATTGCGAAAAGCTAGGCGCTTTGCATCTTTTGCATCATGGGGTTTTCCCATTCAAGATTGATGGAAACGGCGCGCGTACTGATTTGGCATTTGGGTCATCGATCCTCGCGGATGATTTTCAGGGACCTGGCCCGCTTGTTTTGACCGAGTGGAAAAGGGTTGGGGATGAAGCGGATTCTGTGAAAAAGCGGAACGAGGCAATAAAGCAATGTCAAATATATGCGAAACGATCCCTGCTGGCGACCGAACTCAAATCAATCAGATATATTGTTCTTGTTTCGAACGGCAGCCTGTCAAAGCAGATTTTGGCTGATCAGGTTGAATCTGATCATACATATCGAATAATCAATATTAACGTTAACCCGCAGAGTCCCTCGAAAGAAGCCCGTGAGTCGGCTGGATAGCTCGAAAGCCAGCCGCCGGGGATGTCGGTGGGTTGCGCTGCCCAAAACCAGTTCGTCCGGGAGGTTCGCTATGACCGACCTTAAGCCCATCCGAACAGCCGCCGACCATCACGCGGCGCTGGCGGAAATTGAACGCCTGTGGGGCAGTGCCGTCGGCACGCCGCAGGGCGACCGCCTGGATATTCTGGTGACCCTGGTCGAAGCCTATGAAAAGCAGCATGTTGCCATGGATCCGCCCGATCCGATCGACGCGATCCTGTACCGCCTGGAGCAAGCCGGACTGACCCGCAAGGATCTGGAGCCATTGATCGGCCATCGGGGGCGGGTTTCCGAGGTTTTGAACCGCAAACGCCCGCTGACGGTCGATATGATCCGCCGCCTGCGCGACCGGCTGGGCATTTCTGCGGATGTGCTGATCGGGCGACCGGGCACTCCCGGCGGTGGTGCCGCCGTCCATGACAGCCGTCAATAATAGCCGCCCACAAGACTGGTGCGCCCAAAACTGGTGCGCCCGGCGGGATTCGAACCCACGACCCCAGGATTAGGAATCCTGTGCTCTATCCTGCTGAGCTACGGGCGCTGCGCGGCTGTGTTATAGCACACTCTGCCGGGCGGTCCATGCTTCCACTCGGTATCTCGGCGGGCGCTAGACCGGTGCTTTCAGGGCGAAATCCAGCTTGAACCGTTCGGTTGCGGCCACCAGGGCGGCGCGGGTTCCGGGTTCCAGCGCGGCGTGGCCGGCATCGGGGATGATGATGTGCGTTGCCTCCGGCCAGGCACGGGCCAGATCGTCGGCGCTGGTGGGCGGGCAAACAATGTCATAGCGGCCCTGCACGATGGTTGCCGGCAGGTGGCGGATGCGCGGCAGATCGGCCAGCAGCTGCCCTTCGCGCAGGAACATGCGGTGGTGAAAGTAATGGGCTTCGATCCGCGCCACGGCCAGGGCGGCGGCATCGTCCTCCCGCGTGGGATGGCCACCGCTTGCCTCCATCGGCAGCAGGGTAGAGCAGCTACTTTCATAGCGGCTCCAGGCGCGGGCGGCGGGCAGGTGAACCGCAGGGTCCGGGTCGGTCAGGCGGCGGTGGAATGCCTCCAGCACGGTGCCGCGTTCCTCTGGCGGCAGGGCGGCGATGAAGTCGCGATAGGCTTCGGGGAAAAAGTGCCGCATCCCGGTCAGGAACCAGTCCAGTTCCGCCGCCCGCCCCAGGAACACGCCGCGCAGCACCAGGCCCAGGCACCGCTCCGGCACCGACTGGGCATAGGCGAGCGCCAGGGTGGCGCCCCAGCTGCCGCCGAACACCAGCCAGCGATCGATGCCCAGATGCCGCCGCAGGGCCTCGATATCCTCTACCAGATGCCCGGTGGTATTGTCGGTCAGGTCGGCATGGGGGGTGGATTTGCCGCAGCCGCGCTGATCGAACAGCACGATGCGATAGAAATCGGGATCGAAGAACCGCCGATAGGCGGGGGTGATGCCGCCCCCCGGCCCGCCATGGAGAAACACCACGGGCACCCCGGCCCGCCGCCCGCATTCTTCCCAGTAGAGCGTATGATGCCGATCCACCGGCAACAGCCCGGTCCGATACGGTTCGA
Organism: uncultured Comamonadaceae bacterium; assembly: GCA_964428065.1. Taxonomy (GTDB): domain Bacteria; phylum Pseudomonadota; class Alphaproteobacteria; order Elsterales; family Elsteraceae; genus CAYRWZ01. The sequence goes on along the minus strand of CAYRWZ010000028.1, from coordinate 23,476 downwards.
TAGGGGGGAACAGGTCGGTACGCATCAACGGGTTGGCTTTCGCAATCTGGCTTCCGGTATTGGCGGGAACGTGACAGGCTGAACCATGATCAAAGAGTAGTGGTTTTGCCGGTATTGTAAATCCATGCACGCGGTTGTTCTGGCTTTTTTCCTGGTTATCACTAGCGGGCTGGGACCGGTCAGTGCGGATATTCGTGCCAGCCATCTGGTAGAGGAGCCACTGGATGGCGATACGCTGCGGCTGGCCGGCGGGCAGGAGGTCCGTCTGGCCGGGATCGAGGCCCCGGCGCTGACTCATCGGCTGGGCGCACCGGCCCGTCAGGTGCTGGCGGCGCTGGTCACCGGTCAGCGCGTTGCGATCACCCCGGCGCAGCCTGAACCCGACCGCTGGAACCGCTGGGTGGTGCAGGTCCACCGCAGCGATGATCGGCTGTGGCTGCAATCCGCCATGGTGGCGGCCGGCTGGGCGCGCGTGCGCCCGTTCGGCGATTCGGCGGCTGCGGCCGAACGGCTGTTGCCGATCGAAGCCGAGGCGCGGGCCGCCCGGCGCGGGCTGTGGGCCGACGCAGAGTTCCGCGTGCGCAACGCCGACGACCCCCTATGGGACCAGCGCGACAGTTTCCAGATTGTCGAGGGCCGTGTGCTGTCGGCCAACCGGGTCGGCCGGGGGACCGTGTACCTGAATTTCGGACAGAACTGGCGGCAGGATTTCACTGTTGCCCTGACGCCGCGACTGGTCCGCACCTTGGAACAAGCTGGCCACAACCCGCTGACGCTGGCCAACCGGCAGGTCCGGGCACGGGGATGGCTGGAATGGCGCGGTGGACCAATGCTAGAGTTATCGATAGTACAACAACTGGAGATATTACCGTGAGGCAGGTGAATACTTTTGTAAATTTCGCGGCACTTCGTTCTTTGCGATCTGTGCTGGTGCCGGTTGCGGCATCGCTGGCGATGGTTGCGCTTTCGGCGTGCACTACCAACCGTGCGACGGGGGAGCAAAGTTTCACCGCCTTCATGTCGGAAGAGGAAGAAAAGCGGGTGGGGAAGACCGAACATCCGAAGGTTCTGGATCAGTTCGGCGGCAATTATGATTTTCGCGGCCTGTGGGCCTATGTCTCTGCTGTAGGGGCAAAGCTGGTGGCGGTGTCGGAACTGGCCAATCAGCGCTTCACCTTCACTGTACTGGACAGCGACATGGTGAACGCGTTCGCATTACCAGGCGGCTATGTTTATGTCACGCGCGGCGTTGTCGCCCTGGCCTCTAACGAGGCGGAACTTGCGGGCATTCTGGGGCATGAAATCGGCCATGTCGTCGCCCGGCATACCGCCCAGCGCTATAGCCAGGGTATGGCTGCGGGTGTGGGGGCGGCGGTTCTGGGTGTGTTGCTGGGCGATGCGGCAGGCACCTTGGCCCAGTATGGCGCAGCGGCCTATCTGCAAAGTTTCAGCCGCGATCAGGAGTTCGAGGCCGATACCCTGGGCGTGCGCTACCTGGCCCGCGCAGGGTATGATCCGTCGGCCATGGCTGCCTTCCTGTCCAAGCTTAAGGCGGTGGCGGAATACGAAGCGCGCAAGGCCGGGCGCCGGGCCGATGACGGGATCGACATCATGGCGACCCATCCGCGCACGGCAGAACGGGTGGAGCGGGCGATTGCCGATGCCCGCGCCTCGGTGGTGCCCAATCCGGCGATCAACCGTGATGCCTATCTGGACCGGATCGACGGCATGCTGTACGGCGACAATCCGGAAAGAGGCGTGGTGCGCGGCCGGGCCTTTCTGCATCCGCTCGCGCGGGTGCGATTTGACGCGCCGCCGGGGTTCGATTTGAGAAATGCCGAGGATGCCGTGATTGGCCTCGGCCCGAACGGGGTGACGCTGGTCTTTTCTGCCCACAAGGATCTGGGCATGTCGGCGTCCGATATGGTGCGGCACGCGGCGTCAAAGTTTGGATTGCGGTCGATCGACAGGTTGCAGATGGCAGGGCTGGAGTCGGCAACCAGTGCGGGCACTGTGGCAACCGGCGACGGGCGGCCGGTTGTCGTGCGCGTCCTGGCGACCCGGTTGCCGACCGGATATGTCGGAAACTTCCTGTTCGTTGCCCCCCTACAATCGGCCCGGCAGCTGGATCTGACCGCCCAGGCAGTAGTCGATAACTTCAGGATGCTGTTGCCGCAGCAGGCGGCAGAATTCAAATCGTCCCACCTGTCGGTGGTCAAGGTGGAATCGCCGGACGAGGCGGAACGGCTGGCCAACACCATGGCGGTTGACCGGGACGGGCGGCGGCTGTTCGAGATCCTGAACGGCCTGTCGCCGGGGGAATTGCCCAAGCCGGGCGACCGGGTCAAAGTGGTGCGCTAAGGGCGGCTCAGGCGGATTTGCGCCGTTCCGTCACCATCAGGGCGGTGATGATCAGCGCGCCGCCGATCGCCTGGGTCCAGGTGGCGGGCTGGTTATAGATCAGCCAGTCCGCCAACCCTGCCCACACGACCGCCATATTGCTGGCCATGGCGGCAAAACTGGCCGGAACATGGCGCAGGGCGAAGGCCAGCAGCGTCTGGCCCAGCACAGCCAGGCAGGCCATCAGGCCAATCTGCACCCAGGATTGCCAATGATCGGTCAGCAATGGCTGGCCCAGGATCAGCGCCATCGGCAGCAGCCAGGCGGCCATGGCCAGATTGGACCAGGCGGTCACCACCACACCGCGATGCCGCGCCGCCAGCTTGGCCAGAATGACGAAATAGCCCGCATAGACGATCCCGGCCATGAAGGCCAGCATATCGCCCCGGTTGATGGATGCCCCGCCCCCTGCGGCACCGGTGCCGAACAGGCGATCTGGGGTGACGCCCATCACAATCGCCCCGCCGATCAGGGCCAGCCCCATGCCCAGCCAGACTTTCGGGCTGGGGCGCTGACCCAGAAACGGCCAGGCCATTAGGGCGACATAGAGCGGGTAAAGGTTGATCACCAGGGTGGCGCTGACCATGGTGGTGTTGCGCAGCGCCTCGTACCACAGGGCCAAGTCCAGCGCATAGCACAGCCCGCCCAGCGCCAGCCACACCAGCTCCTTGCCAGAGAACGGCAATTCCCGAACACGGGAAAACAGAATCGGCAAGCCCAGCACCGTCCGCCAGAAGGACAGGGCGGCGGGTTCCATCTGCACGCTGCGGCTCATCAACAGTGCAATGGTGCCGCTCACTTGCCCGGTCAACAATGCCGCCACCGCCCGGCCCAACATCCCGCATGGTCCTTTCAAATCCGAAACCTGTGCCACCCTAACCGCCTTTAACGGCGCGGGCAAAGTCTGTCTCCCTCTCTGCCCTTGCGGGTCTGGCGGGGCAGGGGCTACAACCAGAGCATCATGTCGAACCAAGCCTCTGCTTCCTCTGCTTCCGCCGCCGCCCGGTCAGCCGCAACCCGCCGCAATACCGCCATCGGGGCCAGCGCCATTCTGCTCTGGGGCACGCTGGCCGTGCTTACCACCTTTGCCACGGCGGTGCCGCCTTTCCTGATGACGGCGATCACTTTCGGTATTGCTGCGCTGGTCGGCCTCGGCGTCTATCGCCTGCGCGGACAGGCGCTCGGCCCGCTCTTGCGCCAGCCGCTGCGCGTGTGGGGGATCACGGTCGCCGGGCTGTTCGGCTATCACATGTTCCTGTTCGTCGCGCTGCGCCTGGCGCCGGCGGTGGAAGCGAACCTGATCAACTATCTGTGGCCGCTGTGCATCGTTTTGTTTTCCGCCCTGCTGCCGGGGGAACGCCTGGGCTGGCACCATCTGCTGGGGGCGATGCTGGGCTTGGTGGGGACGGTGCTGATCGTCGGCGGCGGCGGGGTGTCGCTGAACCTTGCCTATCTGCCGGGCTATCTGTTTGCCCTGGCAGCGGCGGTCACCTGGGGTGCCTATTCGGTGCTGTCGCGCCGCTTCTGTTCTGGCACGCCCAGCGATTTCGTCTTTGCCGCCTGCGGGGGCACCGCAGTGCTGGCGGGCCTTTGCCATCTGGCCTTTGAAACCGGGGTCAGCCTGGGGGCGGTCGATTGGGCGGTGCTGACGGCGCTGGGCCTTGGCCCGCTGGGCCTTGCCTTTCTGGTCTGGGATATCGGCTGCAAGCGCGGCGATATTCAAACGCTGGGCGCGGCATCCTATGCCACGCCGTTCCTGTCCACCCTGCTGCTGATGCTGGCGGGCAAGGCGCAGATGACGCAGACGCTGGCGATTGCGGGCCTTCTGATCGTCGGCGGCGCGGTCCTGGCCAGCAAGGACCTGTGGGCGCGCCGCCGTTGAGAGGGTGAGCCCTAGGCCTTGGTCGCCTGCATCGACGGGCGCTGGGCAAAGACATCGAACCAGGCGGTCAGCTTCGGCCGGGCGGTGCGCCAGCCAAGCTCCGGGAAGCGCAGATCCAGATAGCCAAGCGCCGCTGCCACGGCCAGCGTGCCGATGGTGATCGGGCCGGACAGGCTGGCCGCCTCTGCCTCCAGCAGATCCAGCGCGGCGGTCACGGCGGCTTTCTGCCGGTCCATATAGCGCTGGGACACGGTTTCGCCCGGGTGGAACATCACCTCGAACCGCTGGCCGACCGAGGCATCGCAAATGCCGTCGCCGATCGCCTGCAACCGCAACGCGGTCCATCGCGCCGGGCCGGCGGCGGGGAACAGCTTGGCCCCGCTGTGCAGGCTGTCGAGATATTCGGCGATCACCGGGCTGTCGAACAGGGTTGGCTGGCCAGGAATGACCAGGGCCGGGATCTTGCCCAGGGGATTTTCGGCCCGCAGGCTTTCATCTTCCAAGGGGGCAGTCGGCACCAGCTCCACCTGCCCGGCCAGCCCGGCTTCATGGATCAGCAGCAGGCATTTGCGGGCATAGGGGGAGGTGGTGGAGTAGCGCAGTTTCATTCGCAGTTTCCTTTGGTTTAGGGGACCGGACGATCAGAACACATCCTTGCGGCGCCGCACCTCTGCGAATACCGCAACCGCCTCGGCCGCGCTGTGCGGGGCGGGCAGGCCAACCGCCGCCGCCACGCTGGCCTGATCGGCGCGCAGAAACGGGTTGGTCGCCGCTTCCAGGCCGATGGTGCTGGGCACGGTGGGCTGGCCGGCGGCTCGCGTCCGGGCAATCTCCCCCGCACGGGCCTGCAAGGCGGGATTATCCGCCTCGATGGTCAGGGCGAAGCGCAGATTGGCTTCGGTATATTCGTGCGCACAATAGACCAAGGTTTCCGGCGGCAGATCGCGAAACAGGCACAGGGCGCGCCACATCTGGTCTGGCGTGCCTTCGAACAACCGCCCGCAGCCCAGCGCGAACAGCGTGTCGCCACAGAACAGCGCCCGCGACTCGGCGAAGTGATAGGCGATATGGCCGCGCGTATGGCCCGGAACATCGAAGACCTGGGCGATCTCTCCCCCGCCCAGGTCAACCCGGTCGCCGGTGCCGACGGGGTGATCCAGGCCGGGGATGCGGTCGGCATCGGCGCGCGGGCCGACGATCCGGGCGCCATACCGCTGTTTCAGGGCCAGATTGCCGCCCACATGGTCGCCATGATGATGGGTGTTGAGGATATGGGTTAGCGGCCGGCCCAGCCGCGTCAGGGCCTGTTCCACCGGTTCGGCATCGGCGGGGTCGACCACCGCCGTCACCTGCCCCGCCGTATCGATCAGCAGGAAGATGTAATTATCGGTCCGGGCAGGGATCAACTGGACGGTCAGCATGGTCCGTAACGATGGCGGTGACAGCTTCGCAGGCACTGTGACAAGTTTCGTCGCCCTTGGAAAGATCGTGTCGCAACCGCAGCGAACCAAGGCGTTTCAATAACGGCAAAGGCAGATACGGCTATTGGCTTTGGCGGGGCTTTCGGCTAGGTATTACGCATGGATTCGGGTCCAGTTTTGCCGATGACGTTTTCAGTCCCTGGTTCGGTATAGTTTGGATGGCCGATAATCCCATGCCATAGCGTCAGCATTTTTGGGGTGTAAGGGGTTCTGCAATGAGCATTGCGTCGACGATTGCCAAGGCGCGCGGTTTTGTCGCCACGGCAGCTTGTCTTGTTCCGGCGGTGATTGCGTGCATCGGGCTGGGCGCCCCGGCGGCGCAGGCGCAATCGGGCGATTATCGCATCACCCTGTTGCACACCAACGATGTGTTGAGCCAGTTTGAGCCGGTCACCCCCGATGGCCGCCCCTGCACGCTGGAAGAAAGGGCGGGCGATGGCTGCTATGGCGGCGCGGCGCGCCTGGCCGGGCAGATCAATGTCGAACGCAGCAAGGCGCGCACCTCGCTGGTGCTGGATGCCGGCGGCATGTTCACCGGGTCGAATTTCTGGACCCAGCACAATTACCGCGGCGTGCTGGAAGTGATGAACCGCATCGGCTTCGATGCCATGGCCGCCGGGCACGGGGAATTTGCCGAAGGATCGGAAACCCTGGCCCGCTTCATCCGCGAAGCGCGCTTCCCGGTCCTGGGGGCCAATGTCAACACCGACCGCGACCCGTTCCTGAAAGATCAGATCTTCCCCATGCTGGTGACCGATCGGGGCGGCGACCGCATCGGCCTGCTGGGGATTCTGGACGATAACACCCCGTCGCTGTCCCGCCCGGCGCCGACCACCCGGTTCCAGTCCATCGAAGGTGCCTTGCCCTTCTGGATCAAGCAGATGGGCTATATGGGCGTGAACAAGATCATCGCCGTCAGCTATGCCGGGCTGGAGCGCGACAAGCAGATCGCCCAGAAAGTATCCGGTATCGATGTCATCATCGGCGGCAACAGCAAGGTGCTGATGGGCAACAAGGTGGCGGGCGCCACCGGCCCCTATCCGCTCGTCACCAAGGGGGCTCGCGGCAGCACGGTGCTGCTGGCCCAGGGTGGCGCCCATGGCCGCTTCCTGGGGCGGCTGGATGTTGTGTTCGACCGGGGCGGCAATCTGAAATCGTGGAGCGGCGATGCCATCGCCCTGGACCGGACCGTGCCGGAAGACCCGGAAATCCGCGCGGTCGTCGATGGTCTGGCCAACAGCCAGAAGGCCGATGTGAAGCCGTAACCGGCTTCGCTAAACCGGAGGAGCCAATAAAAAACCCCGCAGTCACCTGCGGGGTTTTGCTTTTTGTCCCGATGCCTGTCTAACGCAGCATCCGGTTGACGCCGCTGGTGACGGCGCGCAGGGCGGCGCTGACGATGTTTGGATGGGTGCCGACGCCGAACACGCTGCCATCCCTGGTCTTGAGTTCGACATAGGCAATGGCTTTGGCATCGTGGCCCCGGCCCATGCCCTGTTCGGTATAGGAGACCAGATCGACCTCCACCCCCAATTCCTGTTGCAGCGCGTTGCAATAGGCATCGATCGGGCCGTTGCCGGTTGCCTTGATCTCCTTTTCCACCCCATCGCGGCGGATTTTCGCCGTCAGGTGCCGGATCTCGCTGGCATGGGCATCGGGGATGGTCGTGTGCGACAGAAACTCGACCGGGCTGGTGGCGGCCAGATACTCGCCGTCGAAAATCTCCCAGATATGGCCGGATGACAGTTCCTTGCCGGTCGCATCGGTGACTTTCTGCACCACCTGGCTGAAATCAATCTGCAACCGGCGCGGCAGCACCACGCCGTAATCGGTTTCCAGCAGATAGGCGATACCGCCCTTGCCGCTTTGCGAATTGACCCGGATGATGCCTTCATAGGTGCGGCCGACATCGGACGGATCGATCGGCAGGTATGGCACTTCCCACAGTTTGGAATTGGACTGTTTCAGTGCTTCGAACCCCTTCTTGATCGCATCCTGGTGCGAGCCGGAGACGGCGGTGAACACCAGATCGCCCGCATAGGGGTGGCGCGGGTGGACCGGCAACTGATTGCAATATTCCGCCACCCGCACCAGCTCGTTGATATCGGAGATATCCAGCTGCGGATCGACACCTTGGGTGAACATGTTCAGCGCCAGGGTGATGACATCGACATTGCCCGTCCGCTCCCCATTGCCGAACAGGGTGCCTTCGATCCGGTCGGCCCCGGCCATGAAGCCCAGTTCGGCCGCCGCAACGCCGGTGCCCCGGTCGTTATGCGGGTGCAGCGAGACGATGGTTTCCTTCCGCCAGCGGGTGTTGCGGCAATACCATTCGATCTGGTCGGCATAGATATTGGGGGTGGACATTTCCACCGTGGCGGGCAGGTTGATAATCGCCTTTTTCGCCACCGTCGGCTGCCATACATCCAGTACGGCGTCGCAGATTTCCACCGCAAACTCGATCTCGGTGCCGGTGAAGCTTTCCGGGGAATACTGGAACACCACTTCGGTTTCCGGCACGGTCGGCACCAGATCCTTCACCAGCTTGGTGCCGGTGGTGGCAATCTCGATGATCCCGGCCTTGTCCAGCCCGAACACCACCCGCCGCTGCAGGGTGGAGGTGGAATTGTACAGGTGGACAATGGCCCGCTTGGCGCCCTTGATCGCCTCGAAGGTGCGGCGGATCAGCGGCTCGCGGCTCTGGGTCAGCACCTGGATGGTGACATCGTCGGGGATCAGCCCTTCGTCGATCAGCTGGCGGCAGAAATCGAAATCGGTCTGCGAGGCGGCGGGGAAACCAATCTCGATTTCCTTGAAGCCCATCTTGACCAGCGTGTCGAACATGCGGCGCTTACGCTCCGGCCCCATTGGCTCGATCAGCGGCTGATTGCCGTCGCGCAGATCGACCGAGCACCAGATCGGCGCCTTGGTGATGACGGCGTTGGGCCAGGTGCGGTCCGGCAGGCGGATCGGTTGGAACGGGCGATATTTGGCGGCGGCGTCGATTTTCATGGTACGGGCGTCCTTTCGACAGGGCGGCCCCGGGTGGCGCGGCCTTGCGCGCAGCCGACCCGGCGGCAGAACAAACGGAAAATGGGGAATGGGCGGGTTACGACTGCCGGTTCGCCAGGATGTTTAAATCCGGCAGCCGTCGATAAGTCGAAGCAGCGAGAGCACGCGCACCCCTGCCAGCCCCGGTGCGGGGGCGGCGATCATGGTGATCTGGGCGGCCGTATTGCACATCGCGCAAAAAGCATCCTTCAGGAAACCCGGGATGGGCGCCAGGGCTCCCACCGGGCAAGAGACTAGACGCAACCGCCGCGCGGGGTCAACCCGGTAAGACGGGCGAACGGCGATAGGGCAGGTGCCCGCACCCTATTGCTGCTGGTCGCCGGTTTCGCGCTGGGGCGTGTCCTTCATCGGCGCGATGCTGACCTGCACCGACAGATCCTCCCCATGACCGCCGCCCTGGATACCGCGCACCGGCGCGGTATCGTCGTAATCCAGACCGACGGCCACCCGCACATAATGGTCGGTCGGGCACAGGCCGTTGGCGGGATCGAAGCCGACCCAGCCCAGCCCGTCGATCCAGGCTTCCGCCCAGGCGTGGGAGACATCCTGCGGCCCGGAGACCGGCCCGGACAGCAGATAGCCGCTGACATAGCGGGTGGGAATGCCGATCTCCCGCGCGCAGGCGGCAAACAGATGGGCATGGTCCTGGCACACCCCGGCATTGTGCGACAGTACCTCCTCGGCCGTGGTGGCAACATCGGTGATGCCGGGCCGATAGGGCACGCGCGCCCCGATGGCGCGCATCAATTCATGCGCCTGGTCCAGCCGGGTCAGCGGCTCCAGCCGCAAGCCGGACAGAAAATCGCGGATGGCGGGGCCAACCTGAGTGCGCGGTCCGGCGCGCAGCCAGTATAGGGGGGGCAGTGCCTCGCCCAGATCGCCCAGCACCCCGGCCCGGTCCTGGGTTTCGACCACGCCGCGCGCCACCAGCCGGATTTCCGGCAGGGCGCGGTGAACAGTCAGGCTGTGGACCGTATTGCCATGGCCGTCGGTCCACGGCGTCAGGCTGTCTGGCGCTTCGACCGTCCAGGCCAGCACGCGCTGCAACGGCGTATCCTTGGGCGTCAGACGCAGATACTGCACCGCCATCCGGGTCGGATGGTCGAAACGGTAGAGCGTTTCATGGGTGATGTGCAGCTGCATCTCACACCTGGATCAAATAGTCCTTGGCGATTTGGTCCCCAAGCGCATGGTTCTGCCTGATGAAGGTGACCAGAAACTCATGCAGGCCGGTCTTGAAGATATCGTCGATTTTGGCATAGCGCAGCCGGGAATAAATCTCCCCTGCCATGCGATGGGCTTCGTGCCGCGCGCCATAGATTTCCGACAGGCCGGTCAAGGCTTCGTCGATCCGGCGGAAGCAATAGTGGAGCGAGCGCGGCAGATCGTGTCGCAGCATCATCAGTTCCGCCACCCGCCACGGGAAAATGGCCGAGGAATAGACCCGCCGATAGGTGCGCAAGGCACTGATCGCATTCAGAATCTCTGTCCACTGATAGTAATCGACGCCGCCGCCGACCTGCTGATCGGCGGGCAGCAGGATATGGTATTTGGCATCCAGAATCCGCGCCGTATTGTCCGCGCGCTCGATATGGGTGCCGAGCGATAGGAACAGATAGGCCTCATCGCGCAGCAGTGTCGCTTCCATCGCCCCGGTCAGCAGGGTGGTGCGCTGCTTGACCCAGTCGAAGAAATCGGCGGCGGTATCGGGGTCGAAGCCCTGTTCGGCCCGGTCGCGCAGTTCCAGCCAGGTGAAGTTGAGATATTCCCAGACCGGGGTGGACAGGCTGTTGCGTTCGGTCCGGGCGTTGGTGCGGGCTGCCTGGATCGCCGCGCGGATGCTGGACGGATTGTCGGCATCCATCGCCATATAGGCCAGGAAATCGCGGAAATCCCGTTCGGGATGTTTCGCGCCGAAGGCGGCATCGACGCCATAGACATCGGCGAACATGCGCCATTCGCGGCTGCCCCCGGCCATCAGCCACATGCGATGGGTGGATTCGAGCAGCCGGGCCGAATTGCCGGCCCGTTCGATATAGCGGCCGAGCCAGAACAGATTACCGGCGGTGCTGCTGAGCATGGTGTTTCCCCTGATCCTGTTCCGCCGTTATTGATCCGCCAGCACCCAGGTATCCTTGGTGCCGCCGCCCTGGCTGGAATTGACCACCAGCGAGCCCTTGCGCAGGGCAACGCGGGTCAGCCCGCCGGGCATCACCACCACCTTTTCGCCCGACAGGACAAAGGGGCGCAGGTCAACATGGCGGGGCGCGATCCCCTCCTCGACAAAGGTGGGGCAGGTGGACAGGGCCAGGGTCGGCTGGGCAATGAAATTAGCCGGGTTGGCCTTCAGCCGGTCGCGGAAGGCGGCGATCTCGCCGCTGCTGGCGGTGGGGCCGACCAGCATCCCCGCGCCGCCGGACCCGTGCACTTCCTTCACCACCAGTTCGGCCAGATGGTCCAGCACATAGGCCAGGTCGCCCGGCAGGCTGCACCGATAGGTCGGCACATTGTCCAGAATCGGCTCCTCCCCCAGATAGAAGCGGATCATGTCGGGCACATAGACATAGGTCGCCTTGTCGTCGGCGATGCCGGTGCCGGTGGCATTGGCCAGGGCGACATTGCCGCTGCGATAGGCGCCGACCAGCCCCGGCACGCCCAGCATCGAATCGGCGCGGAAGGCCAGCGGGTCCAGAAACGCATCATCGACCCGGCGATAGATCACATCCACCTGCTGCGGCCCGCGCGGGGTGCGCATATAGACCCGGTTCTGATCGACGAACAGATCGGTGCCGCGCACCAGTTCCACGCCCATTTCATCGGCCAGGAACGCATGTTCGAAATAGGCGCTGTTATAGTGGCCGGGGGTCAGCACCACCACCAGCGGGTCGCGGTCCTTGGGAAAGGCGGTCGCCTTCAGGGCGTTGAGCAGTTCTTCGGCATATTGCGCCACCGGCAGCACCTGCCGCCCCTGGAACAGGGTGGGGAACAGGCGCATCATCACTTCCCGGTTCTCCAGCATATAGGAGACGCCGGACGGCACGCGGACATTATCCTCCAGCACATAGAACTGGTTTTCCGATACCCGGACCAGATCGATCCCCGCCACCTGGGCATAGACCTGGCGCGGCAGATCGAAATCCTGCATCACCGGCATGAACTGGCCGTTGCGGACAATCTGGTCCTCCGGCATCACCCCGGCGCGACAGATTTCCCGCCCGTGATAGGCATCGTGCAGAAAGGCGTTCAGCGCCCGGATGCGCTGGATGATCCCGGCTTCCAGCCGCTGCCATTCCGATTGGCCGATCACTCGCGGGATCAGATCGAACGGGATCGACCGTTCATGCCCGTTGGTCGCGCCATAGGAACCGAAGGTAATCCCCATCCGCTCGAACAGCAGGTCGGCCCGGCGCTGCATTTCGGTCAGGGTTTCCAGCGGGGTGCGTTTCAACCATTCATCGACCGGGGTATAGGGCAGCCGCACGCTGCGGTCATGGCCCCACATTTCGTCAAAGGCGTGGCGATGATCGGTCATGCAGGCTCCCCCTCCCATCCTGTATCCCAGGTTTTTATTCCCTTTGGTTCAGACTGACCGGAATACCGGCGCCCGGCAACCATCGGTTTGAATAAAATTGATGCAGAAAATCGGGTAGCAAGGAGCGGGCCAGCCGGATGCCGGCGCAGCAGCGGGGGAGACGGCGCGCAAGGGGGCGTTGCGCGCCATGGTTTCATGCCCGCCTTTTAGGCAAAGCCGTTTTTTTGAGCGCCCGCTGCGCCCGAACCGTCAGGCCCCCAGCACCGCGCGCCGCTGTGCCAGGATGGTGGGCGGAACCGTTGCCAACGCAGCCTGATAACAGGGGCAATCGGGCTGATGGGCACCCGGTAGATAGCCAAGGCCCATCAGAAACTCGTTGACGATTTCGCCCCCGGTGAAGCGGAAGGTTTTGCGAAACAACTTAACCCACTCCGCCTTCGGCCGGGCATGGTGGGCATCCAGCCACTGGGCGAAGCCGCCATGGCTGTGCCGCATCGTCTGGACCTGGCGGGCATTGTGGATGATCGCTTCAACCTTGAGGCGGTTGCGGACGATGCCGGGATCGGCCAGCAGGCGGGCGGAGTGCTCCGGGCCATAGGCGGCGATCCGGTCCACGTCATAGCCCTCGAACGCTGCGGCCATCGGGGCGCGCCGCTTCAGCACAATCTCCCAGCTGAGGCCGGCCTGCATGATCTCCAGGCACAGGCGTTCGAACAGCCGGGTCTCGTCCCGGGTGTGAAATCCGTGGTCGCTGTCGTGGAACGGTCCATGGACCGGGTGGTTGCGGGCGATATCGCAATAGCTGGGCATGGCAGCTCCAATGGGATGCCGTTCTTGTGCCCTGATTGGAGAGGCCCGGCAAGCCCGGCGCTGTCATCCGGTGACGGATTCTGTCAGGAGACTGTCAACCCGTCAGCCCAGGCGGACCGCCGTTCCGTTGATGCTGACCATCAGCATCGACCCCTTGGCACCGACCACTTCGTAATTCACGTCGATCCCGACCACGGCATTGGCCCCCAGGGTCTGGGCGGCGCGGCGCAGATCGTCGAACGCGGCCTCGCGCGCTTCGGCCAGGGCATTCTGATAGCCGCCGGCCCGCCCGCCGATCAGATCCCGGATGCCGGCGAACATGTCGCGGAACACATTGACGCCGACAATCGCCTCCCCCGAAATCACCCCCAGATACTGGGTGATCGCGCGACCTTCGATTGAAGTGGTCGTGGTCAGGATCATTGGCGCATCCTCCGGCTGGCGGTAAAAGGCAGGCCGTTACAGCCCGCGCTGTCCTATCGCCAGATATTTCTCGCGCCGCTGCGCTTTCAAGGCGGTGCCATCCAGCAGCAGAAGCGGCTTCATCGCATCCTCTACCGCATCGCCGACCGCGGCAATGGTGGCATCCCGGTCGCGGTGGGCACCGCCCAGCGGTTCATCGACAATGCCGTCGATCACGCCCAGCTTTTCCAGATCCTGGGCGGTGATGCGCAGCGCTTCGGCCGCATCCTTGGCAAAGTCGGAAGACCGCCACAGGATCGACGCGCAGCCTTCCGGGCTGATGACCGAATAGACCGAATGTTCCAGCATCAGCACCTTGTTGGCGGCGGCAATGGCAATCGCCCCGCCGGAGCCGCCTTCGCCGATGACGGTGGAGACGATCGGCACGCTCACGGTCAGGCAGGCTTCCACTGCCCGGGCGATCGCTTCGGCCTGGCCGCGCGCTTCGGCATCCACCCCGGGATAGGCCCCGGCGGTATCGACGAAGGTCAGAACCGGCAGCTTGAACCGTTCCGCCATTTCCATCAGTCGGATCGCCTTGCGATAACCTTCGGGCCGCGCCATGCCGAAATTATGCTTCACGCGGCTGTTCAGATCGTGGCCCTTCTCGTGGGCCAGCACCACCACACCTTGGCCGCGAAACCGGCCCAGGCCGCCGACAATCGCGCAATCCTCGGCAAAGGCGCGGTCGCCGGCCAGTTCGGTGAAATCCTCGATCAGCGCGCGGATATAGTCCAGGCCGTGCGGGCGCTCCGGATGGCGGGCAACCTGCACCTTCTGCCATGCGCCCAGCTTGGCATAGGTCTGGCGCATCAGCTTGTCGACCTTGGCTTCCAGGCGGCCGACCTCGTCGGCGATGTTCATGCCGTCAGACCCGGCCAGATGGCGCAGTTCTTCGATCTTGGCCTCAAGCTCGGCGATCGGCTTTTCGAAATCCAGAAAGGTTCGCATGGGTTTATAGCGGCTCCAATAGGACGGTCGGCACCTTGGCGACCATGCCAGCGTTTGTCAATCTTGCGGGCGGCCCTGGCGGTAAAAGCAAAAGTGGATGCTTGAGTGCAGGCCGGGGCACTACGCGCGGGCGAACAAGGCTCTAACGGCGGCGGGCCAGCGGGTGATGCTGGGCGACCAGCGCCTGCAGATGCGGCGTCGCCACATGGGTATAAATCTGGGTCGTGGCGATATCGGCATGGCCCAGCAGGGTCTGCACCGCGCGCAAATCGGCGTCTCCCTCAACCAGATGGGTGGCAAAGCTGTGGCGCAGCACATGGGCGGAAACCCGTTTGGGATCAAGCCCGGCGGCGCTGGCCAGCGCTTTCAGTTCCATCGTGACGGCGCTGCGGTCGATGGCCGGCAGCGCGGTGATGCGCTGTGCCGATCTGGTCTTGCGAAGGGCAG
The DNA here is from genome assembly GCA_964428065.1 of uncultured Comamonadaceae bacterium. GTDB lineage: Bacteria > Pseudomonadota > Alphaproteobacteria > Elsterales > Elsteraceae > CAYRWZ01. Next base: position 8,439 of record CAYRWZ010000028.1, on the reverse strand, counting down.
AATCCTGCGGCCCCTGCCGCCGCAGGGCCGTGCGCCAGGTGCGGATATCGGGGAACAGGGCGGTGCTGCTGAGGCCCGCAGATTTCAACATCTGCTCCCGCACCGGGCGATAGCGCATCAGGGCGGCGCGGGCCGGCGGGGTGAGCGGGACCAACCGGTCCTTGGACCCCTTGCCGCGCACGGTGATCATATCCTGGGCGCGCACCACTTCGGCCAGGGTCAGGCCGCACAATTCCGATACCCGCAGGCCAGAGCCGTACAGCAATTCGATGATCGCCGCCCAATAAGCGCCATCGGGGTCGGGCCGTGCGCCGGCCGCCGCCGTCAGCCGGTCCAGTTCGGCCTGGGACAGGACGCGCGGCAGGCTGCGGCCCTGACGGGGGGCATCCAGGCCGGCGGTCGGATCGTCCAGCCGCACCCCCTCCGCAAACAGAAACCGATAGAATTGGCGCAGGGCCGCCCGCTTCCGCGCCGCCGTGCGCGGGGCCATCTGCTGCTGGGCCAGATGGGCGAAAAAGGCGGTCAGATCGGCCTCGACCGCATCGGCCAGCGTGCGGCTGCGGGTGGCCAGAAAGGCGGCCAATCCCGCAAGGTCGGTCTGATAGGCCAGCCGGGTATGGGGGCTGACGCCGCGCTCTGCCACCAGCATTTCGAAAAACCGGTCCAGGATCGCGGTATCGCTGGAGGCAGACGCGCGCGCGGGAGTGGCGGCGGGGGGAACCATCGGGCCTAGAACCCCGCCCGGATCAGGGCATCGACCGCCAGGCGCCGCGCCTCCGCCTCCAGCCCGGCAAAGCGCAGGCTGGTCAGAATCCCGCCCAGACGCAGGCCATCGGCCGGAACGAAGGGGCGGCCGCCCGACTGGATCAAAGCCAGCGCGGCAGCCTCGCCAATGCGGAACCCTTCGGCGGCGGACCGCATCTGCAGCCAGCCGGTCGGGTTGGGCAGGGTGGCGGGCGGGATGGTCTGTCCCAGGAAGGCCGCCCAGGCGGGGGAGGGGATAGCATCGCCCAGCCCTTCCAGCACGGCAAAGGCGAAGGCGGCGCGGATCGGGCCGCTGCGGGCATCGACCGCCAGTTCCGCCGCCGCCGCATCGGCCAGATCCCCCGCCGCCAGGGCGGCATAGTCATCGCCCAGCGCGACCCGGCCCAGCAGATACAGCCGCGACCGCTCCACCGCCGTCTGGCCGGCCGCCTGACCTGCTGGGGATTGCAGGGCGGGCGACTGGCTGGCGGGCGATTGGCGGGCAAGGCCCAGCCAGGTCTGAATCTGGTCCGCCTCCCCGCCCAGCAGAACCGCGCGGGCGACAATTGGGGCAATCGCTGCTGCGTCCGGCGTTGGGGCCAGGTCGGAAATCTGGGCGCGCAGCAGCTCTGCCATCAGGCGCAGGCGGCCGGGATTGGCAATCCGCGCCCCATCGGGCGTGCCGGAACCCACACCGCCGGCCCGTCGCAGGGCTTCGCCCACAGCCTCTGCCTTCAGTTTGGGCGATGGGGTCGACAGGGCGATCCGGTGCAGCAGGGCCAGCGCCATGGCCGGCGATTTGCCCGCTGCGGCGGCCGGGCTGTCCAGATCGGTCGGAAAGGGTTGATACTGGTTGAACAGGTCAACCACCACCGAAATCGGCACCGTCCCGCCGGCAGCGGCGGTCAAGGCGGCCTCGATCCGCGTGTCCAGCGGCAGTTTCTGCTGGCCTGGTTCTCCCAGCGCCAGGATTGCCGCCACCTGCGGGGTCAGTGCCGCCAGGGCGGCATCGGGCAGCGGCTTGGCCTGGGCGCGGGCCAGAAGGGCGGCATAGATATCCCATGCGGCACTGGCATCGCCCGACAGGCCGGCAATCGCCGCGTCATTGCCGCCAACGGCTTCGGCCATCAGCGACAGGCCATCGCTGTCCTGGCCCTGTTCCCGCAGCACCTGGATCAGCAGATTGGCTTCGTCCCGCTTGCCGGTCAGCGCCAGACAGGCAATGCGCGCGCGCAGCCAATAGGCCTCGGTCCGGTCGCGCTGGGTATCGATCGCCTTGCAGCCCTCGTCGGTCCGGCCGCGGATCAGGTCTGCTTCGACCAGACGGCGGCGGGCCTCGTCGGATCGGCGGGAGGCCGGCGTCATGGCTGCAATCTCCGCCGCCTCGGCCCAGAAGCCCATCGCACCCAAGCGGTTCAGCCGCGCATCCAGAAATGCCCCTTCGCGCGCACCACCTGCGCCCGAATTGGCTGGCGGATTGGCCGCCGTGGTCAGCAGCCGCCGGGCAATCTGGCGCAAAACCGGCGCGGGCGTCTGGGCGGGCAGGCCGCGTACCAGATCCACCGCGACGGTCCAGGGCGTCTCTTGCCACTGGGGCGGGCCGAAGACCAGTTCCTCGTCATCCCGCGCGAGGCCCAGCCCATCGGCGCCGATGGGCGCAAGCGTGCGGGTTTCCACGCCCTGTCCGCCCGATGGATTACCTGCCGGGTTGGCTTGAAACAGACTGCTGGGCAGGCGGGGTGCCAACGGCGTCTCCCCCGCAGCCGGGGGTGCTGGCTGTTGCGGGCCCGGCTGCTGCGGAGCCGGCTGTTGAGGGGGGCGGATCACGATCGGCGCCCCGGCGCCCCCTTGCTGCGCCAGCAGCGGCGCTGCGGTCAGCAGCGCACCCAGAAATGCACCAAGGACCAGCCGGCCAGCCAGATCCAGCCGGCGCTCTGCTGTGGTGAAGGGTACCCCACGATAAGCTGTTGACGGGCGGGCGCGGTTACGGCTTGAAACGGTCATTCGGAATGGCCTTTTCGATGGTTTTGGTCGGCGGGGGAACATCCATCGTGCCCAGGACAACCATGCCACCCAGCACGATCACCGCGACAATCCCAACCCCCAACAACACGAAGCGCATCTTACGTTTTCCATCACTCTTGAATCGGCTGGCAATCCGCCGACGGGTTTGGCACAACACCGAATAGGACAAGTTTGGACCAAGCCATGCCGCGCCGCAACAGCGATACCGCCCGCCCGGTCAATCGGGCCCGGAACGTCAGCCCCGCCAACCGGCGAATAGAGCCGCTTTATGGCCGTATTGCGGGGATTTTCGGCCGGGGGTGCCGATGACGGCGCTGCATCTGCCGAAAACCCTGGTTCTGGTCGGGCTGATGGGCTGCGGCAAATCCAGCATCGGCAAGCGCTTGGCCGCCCACCTGGGCCTGCCGTTCCGCGATGCCGATGCCGAGATCGAGGCAGCGGCCGGCATGACCATCGCCGAAATCTTCGAAAAACATGGCGAACCGGCCTTCCGCGATGGCGAAAGACGGGTGATCGCCCGCCTGCTGGCCGAACCGGTGCATATTCTGGCCACCGGCGGCGGTGCGTTCATGGATCCGGAGACCCGCGCCCGGATCAAGCGGGATGCGCTGTCGCTGTGGCTGCGCGTCGATCTGGAGGAACTGGTGCGCCGGACGGCGAAGCGCAGCCATCGTCCCTTGCTCAATCAGGGCAACCCGCGCGAGGTGCTGCAACGCCTGATGGACGTGCGCTACCCCGTTTATGCCGAGGCCGATATGGTTGTCGATGGCGATGCCAGCGACCATGACACTATGGTCGGCCGTGTGATCGACACGATTCAGGCCCATCTTGCGGCCATCAACCAGGGCAAGTCTGCATCATGACCTCAGCTGTCGATCCGACTATCGTGCGTGTAGACCTTGGGCAGCGCGGCTATGACATTGTCATCGGTTCCGGCCTGCTGGAACGCGCGGGCGACTGGCTGCTGCCGGTTCTGGGCAAGCGGCGGCGGGTGGTCGTGGTCAGCGATGCGACGGTCGCCCCCCTGCATCTGCCGCGCCTCATGGCGGGGGCGCAGGCGGCGGGGATCGCCCTTGACAGTCTGACCGTCCCGCCGGGCGAAGGGTCGAAAAGCTGGCCGGTGCTGGCCGACCTGATCGACCGGCTGCTGGCGCTGAAAGTGGATCGCGGCACCCTGCTGGTCGCCCTGGGCGGCGGCGTGGTGGGCGATCTGGTGGGGTTCGCCGCCAGCATCGTCATGCGCGGGGTCGATTTCGTCCAGGTGCCGACCACCCTGCTGGCCCAGGTGGACAGTTCGGTCGGTGGCAAAACCGGCATCAACACCAAGGCAGGCAAGAATCTGGTCGGCAGCTTCCACCAGCCGCGCCTGGTGCTGGCCGACCTCGATTGTTTGAAAACCCTGCCGGCCCGCGACCTGCGCGCCGGCTATGCCGAGGTTGTGAAACACGCCCTGATCGCCGATGCCGACTTCTATCACTGGCTGGAAGCGGGCGGCGCGGCGGCGCTGCTGGCGGGCGATCCGGTGGCGCAGCGCCGGGCGGTGGAACATTCCTGCCGCACCAAGGCCGCCATCGTCGCCCAGGATGAACGGGAAGGCGGCGTGCGCGCCCTGCTTAATTTCGGGCACACGTTCGGTCATGCGCTGGAAGCGGAAACCGGCTTCGGTGCCACCCTGCTGCATGGGGAGGCGGTGGCGGCGGGCATGGTGCAGGCCTTTGCCCTGTCGGAGCAGCTGGGCCTGTGCCCCGCCGGCTGTGGCGACCGGGTCGCCGCCCATTTGCAGACGCTTGGCCTGCCGGCCGGGCAGCGTGACATTGCCGGCGGTCCCTTCGATCCCGACCGGCTGATCGCCCATATGGCCCTGGACAAGAAAACCAAGGACGGCGCCTTGACCTTCGTGGTGTCCACCGGACTGGGCAGCGCTGCGGTGCGCGATGGGGTGGACCCGGCCCGCGTGCGGGATGTTCTGGCCCGCGTGTGACCCACATGTGATCCGGGCCTGATGCGCGCTTGATGCGGTGCCGCCTGCCCGGATTCGCTCACAGCCGCGCTATTGACCAAAGCGACAACAGGTCGCACCATATCCCAATCTGGGGTTGGGCGCGCAATGCACGGATGCAAGAGGCCGGCCCGCCCCCCGACTGAGGGAGGAACGCGGGCCATGAAACAGCGTTTGGTACCCGATATCGTCAACCAAGCCGAAGTCTTCACCCTGCCGCCGCAGATGAGCGTGCGCGATGCGGCGGTCCTGATGCGCCGTCACCGGGTGGGGGCGGTGATGGTGGTTGATGGCGGCCGCCTGACCGGCATCCTGTCGGAACGCGATGTGCTGAACCGGGTGGTGGCGGTGGGCCTCGATGCCGACAGCACGCAGGTGGCCCAGGTGATGACCGCCAGCCCGACCACCCTGCCGCCCAACGCCACGGCGGGCGAGGCGCTGGAGCTGATGAAGGCGCGCGGCTTTCGCCATTTGCCGGTGGTGGATCATGGGCGGCTGGTGGCGATGGTGTCGATCCGCGACCTGTTCGCCGCAGTCCAGGAGGAGTTGGAGGAGGATCTGCGCCAGCGGGATGAGCTGATGTTCGGCGGCTACGGCGTCGCCCTGCAGTAACCGTGCGAATCCCTAGACGGGTGTGCGTCTTGGGACTGATGGCAGGGTTGCGGCGTGTCGGGGTTGCCGAAACCGGACGTGTCGGCGCATGGTTGGGCCCTCAAGTCCTTATTCCAGTCCGGTGCCCGTCATGCCCTTACCCGCTGCTGCCGCCCGCAAGGCCATCCATCGCCGCGCCATAGACCTGCACGGTTATGAGCGCGAGGACGGCCTGTGGGATATCGAAGGCCATCTGGTCGATACCAAGACATACGCTTTCGACAATGCCTGGCGGGGGCGGATGGAGCCGGGCGACCCGGTGCACGAGATGTGGCTGCGGGTAACCATCGACGACGATTTTGTGATCCAGGATATCATCGCCGCAACCGATGCCAGCCCGTTCCGGATCTGCCCGGCCATCACGGGCAATTTCCAGCGCCTGATCGGGGTCAGAATCGGACCTGGCTGGAAAAAGGCGATCCGCGAGCGCGTCGGCGGGGTGGAGGGCTGTACCCATCTGGTCGAACTGCTGGGGCCGATTGGAACCGTGGCGTTTCAGACCATCGCCCCCATGCGGGAACGGCGCATCGCCCGCCTGGACAAACCGGTTGCCGCCAAGCCCGCCATTGGAGCGGCTTCCCAGGCGCCCAAGCGCCCGGCGATTCTGGATACCTGCCACGCGCTTCGGGCCGATGGCCCCGTGGTGCGCGAGCATTGGCCGGAGCACTATACCGGCACGGATGGCGCTGCCTGACGGGTGCCGGCTGAACGATGCCGTTTAGCCCAGCAGCCGCTGCAGCAGGGCGTCGCGCGGTGCCTCGCCGCCCATGGCGGCAATCTCGGCCTTGTAGCGATAGTAACTGAGCGTGAACACGCGGACCGCCGATGTCAGCGAGGATTGCTTCCGCGCCGCCTCGATCCGCGACACCAGGGCGTTGATCGAAAGGCCACATTCCTTGGCGATCGCCGCCAAGGCATCCCACATTTCCGGTTCCAGCCGCATGCTGGTGCGGTGGTCCTGGACCGATACGTTTCGACTCCGCAGCGTTGATCGCCGCGGGCTTTCCGTCCCTGATGTCAGCATTGCATTCACTCCAGCGATCCTCGCCGCGTAACTGCATATGATGGTACCGGACCTGTTCTTTTAAGCAACTAAAAAGTGCCGGAACCAATAAATACTACTTTAGGTGGTAGCCGCTATCCGGCGATACTTTCGGCCGGGCTTTCGGTCGGGCGTTCTGCAGGGCTTGCCAGAGACAGGGCCAGGGCGTGGACCGGCCCGGCCAGTTCCTCCCGCAGCGCCTCGTAAACCAGGCGCTGACGGGCGACCCGGTTGAGGCTGGAAAAACGGTCGCTGACCATGTGGACGGAAAAATGGCTATCATCACGCCGGGCGTGCGCCCGCATGCCCGGCGTGATGATGGCTATCGTCGGTCACAGTCAGGCGTACCGGGGCAAAAGCGGCGGTGAGTTTGGCGTGGATGGCGGTGGCAACCGACATGAGAGACCGTCCAGAGGTAAAGTTTAGCGAGATATTATATAATGTGTTGCGTACCAGTTCACAGGGGGCCTTTCGGTGCAGGGCTGGGCTTCTGTCGACCCGCTTGTTTTGACGCAGGCAGTTTTCCATACTTACAGTATGACACGCGCCCGGTCTTATCGTACGCCCTACACGACGCACAGCCTTTTTGCCGAAGCAGCGTCGGCCGCCGGAACGCGCCGGTGCGATTCGCCCGGGTGCCCGGAGGCTGGAGATTATCGCGCGCCCAAGTCACGTCACAGTTTAAGCGAGTATTATTGGTTCTGCTTGAACCATGTGCGCGCGTACAATGCCCAATGGGACTATTATAAAGGCATGACGCCGGAAGAAATCGAGCAGGAAATTCGCTTCGATACAATTTGGCGCAGGCCGACCTGGCGGCTGGGGCAGGGTGCCGGCGGCAAGGACGATTCGGCCGCCACTGGCGGGCGGGATTCAGCGACGCGGCGGGCCGGCGAGCCGCGCTTCCGCGACCCGTTCGGCTTTTTCGGCGAGGATGGGCCAGAGATGCCCCCGCCGCCGCGCGGCGCGATGAGCCGGGAGGAGGCAAAGGCCTTCGCCCTGTTCGGCCTGACCCCGCCAACCTCGATTGACGCGGTCAAGGCGCGGTATAAATCGCTGGTCAAGCGCCACCACCCGGATCGGCATGGCGGCGACAAGCAGGCCGAGGAGAAGTTGAAGGAAATCAACGAGGCCTATGCGACCCTGAAGGCCGCCGTGCAGGGGTAGCCCCCAACGATTGAAATTGTCATGGTTCCTTAAAAGCGCTGGACACCCCGCTTTGCGGCGCACCATGATCGTCGCCTGATCCTTATCGGGATGGCGCGGCACCCTTGCCCGCCGCCGATGCAGACCGAAGAACGGACCGATAGAATGACCGGACAGACCGTACCGACCGCCAACCCCGCCCATTCCTTAAGCGAACCGGATATCATCGTTTCGGTCCGCGAGACCTTCGGCATCGACAGCGATTTGCAGGTTCCGGCCTTTTCGGTCCGCAGCGACTATGTGCCCGACCTCGATCCCAGCTATCGCTTCGATCCGGAAACCACCATGGCGATCCTGGCCGGCTTTGCCTTCAATCGCCGGGTGATGGTGCAGGGCTTCCACGGCACGGGCAAATCGACCCATATCGAACAGGTGGCCGCGCGCCTGAACTGGCCGTGCATCCGCGTCAACCTGGACAGCCATATCAGTCGTATCGACCTGATCGGCAAAGATGCCATCGTGCTGGAAGACGGCAAGCAGGTGACTGCGTTCAAGGAAGGGATTCTGCCCTGGGCGCTGCAAAATCCGGTCGCCCTCGTGTTCGACGAATATGATGCCGGCCGCCCGGATGTCATGTTCGTGATCCAGCGCGTGCTGGAAGTGGAAGGCAAGCTGACCCTGCTGGACCAGAACCGCGTCATCCGCCCGAATAAGTTTTTCCGCCTGTTCGCCACCGCCAATACCATCGGCCTGGGCGATACCACCGGCCTGTACCATGGCACCCAGCAGATCAACCAGGGCCAGATGGACCGCTGGAACATCGTCGCCACCC
>CAYRWZ010000027.1:11241-29927 GCA_964428065.1 uncultured Comamonadaceae bacterium | reverse complement strand
TCTCGTCCCGCGCGCCATAGAGAGACAGGGTCGGCAGGCGGCCCTGCCCGCCCTCTGCCAGGGCGGCGTCCATCAAATCGGTCAGGCCGAAAATCGTGTCGATCCGGGTGCGCTTAATCACCAGCGGGTCGCGGCCCAGGGCGCGCAGCATTTCGATATTGTCGGAGGGCTGAATCCGCAACCCTTCGCCGCTGACCCGCCAGCCCGGCACCAGACGGGATGACAGGGCCAGCGCGACCCGCGGCATCAGCCCCATGGTCGCCCGCCCCCAAACCGCCGGGGCCGACAGGATAACCCCGCGCACCCCCGGCAGATGGCCGCCATGTTCGGCCAGCAGGGCAATGGCCCCGCCCATGCTTTCACCCAGGACATAGACCGGCGCATCGGGGTGGCGGCCAGCGACCAGCCGGGCCAACACGGCCAGATCGTCGATCATCTGCCCGTGGCCAGTCCAGCGGCCCACCGGGTCCGCCCGGCCGAACCCGCGCTGGTCATAGGCATAGGTGGCAATGCCCAGGCCGCGCCAGTGGCGGGCGGCATCGTCGATGAAGCGGCTATAGTCGTTGAACCCGTGCAGGGCGATCAGCACCGCGCGCGGCGGGCCATCCGGCAGGGTCGCGCGCAGGGGCAGATCGATGCCATCGGCCATGGCGATATAGCCCAACAGCCCCTCGCCCTCCCGCGCGCCATTATCGTCCGGGGATGGGGATAATGGCAGATTCAGGCTCGCCGCCCGCACCGCAGGGCCGATCGCAACCGGCTGCGGCGCAGCGCACGCCTGGAGAAGCAGACCCAGCATCAGAACCGCCAGCCGCCGCATCGCAACGGCAGATCAGGCTGCCGTGCCCGGAGCGGGCAGTGGCGCAGCCGCGCTGGTCAGTTGCAGGAAAATATCCTCCAGATCGGCCTCGACCGTCGACAGATCGGCAATCGACAGGCGGCACTCGCCCATCGCGGCTAGAATCCGGTCAACCGGCGATTCGCTGCGGCGATAGCGGAATACCAGCCGGTTGGGCGCGGTCAGCACGCCGCCGCACGCCAGCAGACTGTCCGGGCAGGCGGCAATCGGGTTGGCCAGCGTGACATGCAGTTCCTTGCCGTCCAGGCGCGACAGCAGCGCCTCCGTCGTGTCATGGGCGACCAGCGTGCCGTGATTGATGATGGCGATGCGGTCGCACAGTTCCTCCGCTTCCTCAAGATAGTGCGTGGTCAGCACCACGGTTGTGCCGGCGCGGTTCAATTCGCGCACATAGGCCCAGAGCTGCTGGCGCAATTCCACATCCACCCCGGCGGTCGGCTCGTCCAGCACCAGAATCGGCGGGGCATGCACCATCGCCTTCGCCACCATCAGCCGCCGCCGCATCCCGCCCGACAGGGTGCGGGCATAGGCTTCGGCCTTATCGGCCAGGCCCATGGCTGCCAGCAATTCGTCCGTGCGCCGTTCCGCCTGGGGCACTCCGTACAGGCCGGCCTGCAGGTCCAGCAGGGCGCGCGGGGTGAAGAACGGATCGATATTGAGTTCCTGCGGCACCACGCCGATTGACGCGCGGGCCAGGCGCGGGTCCGCATCAATATCGGTGCCCCAGATATTCACAGTGCCAGAAGACTTTATGACCAGCCCGGCCATGATGTTGATCAATGTTGATTTGCCCGCGCCGTTCGGCCCCAACAGACCGAAAATGCTGCCCTGGGGTACATCCAGCGTCAGCCCCTTCAGCGCGTGCTTGGCCGGGGCCTTGCCGCGCGGGCGATAGGTTTTTTCAACATCGCGCAGGTGAATGGCGGGCATGGCAGACAGGGTTGGGGACAGTGTGGGGGACATCATGGCGCACAGGCTTTCGTAATCGAAAAGACACGCTGCACAGTAACGCGGCCAGCCGCCCCGTCAACAGAACCCCGTCAACAGGACCCCATCAACAGCCCCCTCTCCCCCATCCATGGATTGCACTCTGGCTGGCATCCGATATGATGCCCGCCTGTTTTTTCGACCCATCGAATAGGGATAGCAATGACTGCCAGCACCGCACCGGAACCCACCGAAACCATCCAGGTCGAGGATGTCGTGGTCGCCTGCGATGGCGGCGGCGGGGCGCTGGGCCATCCGCGCGTCTATCTGAACATCGAAGCGGGCGGCATGGTCGATTGCCCCTATTGCGGGCGGCGCTATGTGCTGAAACCCGGCACCAAGCCGCACCATCATTGATCGCACACCCAGGCAGGATCGGCGGCATCGCATGGCTTCCGCGCACAAGCTCTATCTGATCGACGGATCGGGCTATATCTTCCGCGCATTCCATGCGCTGCCGATGCTGACCCGGCCGGACGGCACGCCGGTAAACGCGGTTCTGGGCTTCACCAACATGCTGGTGAAGCTGTTGCAGGATGTCGGGGCCGACCGGATGGCGGTGATCTTCGACAAAAGCCGAATTAGCTTCCGCAACGAAATCTACCCCGAATACAAGGCCCACCGGCCCGACGCGCCGCCCGAACTGGTGCCGCAATTCGCCCTGATCCGCGAGGCGACGCGCGCCTTCAACGTGCCTTCGATCGAGCTGGAAGGGTTCGAGGCGGATGACCTGATCGCCTCCTATGCCAAGGCCGAAGCCGATGAAGGGGGCGAGGTAGTGATCGTCAGTTCCGACAAGGACCTGATGCAGCTGATCCGCCCCGGCGTGACGATGATGGACCCGATCCGCTGGACCCCGGTCGGCCCGGCGGAGGTGATGGACAAGTTCGGCGTCGCCCCTGAAAAAGTGGTGGAAGTGCAGGCGCTGTGCGGCGACAGCGTGGACAATGTGCCCGGCGTGCGCGGCATCGGCCCGAAAACGGCGGCAGAGCTCATCAATCACTATGGCACGGTGGACGTGCTGTTGCAGAACCTGCATGAGATCAAGCAGCCGAAGCGCCGCGAAACCCTGACCGAACATGCCGAGCTGGCGCGGATTTCCCGCCGCCTGGTGGAATTGCGCGCCGACGTGCCGCTGCCGGTGCCGCTGACCGATCTGGCCAAGCGCCATCCCGATGCCGATACGGTGACCGAATTCCTGTCGGTACAGGGGTTCCGTTCGGTCATTGCCCGGCTTGGATTGACCGGGCAGGGGGCTGCCACGCCCAGTCAAGCCCAGTCTGCGGCCACCAAGGCAACCTCCCCACTCACCTCTGCGGCCGAAAAGCCCGTGGTGGAGGGGGAGGCGGTCACGAAGCGCTATGAACTGGTACAGGATCTGGCGCGGCTGGATCACTGGATCGCCCGCGCGCGGGAGGTTGGCACCATCGCCGTCGATACCGAAACCAGCAGCCTGTCGGCAGTCTCCGCCGATCTGGTCGGGATCTCGCTGGCGGTCGCACCGGGGGAAGCCTGCTATATCCCGGTCGGCCATGTCGATCCCGGCACGGTCGGCGGCACCACCACGCTGGATTTCGGCGCCCCGCCGCCGCCGCAGATTCCGCTGGCCCAGGCGCTAGAGCGGCTGGCACCGCTGCTGGCCGATCCGGCAGTGCTGAAAATCGGCCATAACATCAAATACGATCTGAGCGTGCTGGCGCGCCACGGCGTCACCGTGGCCCCGTTCGATGATACCATGCTGCTGTCCTATGTGCTGGATGGCGGGCTGCATGGCCACGGCATGGACGAGCTGGCGGAGCTTCTGCTCAGCTATAAGACCATCGCCTACAAGGACGTGGCGGGCAGCGGCAAAACCCATATCGGCTTCGCCCGGGTCGCGCTGGACAAGGCGCTGGACTATGCGGCAGAGGATGCAGACATCACCCTGCGCCTGCACCGCCTGCTGAAGCCGCGCTTGGCGGCGGAAGGTCTGGCGACGGTCTATGAGACGATCGAGCGCCCGCTGATCCCGGTGATCGCCCGGATGGAACAGGCAGGGATCACGGTCGATCCGATCCGGCTGCGCCACCTGTCGCAGGAGTTCGCCGTGCGTATGCACGCGCTGGAGCGGGAAATCCACGGCCTGGCGGGGGTGGAGTTCAATGTCGGCTCCCCCAAACAACTGGCGCAGATCCTGTTTGAAAAGCTGGGGCTGACGCCGACCGGCAAAAAGGGCAAGACCGGCGAATATTCCACCGCGTCGGACGTGCTGGAGCCGCTGGCCGAACAGGGGCACGCGCTGCCCGCCAAGGTGCTGGAATGGCGGCAGATCGCCAAGCTGAAATCCACCTATGCCGATGCGCTGGTGGAACAGATCAACCCCGAGACGAAGCGGGTGCATACCAGCTTCTCGCTGGCGGTGACGACGACCGGGCGGCTATCGTCCAGCGATCCGAACCTGCAGAACATCCCCGTACGTGACGAACAGGGGCGCAAGATCCGCGCCGCCTTTATCGCCGCCCCCGGCCACAAGCTGGTCTCCATCGACTATAGCCAGATCGAACTGCGCCTGCTGTCGGCCATGGGCGATATTCCCGAACTGAAAACCGCCTTCGCCGCCGGGATCGATATTCATGCCCTGACCGCCTCGCAAGTGTTCGGCGTGCCGATGGAGGGGATGGACAAGGAATTGCGCCGCCAGGCCAAGGCGATCAATTTCGGCATCATCTATGGCATGTCGGCCTTCGGTCTGGCGAAGCAGATCGGCGTGGCCCAGGGCGAAGCGCAGGACTATATCCGCGCCTATTTCAATCGCTTCCCCGGCATCCGCGACTATATGGACCGCACCAAGGAAGAAGCGCGCGCCCAGGGCTTTGTCCGCACCTGGTATGGCCGCAAATGCCAGATCCCCGGCATTCAGGACAAGAATCAGGCCCGGCGCGGCTTTGCCGAACGGCAGGCGATCAATGCGCCGCTGCAAGGCACCGCGGCCGATATCATCAAGCGGGCGATGATCCAGATTGCCCAGGTTGGCGACGCGATTCCGGGCCGGATGCTGTTGCAGGTGCACGACGAATTGCTGTTCGAAATTCCAGAAGCGGCCGCCCAGGATGCGGCGGCCCGCCTGCGGGCGATCATGGAACGGGCCGCCGATCTGCCGGGCCGCCCCTTCCCGGTGCCCCTGGTGGCCGAAGCCGGGATCGCCGATAGCTGGGCAGAGGCCCATTGACGCCTTTGTCCCTGAATTCAACCTCTACTGCTGTGTATTTGTGAAAAGGACCGATGCCATGAGCGCGACCAAAGACCTGGAAAACACCCTGATCCTGGAACTGGAGACCGGCAAGGTCACCATCGAACTGTTCCCCGACAAGGCGCCGAACCATGTCGCCCGGATCAAGGAACTGGCGCGCGAGAAATTCTATGACGGCATTGTGTTCCACCGGGTGATCGACGGGTTCATGGCCCAGACGGGCGATCCGACCGGCACCGGGTCCGGCGGGTCGGGCAAGAAGCTGAAGGCCGAATTCAACGACACCAAGCATGTGCGCGGCGTCTGCTCCATGGCGCGGACCATGGATCCGAACAGCGCCGACAGCCAGTTCTTCATCTGCTTCGACGCCGCCCCGCACCTGGACCGGCAATATACCGTCTGGGGCAAGGTGGTCGATGGCATGGAGCTGATCGACGGGATCAAGAAGGGCAAGGGGATGAGCGGTTCGGTGGAAGACCCGGACAAGATCGTGACCTTGCGCGTCGCGGCAGACCTGTAATCTCCCAAGCGCGAAGGGGAACCCTCACATGTTCAGCAGCATCAAGCGCCTTGCCGCCACCCTGATGATGGCCGGCCTTGCCCTGGTTCTGGCGCCGGCCACCGCCCCGGTGGCCCAGACCCAGCCGAACCCGGACAATATCCTGGTCATGACCCTGAAAACCGGGGAAGTGCGCATCGAAATGCGCCCGGATCTGGCCCCCAACCATGTCGCCCGGATCAAGGAACTGGTGCGCGCCAAATTCTATGACGGCGTGGTCTTCCACCGGGTGATCGACGGGTTCATGGCCCAGACGGGCGATCCGACCGGCACCGGCGCGGGCGGGTCCGGCCAGAAGCTGAAGGCGGAATTCAACTCCGGCCGCCATCTGCGCGGGGCGGTGTCGATGGCGCGCGCAGCCAGCCCGGACAGCGCCGACAGCCAGTTCTTCATTGTCTTTGCCGCCGCCCCGCATCTGGACCGGCAATATACCATGTGGGGTCAGGTGATTTCCGGCATGGAGCATGTGGACCGGATCAAGAAGGGCGATAGCGCTGGCAATGGCCGCGTCACCGACCCCGACCGCATCCTGACCCTGCGGGTGCTGAAGGATATTCAGTAAGGGTTGGGGCTAATCCAACACCCGGTCAATCCAACACCCGGTCGGGCGCGACCCAGACCGCCCGGCCGAACCCGGCGATGACGTGCAGATGCTGCACTGTCATGCGATAGAAGCGGAAATCGCCGAAATCGGCATACAGCGCCGCTGCCGGGTTCTGCGCCAGATAGCGGTCCCGGGCGGCGGCGCGGGCCGCCACGTCGGTGATTTCGGCAATCGTGCCGATCAGGGTCACGCGCGGCCCGGTCAAGGGATCGGCGGCTGTGTCGTCCCCAGAACCCGCTTGCTGATCGCGGGACGGGGCGGCCTCGTACAATAGAGATGCCTCTGGGCGGGCAGCCAGGTTGCGCGCGTGCTGCGACAGATCGGACAGCAGCAGCAAGGGGCTGCCATCGACATCGGCGGCGGCCACTACCAGCGAGGCATAAGGCGCACCCTGGAACGGCTCCGGCCCCTCGGCCCATTGGGTGGCCAGCACCGCCTTCCCGGCCCGCGCCAGCAAATCGCGCGCAATGCCGACCGAAGGCTGGCGGGTATCAATCGCGGGAATGGACATCGGGCGCTGGCTCCACTGCATGGGATGGTCCGCCCCGCCCCATGGACCGGCAGGTCCGCCTCACCCCATGACCGGCGGGGCCATCGAATTGCCATCTTGGCGTGCGAGAGCTGTTCCGCAAGCCTGGAATTGGCTATCTTTGACTACGAAACGGGCGGATTGAGCGCAAAATGCGGCAAACGCCCCCAAGAAAGGCCGACATGACTGCTGCACCGATGACCAAATCGCCCCTGACCAAGCCGACCATCGCCCTGATCGACGACGATCAGAATATTCTGGCGTCGGTTTCCCTGCTGATGGAAGCCGAAGGCTATGACGTGCGCACCTATTCGGATGGGGAATCGGGGCTGGCCGGGGTGCTGGCCAAGCCGGTCGATCTGATCATTCTGGATATCAAGATGCCGCGCCTGAACGGGCTGGAAGTGCTGGCCCGGCTGCGCAAGACGGCCAAGACCCCGGTGATCTTCCTCACCTCCAAGGACGAGGAGGAGGATGAATTGCAAGGGCTGGAGCTGGGGGCCGATGATTATATCCGCAAGCCGTTCAGCCAATCCCTGCTGACCGCGCGGGTGCGGGCGGTGCTGCGCCGGCGCGAGGAAGCGAGCATTGGCACTGCGGCGGCAATGATGGTGCGCGGCCATCTGGCGCTGGACGAACAGCGGCACCTGTCGGTCTGGAAGGGGGAGCCGATCGACCTGACCGTGACCGAGTTCGAAATCCTCAAGGCCCTGGCCATACGCCCCGGCCATGTGAAAAGCCGCGATCAACTGCTGGATGCCGCCTATGGCGAAAGCGGCTTTGTCGATGACCGCACGATCGACAGCCATATCAAGCGCCTGCGTAAAAAGTTCAAAGCGGTGGACGCCGATTTTTCTGCAATCGAAACCCTGTATGGCGTCGGATACCGCTTCAACGCCGGTTGATCCCGGCGCGGGCGCTGTGACCGGCACCGAACCCCATCACTTTCCGGCGCAGGACCAGCGCGAGGGCGGCAGGCGGCGACGCTTCTCCACCCTCACCTGGCGGATTCTCGCCGTAAATGCGCTGGCCCCGCTGATGCTGGCGGTCGGCCTCCTGTATCTTGACCGCTATCAGCAATCGCTGGTGCGGGCGGAAATCGAAGCGCTGCGCATGCAGGCGGGCCTGATGGCCTCTGCCCTTGGCGAAGGGGCAACGCTGATCGACGATTTCGACAGCCCGCGCCTGGCCCCGGATCAGGCCCGCCCGATGGTGCGCCGCTTTGCCCTGCAAACCCGCAGCCGCGTTCAACTGTTCGACGGGCAGGGACAGGCGCTGATCGATTCGCAACTGGCCCTGCGCGCGGGCGGCACCATCACCGTGCTGCCGCTGACCCAGGAACCGGACGGGCTGCGCGCCCTAGCGGAACGGGCCTATGACTGGGTGTTCAACGCCCTGCCCCGGCGCGATAACTTCCCGCCCTACGAACCGCAACCGCTGGCCGATCTGTCGAACTACCCGGAAGGGGCGCTGGCCCTGTCGGGCGATGTGGCGGCCGCCGCCTATCTGGCGCGCGACGGCCATCTGGTGTTCACCGTCGCCATGCCGGTGCAGCGCTATCGCCAGATTATCGGCGTGCTGCTGCTGTCGCGCCCATCGACCGAAATCGACGAGGCGCTGCGCAGCATCCGTCTGGATATCCTAATGCTGGGCTTCGGGATTCTGACCCTGACCATTCTGATGTCGATCTATCTTGCCGGCACCATCGCCCGCCCGATCCGGCGGCTGGCGCTGGCGGCTGACCGGGTGCGGCGCGGCAAATCGAAATCCGGCATTCCCGATTTTTCCAACCGGCGCGATGAAATAGGCGATCTGTCGGCGGCGCTGGGCGCGATGACGGCGGAACTCTATCGCCGTCTGGAAGGGACCGAGCGGTTTGCCGCCGATGTGGCGCATGAGCTGAAAAACCCGCTGACCTCCCTGCGCAGCGCAGTAGAGACGGCAGCGCGGGTCGAAGACCCGGAAAAGCGCGCCCGGCTGACCCAGATCGTGCTGGACGATTGCCGCCGCATGGACCGGCTGATCACCGATATTTCCCGCGCCTCGCGCCTGGGGGCGGAACTGGCGCGCGCCGAGCTGGTGCCGCTGGACATGGGCAAGATGCTGGGTGCCCTGACCGAACTCTATCGCCACGGGGCAGAGGAAAGCGGGCCGACGGTGATGCTGGACCCGGTGCCCGCCGGATCGCCGGTGCTGGTGCTGGGGGTGGAGGACCGGCTGGTCCAGGTGTTCCGCAACCTGCTGGCCAATGCCCTGTCCTTCAGCCCGGACGGCGGCGTGGTGCGCCTGGCCCTGACGCGGGATCCGCATCGGGACGGCGGCATCGCCCGGGTGACGGTTGAGGATGACGGCCCCGGCATCCCGCCCGGCAAGGAAGCCGCGATTTTCCAGCGCTTCTATTCCGAACGGCCGAAGTCGGAAAAGTTCGGCACCCATTCCGGCCTGGGCCTGTCGATTTCCCAGCAGATTGTGGAGGCCCATGGCGGCACCATCCGGGCGGAAAACCGGCTGGGGCCGGATGGGCGGGTGATCGGCGCGCGCTTCTTCGTGCAGCTTCCGCTGGCGCCCAGTCAGAAACCGGGCGCCAAGCCTGCCGCCAAATCCGTCCCCAAACCCCGGTCTGGGTCGTAAGCGGGGACAGCCGATGACACGCGGGCTGCTGGTCCACGGTACGGTGATCGCCCTGGAAACGGCGGGGGCGGATTGGTGCGGCGTGCTGCTGCGCGGGCCGTCCGGCAGCGGCAAATCCGATCTGGCCCTGCGCATGATTGCGGGGGGCGCGCGGCTGGTAGCCGACGATCAGGTGCGGGTCAGCATCGATGCCGCTGGCCGCGTGCTGGCCGCGCCGCCCGCCAGCCTGCGCGGCATGCTGGAAGTGCGCGGGCTGGGGCTGATTGCCCTCGCCCTCCCCTCCCTCGCACCCGCCCCCGTACCGATTGCGCTGGTGGTCGATCTGGTGCCGCCCGATGCCGTGCCGCGCCTGCCGGAACGCGGTTTGCGGGCCGATCTGGCCGGGCGCGCGATCCCGCGCACCGCACTCTACCCGCTGGCGGCCAGTGCGCCGATACAGGTTCGGCTTGCGGTTCAGGTGCTGTGCGGGATTATTCTGTCGCATCCGGGGGTTGAGGCCACCTGGGCAGATCTGGGGCGGGGAGAGACGACGTGACACAGCCAGGGCGAACAGACGCTGGCGGGCCAAGGGACAGTGGCGGGCGGCCCCTGATCGTGGTCACCGGCATGTCGGGGGCCGGGCGATCCTCCGCCCTGCGCGCGCTGGAAGATATCGGCTATGGCTCGCTGGACAATCTGCCCCTCGCCTTCCTGAAAGCCGTGATCCAGGCGCAGAACCCGACACAGGCGCCCGATCAGCCGGTTGCGGTGGGTATCGATGTCCGCTCGCAGGGATTCGATGCCGGGGCGCTGCTGGCGCTGGTCCAGGAACTGAAGGCCGAACTGGCCCGGCCGGTCCATCTGCTGTTCCTCGACTGCGATGACGAAGTACTGGTGCGGCGTTTCACCGAAACCCGGCGGCGGCACCCGCTGGCGGCGGACCGGCCGATCGGCGACGGCATTGCGGTGGAACGCCGCCTGATTGCCGGATTGCGCGACCGGGCCGATACGGTGATCGATACCTCGGTCCTGACCCTGGCGGACCTGAAGCAGATGGTCCAGGCGCTGGCCGGGGCGGGGGAAACCGCTGGGCTGCAAATCAACCTGGTGTCCTTTTCCTACCGCTATGGCCTGCCGCGCGAGGCCGATCTGGTGTTCGATGTCCGCTTTCTGCGCAACCCCTATTACGATCTGACGTTGCGCCCCTTCGACGGCCGCACCCCGGCGGTTGGGGCCTATGTTGCGGCCGACCCGGATTTTCAGGGCTTTTTCGACCATGTCACCGCCCTGCTGGCCCGCCTGCTGCCCCGTTATGAGGCGGAAGGCAAAAGCTATCTGACCATCGCCTTCGGATGCACGGGCGGCAAACACCGGTCGGTCTATCTGGTCGAACGGCTGGGCGCCTGGATGCGGGGCAAGGGCTACACCCCCACCCTGCGCCATCGGGAGGCCGACCGCAGCCAACGCCTCAGCATTGCGCCGGGCACGACAGAGGCAGCCCCGGCTGCACAACCGACAGGGGCAGAGTCGGGGGAAAGACGGGGGTGAAAACGCATTTGCACCACTGCCATTCCCGCAGGAATTGGCTATAGTCCAAGCGCCGAACAGGTGGCTTGCCCCACTCCGGGCTGCACCGCAACAGGGGTCACACGATGATTGGTATGGTTCTGGTTACCCATGGCCGACTGGCTGCCGAATTCATTGCGGCGCTGGAGCATGTTACCGGCCCGCAGCGCAACTGCCTGTCGGTCTGCATCGGCCCCGAAGACGATATGGAAAAGCGGCGGCAGGATATTCTGGACAAGGTGGCCCAGGTGGATGAAGGCGACGGCGTGGTGGTTCTGACCGACATGTTCGGCGGCACCCCGTCCAACCTGGCGATTTCGATCATGGACAAGGCCAAGGTGGAGGTGATCGCCGGGGTCAATCTGCCGATGCTGATCAAGCTCGCCTCGCTGCGGGAAACCGAGCCGCTGGCAGCGGCCGTCAGCCGGGCGCAGGAAGCCGGGCGCAAATATATCGCCGTTGCCTCGAAGCTGCTGGCGGGGGAGGCGTGAGCATGGATGTGGCCCAATACGAACATGCCGTAACGGTGACTATCACCAACAAGCGCGGCCTACACGCCCGCGCAGCGGCAAAATTCGTCAAGACAGCCGAAATGTTCGATGCGGAGGTGATCGTCGCCCGCCTGGATGACAGCGATGAGGCGGGTGCCGGCGAACATGTGTCCGGCCGGTCGATCATGGGCCTGATGATGCTGGGCGCATCGCCGGGCACGCAGCTGGATATCCGCGCCTCGGGAACCGAAGCCCGCTCTGCCCTCGATGCCTTGGCGCAGTTGGTCGCCGAGAAATTCCATGAGGAATGAGGAGAGCGGCAAGCCGGAACCCGCAGGCACCGAACGACGGTTTCACGGGCTGGGCGTTTCCCCCGGCATTGCCATCGGCGCCAGCTGGGTGGCCGATGACGATGGCCTGCCGACACCCGAATATGTCCTTCAGCCAGAGGATGTGGCGGCGGAAATCGCGCGGTTTCACATGGCCCAGGCCTTTGCCGTCAAACAGATCCGTAAGCTGAAGACCAAGGCCAAGGCGCTGCCCGAAGCCGCAGCAGAGGAATTGGGCTATCTGCTGGATGCCCGCTTGCAGATGCTGCAAGGCTCCCGCCTGGTGCGCGGGGTGGAACGGCTGATCCGCGAACTGCACCTGAATGCGGAGGCTGCGGTGCGCGCCTCCATCGCCGAAATCGTCGAAGGCTTTTCCCGCATGGGCGACAGCTATCTGGCGGCGCGCGGCGATGATGTGCGCGAAGTGGGTGAACGGCTGATCCGCGCGCTGCTGCAATCGCCCTATCAGGCATTGCAGCATGTGCCGGTCGGCAGCGTGATCCTGGCGGAGGATCTGTCGCCCGCCGATACCGCCCTGCTGGACCCGGCGCGCGTCGCCGGTTTCGCCACGGTGCTGGGCGGGGCGGAAAGCCATACCGCCATCATGGCCCGGTCGCTGGGTATTCCGGCGGTCCTGGGGGTTTCGGGACTGGTGGAGGCGATCCCCGCCGGGGCAACCGTGATCGTCGATGGCGAGGCCGGGCAGGTGATCGTCCATCCGACGGCTGACACGATCGCCACGTACCGGGAACGGCTAGCCCGGCTGGAAACCGAAGCCCGCCGCCTGGCACAGATCACGGCCCTGCCGTCTGTCACCCGCGATGGCACCGATATCCGCCTGCTGGCCAATCTGGAACTGCCGCGCGATGTCGATCCGGCCTGCAGCAACGGCGCGGCCGGGATCGGCCTGCTGCGCACCGAATTCATGTTCATGAACCGCGACAGCGCCCCCAGCGAGGATGAACAGGCCGCCCTGTTGACCGATGTGGTCAAGGGCATGGGCGGGCGTCCGGTCACGATCCGCACGCTGGATGTCGGCGGCGACAAGCTGGCCCCGGCGCTGCGCGACCAGATTGGCGAACCGCCGGGCGATGCTGGCAATCCGGCGTTGGGGGTGCGGGGCATCCGCCTGTCGCTGGCCCATCCCAAGCTGTTCGAGGCGCAGATGGCGGCAATCCTGCGCGCGGCCGCCTTCGGCCCGGTGCGCATCCTGCTGCCGATGATTGCAACAGCGGGGGAAGTGCTGGCCGCGCGGGAGGTGGCCGACCGCGTTTACAAGCGATTGAAGCGCAAGGGCGTCGCCCTGCCGAAAGAGCCGCCGCCGGTTGGCGTGATGATCGAAGTGCCGGGGGCCGCGCTGGCCGCCGATGCACTGGCATCGGTGTCGGATTTCTTCGCTATCGGCACCAATGATCTGACCATGTACACCCTGGCGATCGACCGGGGCGATGAACGGGTAGCGCCGCTGTACAACCCAATGCATCCGGCGGTGCTGCGGTTGATCCAGTTTACGGTCGAAGCCGGGCTGCGCTACCGCGTCCCGGTCAGCATCTGCGGGGAAATTGCTGGCGATCCACGCTTTACCGCCCTGCTGCTGGGCCTGGGCGTGCGGGAGCTATCGATGGCGGCGACCAAGCTGCCCCGGGTCAAGGAACGGGTGCGGGCGCTGGACCTGATGGCGGCCAGCCGCCGGGCGCAAACCATCATGGATCAGTCCGATCCGGCCCGCATCGCCAGCCTTCTGGACGAATTCAACGCCGCGCTCGGCTGATCGGGGCTGATCGGCTATCGTCAGGACGACAGGGCGGGGGCCGTCAGATCCTCATACATCCGGCGGGCTTCCGGGGCCGGGCCGCGCCGGTCCGGCAGTTCGACGACGCGGATCACGCGGATCGTGTTGCCCTGCGGGAAGGTCAAGACATCGCCGATCCGCACCGTCGCATGGGCCTTGTCCACCACCCGGCGATTGAGCCTGAGCCGCCCGTCCCGGCACAGGTCCGAAGCCATGCTGCGGCTTTTGAAAAAGCGCGTCGCCCACAGGAACTTATCCAGCCGCATTCCGGCTGCGACGAAACGGTCGGGCTGCTGGGCGGTATAGCCTGCGGTATCCGGGGTGTGGAGGTCGGTCATGGGGCGATCGCTTTCTCCCGCTGTTGCCACTGTGCCAAGGCTGCGAAAGGGGATGCGGCGGGCGGAGTCGGCCGGCTGGGTGCCGTCGCCTTCGCCGATTTGCGCGCGGCCCCGGGTGCCCGCCGGGCGGGTGTGAAGATTACCCCCGCCGCCCCGGATGCCCCCTCCAGCGCCTCTGCCGGAACCGGCCGGGCGCGATAGCCAAGGGCGGTCAGCATCCCCGCCACGTCCCCCGGCTTGCAGCCCAGCAGCGCCCGCACCCGGTCATCGGCGACCAGACGGCCATCCTTGGTGGCGTGGCGCAGGGCCTGGGCCAGACGTTCCGCGACATCGAGCCGGACCACGCGCGGCCCCAGCGCCAGGAACCCCATGGCCAGATACTGCGCATCGTCCAGCGCCGGATCGCGCCGCTGATTGACGCCGCCAGGAACGGCGGCGGCAGGATGGTTTTTGGCTTGATGAATGCTGTGCAGCATGCCCAGCAGCCCCGCCGCCTTCGGTTTCAGTAGCCCGGGCAGGAACAGGGTTTCGGTGCCCAGCGCAATGCCCAGCCGCCCCAGCGCCTTGCGGGCCGGTCCGTCGAGATCCGCCAGCACGGCGGCTGCGGCCGACCGGGGCAGAACGCCCCCCGCTTCATAAAGTTGATAGGCCAGCCCGCGTGCCAGGCCGCCCAATGGCGCATCGCGCAGGGCGAACAGCGGGGCCAGGATGGTACGCAGATGGGCGGTCACCCAGCGGTGCAGCCGGTCGCGCAGGCGCTCGCGCGGCTCCCCCTCCAACAGGTCGGAGGCAATCAGGGCCAGCCCCGGCGCCAGCCGGTGCGGCCCGGCGATCAGGCGCGCCACCGGGGCATCGCGCCAGACGATCCGGCCATCGGGGGCTAGGCTGAACGCATGGTCGGGATCGGCGCAACAATCGGCGACCCGGCGGCGGATTTCATCGCCCAGCGACCGGCGCGCCACTGTGGCCAGGGCGCGCGCCTCCTCTCCCGTACTATCGGGCGTGAACAGGAACCCGTCCAGACGGCCGACCGGATGCCCCTCCACCAGCACCGCCCCATCGCGCCGCACCCCGGCCAGCATCGGCGCGCGTTCATCCAGCTTGCGTTTCAGCATCGCCCCGCGCCGGTCGACAAAGCGCTGGGTCAGCTTTTCATGCAGTGCATCGGACAAGCGATCCTCCACCGCCCGCGCCCGCTCCTGCCATTCTTGCGCGCGCGGCAGCCATTCGGGCCGGTGGGAGATATAGGTCCAGGTGCGAACCGCCGCGATCCGCTGGGACAGCTGGTCGATATCGCCCAGGGTGGAATCGATCCGATCGATCTGCTGCGCGACCCAATCGGTCGGCAGCCGCCCGCCGGGGCGTGCCAGATGACCGTAGATCTGCCGGACCAGCCGGGCATGACTGTCCATCATATCCTTGCGGAAATCGGGAATTTGGCACACGTCCCACAAAAGCCGCACCAGCGGGCGGGTTTTTGCCGTCTCCCGCAGGTCGGCATCGCGGGCCAGGGCCTGCAACAGCAGATGATCCTCCGCCTCCCGCTTGCGCTTCAGGATCGGCGCGGGCGGCGGACGGTCGAGGCTGCGCAGCAGCGCCTCGACACTGCGGAAATCGAGGTCGGAGTTGCGCCAGGACAGCGCCACCAGCGGATCGAAGCGATGGGTCTCCACCGCCTCCACCAGCTCCGGGTCCAGCGCGCCGATCTCTGCCAGGGTGCCGAAACTGCCATCGTTCATATGCCGCCCGGCACGCCCGGCGATCTGGGCGATTTCCGGCGCAGTCAGGCGGCGCGGCATGGCCCCGTCGAATTTCGACAGCCGGGCAAAGGCAACATGGTCCAGATCCATGTTGAGCCCCATGCCGATGGCGTCGGTGGCGACCATGTAATCCACCTCGCCCGACTGATACAGCTCCACCTGGGCGTTGCGCGCGCGCGGGCTGAGGGCACCCAGCACCACGGCACAGCCGCCGCGCTGCCGCCGGATCGTCTCTGCCATGGCATAGACCTCGGCCGCAGAAAAGGCGACCACGGCGCTGCGGCGCGGCAGGCGCGTCAGCTTCTTCGGCCCGGCATAGGACAGGGTGGACAGGCGCGGCCGGGTTATGATTTCCAGATCCGGCAGCAGCGCCTTCAGCAGTGGGCGGATGGTATCGGACCCCAGCAGCATGGTCTCCGACAGCCCGCGCGCATGAAGCAGCCGGTCGGTGAAGATATGGCCCCGGTCCCAATCGGCGCAGAGCTGGATTTCATCGACCGCCAGAAACTCCACCGGCCGGTCCAGCGGCATCGATTCGACCGTGCAGACATACCAGCGCGGATGCGGCGGCAGGATGCGTTCTTCGCCGGTGATCAGGGCAACATGGGCCGGGCCTTTGAGGCGCACGATCCGGTCGTAATTTTCCCGCGCCAGCAAGCGCAGCGGAAAGCCGATCATGCCCGTGCGATGGCCGAGCATCCGTTCGAGGGCCAGGTGGGTCTTGCCGGTGTTGGTGGGGCCAAGAACCGCCGTCACCTTGCCCGGCGCCCCCCTGAAGGGCGCGGAAAATGCGGTCATGTGTGCCAACAAGTATGCGCCTTTTTGCGCCGCATTCAAGCGACAGGCGTATGACGGTGGGGGTTTATGATAATGCGGGCGCGGAAAGACTTGACCCGCCCTCTGCTTGTCCCATGCTTGCCGCAATCATCTGCTATCCGCCCGGACATATGGGTGGTTCAGGCATTGCAGGAAAGAGGCGAAGATGCGGACGAAGATACGGAACAGCGTTGCAGTTATGGGGGTTCTGGGCCTGGGGATCGCGCTGGGCGCGTTCGGGCGCGATCTGGTGGCGCCGGCTGTGGCCTCAACCGCCAAGCCCGCCCCAGCCGTAGCTCAAGTCCCAGCTCAAGCCCCGGCCCAGGCCGATATCTCCGTCCGCGGGATGGAAGATGTCATCACCCAGTTGAAGGGGATGAAGGACAATAAGAACGCACTGCAGGCCGTAGTGTTTCTGGAGCTGATCAAGGGCATCGGCAAAAAGCAGCCGGCCGAAGCGGGCAAGACCCGCTACGATTACGCAGTGGCCGTCACGCCGCAGGGCGATGTGACGGTCAACAGCCTTCCCATTTCACCAATCATCAACATGGCCAACAAGGCCGGAAAATAGCCCGGAAACGGCCACGCCGCGTCAGGCGGCGTGGCTGGCGGGTTGGGCCGTCAGAATCAGATACAGCGCATCGACCGAGGTTGCGCCGCGCAGCTTGTCGCAGGTGGCCTTGTCGCGCAGCAGGCGGGAGACCCGGGCCAGCGCCTTCAGATGGTCGGCCCCCGCCGTTTCCGGAGCCAGCAGCAGGAAGACCAGATCGACCGGCTGTTCGTCGATCGAATCGAAATCGATCGGCTTTTCCAGCTTGGCGAACAGGCCGTGCAGGCCCTTGAGACTGGTCAGCTTGCCGTGGGGAATGGCGATCCCGGCGCCGACGCCGGTGGTGCCCAGGCGTTCCCGCTCCAGCAGCACCTCGAAGACATCGCGTTCGGACACGGTATCGGTGCCGATCAACTCTGCCGCTTTGCGGGCCAGGTCCTGAAGCGCCTGCTTCTTGGTGCCAGCCTTGAGGTTCAACATCACCGCATCCGGGGTGATCAGATCGGAAATATCCATCGTGACCCAGTCTTGCTAACGGTGCGGCCCGCTCACGGGGCGGGGCCATACCGGTCCAGATTGCTTTGACCGGATGCGGCGATACCCACCGGCATCACCGCATCCAACCGTTTCCAAACCCCGACGGACGGGATGCGCCTAGCGGCCAGCGGCCGCCATGGCCTCACGTCCGGTATCGGGGGCTACCGTCGCCGCATTGCCCTGCGGATCGATCCAGCCGATATTCCCATCGGCCCGACGATAGACGACATTCAGACCGCCATGGGTGGCGTGGCGGAACATCAACACCGGAAGATCGCCCAGGTCAAGCCGCATGACGGCATCGCTGACCGAAAGCGTGGCGATCGGGGTGGTCATCTCTGCCACCACCATGGGCTGCGGGGCATCTTCCCCACTGTCTTCCTCTTGCGGAGCCAGGACATAGGCGGGCACTTCAGACACAAGTTCCGGCGTTCGGGGGTGGTGATCGTCCTTGATGCGCCGCTTATAGCGCCGGATGCGTTTCGCCATATGCTCGATCGCCTGATCGCAGACGGCATAGGGGTCGGTCGCGGTTGCGTGGGCCTGAACGGTCAGGTGTCGGCTGATATGGGCGATGATATCGGCGCGGAGCAGATGCGCTTCGCGGGAGAGGGTCAGCGTGGCGTCGATGGGGCGCGAGAAATATTTGCTGACCGCGGTTTCGACCTGGGTTTGAACGTGGGTGCGCAAGGCATCGCCCACATCGATCTGTTTGCCTTTGACGGTGATCTGCATGTTCGCCGGATGCTGTTGTGGTTGACTAAGGGTTCCACGACGCCCCGCCGCATCGCGCGTCGGAGCCATCCTTTGGCCGGCGGCCATCGATGAAGCCTGTGTCGGGCACTCTCCTTCGCTGTCTTGCTGAAGGATAGTCTGCCCCTGATTGCTATAATCTTAAAGCCTTTTCCCGCCGGCGCTGGACCGAGGACGAGATTCGCATGGATTCCCGATACTTGGCGACTGTGCGCCGCGCGATATCGATCCCCTCGCCCTTCAGAATCTCCACGAGGCTATCGTCCGACAGCACGGCATCGGCGGGTTCCTGATCGATCAGGGTCTTGATGCGATGGCGCACCGCTTCGGCCGAATGGGTGCCCGCGCCGTTGGCGGCGGCAATCGCGGCGGTGAAG
>CAYRWZ010000027.1:0-11227 GCA_964428065.1 uncultured Comamonadaceae bacterium | reverse complement strand
AATATTTCAGTTCGAACAGGCCGCGCGGCGTCATCATGTATTTGGCCGTGGTCACGCGGCTGATGGTGCTTTCATGCATACCGATCGCTTCGGCAATGTCGCGCAGCACCAGCGGGCGCAGATACTGGATGCCGAAGTGGAAAAAGGAATTCTGCTGGTGGACGATCTCCGTCGCCACTTTCAGAATGGTGGTCGCGCGTTGGTGCAGCGCCTTGACCAGCCAGTTGGCGGTCTGCAGCTGGTCGGAAAGATAATCTCGGGCGCTTTTATCGCCCACCGCGCCCTGACGCAGCCGTGCCGCATAGCGGGTGTTGACCAGCACGCGCGGCAGGGCATCGGGGTTGAGTTCCAGCAGCCAATCCCCATCCGGCCCCTGCCGCATCAGGATATCGGGCACCACCGCCTCTTCCCCGGCGGTATCGAAGGCCAGGCCCGGCTTCGGGTTCAGCGCCCGGATTTCGGCCACCATATCGGCCAGATCCTGCGCATCTACCCCGCACAGGCGGCGCAGCGCATCGAAATCCCGGCTGCCCAGCAGGGGCAGGTGATCCAGCATGGTCTGCATGGCCGGGTCGAGCCGGTTCTTGTCGCGTAGTTGCAGCGCCAGACATTCGGCCAGGCTGCGCGCCATGATGCCCGGCGGGTCGAACCGCTGGCAGCGCGCCAGCACGGCATCGATCCGCGCGCGGTCCGTCCCCAGCATGGCGGCCGCTTCGTCCAGGTCGGTATGCAGATAGCCCGCCGCATCGACCGAATCGATCAGATAGGCGGCGATCAGCCGGTCCTGCGGGTCGGAGATATCGAGCGCCGCCTGATCGAGCAGATGGCTGCGCAGGCTTGGCTTTTCCGCAACCGTTTCCTCCAGGCTGCGGTCATCGCCGTCGAACCCGCCGCCACCCGGACCGACGCCCAGGCCCGAGCCTGTCGCCGACCGCCAGGAGCCGAGGCCTAGCTCCACCATACCCAGATCGGTGCCGTCGCTGGCCACCGTGCCATCGACCAGATCGGCATCGAACGGGTCATCCTTCGGCAGCGGTGGGGCCTCGGTCTCTGCCAGCAGGCTGGCGGTATCGGGCGGGGCGGCGTCGCGCTGGGGATCGGCCGCAACCTCCCCATGGTCCTGGATGTCCAGCAGGGGATTACGCTCAACCTCCGCCTCGATGAAGGCGGTCAGTTCCAGATTGGACAATTGCAGCAGCTTGATCGCCTGCTGCAACTGCGGCGTCATCACCAGGGATTGGGATTGTCTGAGATCCAGCCGGGGGACAAGCGCCATGATCCGCCAGAAATCCTAAAGGCTGAACCGATCGCCCAGATAGACGCGGCGGACATCGCGGTGATCGACGATATCCTGCGGCGTGCCTTCCATCATCACAGTGCCTTCGTGGATGATATAGGCGCGGTCGACGATATCGAGGGTTTCGCGCACATTGTGATCGGTGATCAGCACGCCGATGCCGCGATCTTTCAGATGCGTCACCAGATCCCGGATATCGCCGACGGCAATCGGGTCAATCCCGGCAAAGGGTTCGTCCAGCAGAATGAAGCCAGGCTGAGAGGCGAGGGCGCGGGCGATTTCGACACGCCGCCGCTCCCCCCCCGACAGGGCGACCGCCGGGGTGCGGCGCAGATGGTCGATGGAAAATTCGGCCAGCAGGCTGTCCAGCGCTGCTTCGCGCCGGTCGGCATCGGGTTCGACGATTTCCAGCACCGCGCGGATATTGCCTTCCACGGTCATACCGCGAAAGATCGACGCTTCCTGCGGCAGATAGCCGATGCCCAGCCGCGCCCGCCGGTACATGGGCAGCCGGGTGATATCGGCCCCGTCGAGGCTGATATGACCGGCATCCGCCGCCACCAGCCCGGTGATCATGTAGAAGCAGGTGGTCTTGCCCGCGCCGTTCGGCCCCAGCAGGCCAACCACTTCCCCGCGCGCCACCCGCAGGGAAACATCGCGCACCACGGGGCGCTTCTTGTACTGCTTTCCCAGATTGTGGGCGACCAGACCCAGCAGCGCATTGTCGCTGGCCAGGCGCAGCGGCGGAACTTGCAATGAATCGTTGGGCATAGCGCGGGTCCCTTACTGCGGCGCCGCAGGGCGAGGTTGCGGGCCGGATTGGGGGGCCTGACCCTGCTGCGGCACCAGCAGGCCGCGCACCGGGCCGCCCGCCCGGCCCGCCGCCGCACCGGACAGCATCCGGGCAACGCCGGTGTTCAGATTGACCTCGGCATATTCGCCGTTCAGCTGGTTGCGCCCCTGGGTGACGCGCACATCGCCGACCAGGGTGGCGATATTGCTATCCAGATTATAGACGCCCTTGCTGCCGATGGCGGTTTCGCGCGGGGTGGAAACGCGGACATTGCCGAAACCATCCACTTTCTGGATCCGGCTGGTGCGGGTTTTCGCATCCTCGATGATATGGGCGGTCAGGGTATCGGCCTCGACCCTTCGGTCACCTTCGACGGCGCTGGCCTTGCCGCGCGCGACGGCAATCTTGCGCTGTTCCCAATATTCCAGGCTGTCGCGCGCACGCACCGTCTGGGTCTTGGTCGTCAGCCGGATATCCGCACCGGTCAGCACCATCACCTGATTGCGCACATCATAGGTGGCCTTGTCGCCCACCGCGCGCTCCCCCGGGGTCTGGATCACCACCTTGCCGACCGCTTCGACCCGGATAATGTCCGAGGCATTATCGGTTGCCCCGTCGTAATAGGCCATCAGGCGATCGGCGAAGACCGTTACCGCGCCGCGCTGCGCCCGTGCATTGCCGGTGGCGACATAGACCTTTTCATCGCGCCGCCATTCGATCCCGCTATCGGCTTCGATCTGCACCGGGCCGGAGCCGCGATCGACCAGACCGCCACCGGTTTGAGGAGCGGGCTGTTGTTGCTGGGCCAGCGCGGGGCGGACGACCGGCACGGAAAGGCCAAGTACCGTCAGAAGAACCGCGCCCGTACGCAAGGCCGGAGACCAATCAGAAGACGGGGACCGATCAGAAGTCGGGGACCGATCAGAAGAATTGACTATGCTCAAGATCCGCCACCCTGGTCGGACATCTGCCGAATCACCACTTTTGACTTACCCAGAAATTCAACCCGGCCGCCCTTATCCAGCAGGCGGAACCCGCCTTCGGCGGCGATATCGCCATTGGGGCTTTGCACCCGCACCGGGCGGTCGCCTTCGGCACGGTTGGCCTTCAGGTCGATCAGGGCCGATTCGGTGTGAAATTCGGCCCCGGAATCGTGGAACAGGATCACATCCCCGGTCAGACGCAGGGTTTCCTCCCCCCGCCGATAGACGCCGGCACGGGCGGCCAGCTGCATCCAGGCGCCATCGCTGTCGGTGAAGTCGCCCTTCGGGGCATCCAGCTGCACGTCAGAGGAAGTGCCGCGCGCCTGCCGCGCCTCATCCGCCGTGACCATATAGGGGCGCATCTGTTCGTCCGTGCCGACAAAGCGGGGCTGGACCATGCGCAGCTGTTCGGCCTCGGTCACGGTCACCCGGCTGGTGGTCAGGCGGAATTTCTTTTCGTCCGGCATCAGCTGCGGCCAGGCCAGCACCAGTGTCACCACCGCCACAGCCAAAGCGGGCAGCATGAGCTTGAGCGAGCGCACGCCCAGACTGTGCCGCTGCAACTGACGGGCATCCACCCCCACCGGACGGGCCGACCAGGCAAGCCCCGCCAGCCCAGACCGCCCGGCGCGCTTCTGCGCCGGACGCACCCCGGCCGCACCCGATGCGCCCGGTGCAGGCGACGGGCGATCCTGGGGCGACAGGGTCGGGCGGAGGGGCGGCTGGGCCATTACTGAATCCCGGCCTTCAGGCAGTCATGGATGTGCAGCACGCCGACCGGCCTGCCGTCTTCCACCACATACAGCACCGTGACGCGCGGCTGGCGCATGTTCATCAGGCCCACCGCCTCTGCCGCCAGGGCCTGCGGGCGGATGGTGGCCGGGTTGCGGCTCATCACATCGGCGGTTTTCATCGACAGAAGATCGCCAGCCATATGACGGCGCAAATCGCCGTCGGTAACGATGCCGATCAAGCGACCGTCATCGTCGACCACGCCCACGCTGCCCAGGCGCTTTTGCGTCATGACCAGGATGGTTTCCGACATAGGCATATCAGGCCGGGCCAGCGGCACCGCATCGCCCGACGCCATCAGATCCGCCACCCGCTTGACCCGCTGGCCCAGCGAGCCGCCCGGATGGAACACCTTGAAATCCAGCGCGGTGAAATTCCGCCGCTCCAGCAATCCAACCGCAATGGCATCGGCCAGGGCCAGCATCATCGTGGTCGATGTGGTGGGGGCCAGGCCGTTCGGGCAGGCTTCCGGCACGCGCGGCACTTGCAGCACGATATCGGCCGCCTCCCCCAGCATCGAGGCCGCGTCGCGCGTCATGCCGACCAGGGGAATCCGGAAGCGCCGCGTATAAGCGATGATATCGCCCAGTTCATGGGTTTCACCGCTGTTGGACAGGGCCAACACGGCATCCTTGCGGGTGATCATGCCCAGATCGCCATGGCTGGCCTCACCCGGATGCACGAAAAAGGCAGGTGTGCCGGTCGAAGCCAGGGTCGCGGCGATTTTCCGCCCGATATGGCCGCTTTTGCCCATGCCGGAAACGATCACCCGCCCCTCGACCCGCTCGAACAGGTCCAGGGTCTGGATGAAGGCATCGCCCAGATCGGCGGCCAGGGCCGTCAACCCTTCGATCGCCAGCGACAGGACGCGCCGCCCGGCGGCCAGATCGCGCGCCTGGTCGTCGCGTATCGCCTGATCGTCGCGTATTGCTGGTGAAGCCGCTTGCGCCACGGATGTGGCTTCCTCTCTCGCCATGATTGCCGTCATATCCCCCGCTTGGCTGCCCCAGCCCCCATCACGTCACCCGTCACATCATTCAGGGCCAATCAGACCAAGGAATAGCATAAGTTTTGCATGACGTAACACATGGGCCGCAGTATGCGCCGCGCCCGCCTGTCGCGTCAATCGGGCAGGATTTGCCCACGCGCGCGACGCCCTGTTCCCTGGGCAGATAGGCAGGGCGGGGCGGGAGGCAAGCCTGAAAACCGGGTTTGCGCCGGCGGGTGCCGATCAGTGCTCGAAAATATCCTGCGGCCAGCCGCGCAGATCCAGCTCTGCCCGCGTCGGCAGAAAGCTGAAGATACGGGCGGCAAGCTCCGTCCGGCCTTCGCGCGCCAGCACGATATCCAGCTTTTCCTTCAGCGCGTGCAGATACAGCACGTCAGAGGCGGCATAGGCCATCTGATCCTGGCTCAATTCCGCCGCGCCCCAGTCAGAGCTTTGCTGCTGCTTGGAGATTTCGACCCCCAGCACCTCTTTCACCAGATCCTTCAGCCCGTGGCGGTCAGTGTAGGTGCGCACCAGGCGCGATGCGATCTTGGTGCAATAAACCGGCGCAGTCAGCACACCCAGATGGTGCAGCATCACCGCAATGTCGAAGCGGGCAAAGTGGAATAGCTTCAACACCTTGGGATCGGCCAGCAGGCGGGCCAGATTGGGCGCGTTCAACTGCCCGTTCGGCCCCGGCATATCCATTTTCACCAGATGGGCATTGCCATCCCCGGCCGAAAGCTGCACGAGGCACAGCCGGTCGCGGCCGACATTCAACCCCATGGTTTCCGTATCGATGGCGACGCTGGAGCCAAAGGTCAGCCCATCGGGCAGGTCGCCGTGATGCAAATGGTTCGCCATCGAATGCCTCCGTTCCAAGCGGGAGTGAACGCCTTATCAGGCCAGGTTAATCTCAGGCCGGGTTAATGTCAGGCCGGGGCCGAAACGAAAACGGGCCGGCGATGCGCCGACCCGTTCCGTAAAATGGTGCCCAGGAGAAGACTCGAACTTCCACGGGCGTTAACCCGCTAGCACCTGAAGCTAGTGCGTCTACCAATTCCGCCACCTGGGCTCGGGGGCGGTTTCTAATAGGTTGAAGGGGGGCTGTCAACGGGGATTTCATCGAAACGTCATCCGGCCCCCAAAAAAGTCAGAACGCCCATCGGAACGCGCATGGCAGGCCGCTGTCACCAGGACATTCCACCGCTGGACCGACGGCCCGGCACCGCTTAGCCTGCCGTCCACATTGCATAAAAGGATTGCCCCGATGGATGGACATCAGTTCCCCGCCCATAGCCGCCTGAAAGACGGGTTTCTGTCCTCAACCTGCCCGCACGACTGCCCATCGACCTGTGCGGTGGAGGTGGAGGTGACGCCGGAGGGCCGGGTGGGCAAATTTCGGGGTGCTGCCGATCACAGCTATACGGTTGGGGTTCTGTGCGCCAAGGTCAGCCGCTATGCCGAACGGGTCAACCATCCCGATCGCCTGCTGCGCCCGCTGCGCCGCACCGGGCCGAAGGGCAGCCGCCAGTTCACCGAAATTTCGTGGCAGGAAGCGCTGGACCGGACGGCGGAGGCGTTTCAGGCGGCGGCCGACCGCTTCGGCAGCGAGGCCGTCTGGCCCTATTACTATGCCGGCACCATGGGGCATATTCAGCGTGACAGCATCAACCGGCTGCGCCATGCGCTGCGCTATTCCGGGCAGAAGCGGACCGTGTGCACCGGGCTGGCCCGTGCCGGCTGGCTGGCCGGGACCGGGGCCGAAACCGGCACCGATCTGCGCACCATGACGGAAAGCGACCTGATCATCGTCTGGGGCGGCAATCCGGTCGCCACCGGCGTCCACACCATGGCCCACATCGCCGCCGCCCAGAAGGCACGCGGGGCCAAGCTGGTGGTGGTGGACCCCTATCGCACCCCGACCGCCGAAAAGGCCGATCTGCACATCGCCCTCGCCCCCGGCACCGACGGCGCGCTGGCGGCGGCGATCATGCATTGCGCGTTCCGCGACGGGCTGGCCGACCGCGCTTACTTGCGCCAATTCACCGATTTTCCGGCCGATCTGGAAACCCATCTGGCGGCCTATACCCCCGATGCGGTTGCCGCCATCACCGGCGTGCCGGTTGCCCAGATCGAACAGCTGGCCAGCCTCTATAACCGGACCGACCGGGCCTATATCTATCTCGGCTTCGGCTTTTCCCGCTCCCGCAACGGTGCGGCAAACGTCCATGCAGTGTCCTGCCTGCCGGCCATTGGCGGCAAATGGCGCAATCCGGGCGGCGGGGCCTTCTGGAACTATGGCGGCGCGATCTATGGGCTGAAAAAGACGCTGGTCGATGGGGCCGATATTGCCGATCCCACAATCCGCGAAATGGACATGAGCCGGATCGGTATCACCCTGACCGGGCACCTGACCGGCGACCGTTCTGAACTGGGCGACGGGCCGCCGGTCATGGCGATGCTGATCCAGAACACCAACCCGATGGTGATCGCGCCCAATTCGTCCCTGGTGCGCCGGGGCTTCGCGCGGGAGGATCTGTTCGTCTGCGTGCACGAACAGTTCATGACCGATACCGCCGCCATGGCCGATATTGTGTTGCCCGCCACCATGTTCGTCGAACATGACGATCTGTACACGGCGGGGGCGCATTCCACCCTGATGCTGGGGCCGAAGCTGGTGGACGCGCCGGGCGAATGCCGGGAGAATGTTGCGGTGATCGACGCGCTGGCCGACCGGCTGGGCGCGCAGCATCCGGGGTTCGGGCTGGGCGCGGCGGCGCTGATCGACGGGGTTCTGCGCGACTCGGGCCTGGGGGATCTGGACAGCCTGCGCCGCACCCGCTGGATCGACTGCACCCCACCCGTTGCCGAGGGGCAGTTCCAGACCGGTTTCAAGACGCCGGACGGCAAGTTCCATTTTTCGCCCGATTGGTCGCGTATCGG
Source organism: uncultured Comamonadaceae bacterium (assembly GCA_964428065.1). Lineage (GTDB taxonomy): Bacteria > Pseudomonadota > Alphaproteobacteria > Elsterales > Elsteraceae > CAYRWZ01. Next base: position 3,428 of record CAYRWZ010000027.1, on the reverse strand, counting down.
CCCGGATCATGCTGTGATGCCGCGCCTGCCCGGCCATTGGGACGTGATCGAGGATCGGGATGCAACCCATCCGTTCCGACTGATCGTGCCGCCCGCCCGGCAATTCCTCAACAGCTCTTTCAACAATCAGGAAACCGGCCGCAAGCGCGAGGGGCGGCCAACCGTGATGATCGCGGCAGACGCGGCAGAGGCGGCCGGGATCGCCGATGGCGCGCTGGTCACGCTGGGCAACCAGCGCGGCCAGATCCAGGTCCATGCCCGGCGCGTGGCCGGGCAATTGCCCCATCTGCTGGTGATCGAGGGGTTGTGGTCGAACGGCGATTTCGTTGGCGGCCAGGGGGCGAATACCCTGACCACCGATTTCCGCGCCCCGCCCAACGGCGGCGCCGCCTTCCACGATTGCGCCGTCTGGCTGCGCCCGGCGGAACCGGCGGCCTAGCTGCCGGTTCCTGTTTACCTACGCCCCCGGCACACCCTTGCTGGTCGAATATTCGAAATGCAGCGCCTCGCCGGGGAAGACGCGGGGGTGGATGGAATGGGCGGCGGCGGCCGCCTCGGCAAAGCCGGACAGGATCAGCTTCAGCTTGCCGGGATAGGTTGCGATATCGCCGATGGCATAGACCCCTTCGGCACTGGTGGCAGAAGTTTGCTGGCTGGTCGCGATATGATTGCGCTCCAGATTGAGGCCCCAGTCGGCAATCGGCCCCAGGGTCATGCTGAGGCCGAAGAACGGCAGCAGCGTATCCGCCGCCAGGGTCTTGCGCGCGCCTTCCAGGGTTTCGACCACCACGCCAGTCAACTGCCCGTCCTGGCCCTCCAGCCCGGCAAGCTGATAGGGGATCACCATGCTGATCTTACCGGCGGCGGCCAGCGCCTCCATCCGGGCCACGCTTTCCGGCGCGGCGCGGAACTTGGGCCGCCGATGCACCACCATCACCTCTGCCGCCACATCGTGCAGCGACAAGGCCCAGTCGACCGCCGAATCGCCGCCCCCGGCGATGACGATGCGCTTGCCCCGGAAATCCTCCCGCCGCTTGACATAATAGTGAACGCTTTTGCCTTCAAACGCCTCGATCCCCGCCAAGGGGGGGCGGTTGGGGCCGAAGGCACCGCACCCGGCGGCAACGATCACCGCCTTGGCGTCGATCACGACCCCGGCGCTGGTGGTCACGCGCCAGCCTTCCGACGGGCCGCCCGGCAGCGGCGCCAGGCCAGTGACCTGCTGGCCCAGGTGATAGACCGGATGGAACGGCGCGGCCTGCGCCTCCAGATTGGCGATCAGATCGCCGCCGGAAATCGACGGATGGGCCGGAATGTCGTAGATCGGCTTTTCAGGGTACAGCGCCGTGCACTGGCCGCCGACCGAATCCAGCGCATCGATGACATGGCATTTCATGCGCAACATGCCGCATTCGAAAATCGCAAACAGGCCAACCGGACCCGCGCCGATGATCGCCACATCCGTTTTGTGCGCCGCTGCCGCCATATGTCGTTCCACTTTCCGCCGTTGACTGAGTAAGACGGGTCGAACCATGGCGTCGCTTGTGCGGCAAATCAACCCCATACTCTTCAAGGGTTTGCTGCCCAGCCGCCGCGAGCCCGGCAGACCGCTAGCAGACCGATTGAAACCTTTCCGACAAGCCGCTACCTGATAGGGATCATGAAAATTGCATTGACCACACCCGATACGTTGACCCTCCCCCTGTCCAGTCTGGCCGAAACCCAGGCGCTGGCCGCCCGGCTGGCCGCCGCCGTCCAGCCGGGCGACACGCTGGCCCTGAGCGGCGATCTGGGCAGCGGCAAAACCGCCTTCGCCCGCGCCTTCATCCAGGCGCTGCTGGGGCCGGAGGCAGAAGTGCCCAGCCCCACCTTCACCCTGGTGCAGACCTATGACGCGCCGGGCTTTCCCGTCTGGCATTTCGATCTGTACCGCCTGAAGACGCCGGGCGATGTGTATGAGCTGGGGTTCGAGGAGGCGCTGGCCGGGGTCTCGCTGATCGAATGGCCCGACCGGATCGAACGGCTGTTGCCGCGCGATACCCTGCGCTTGACCCTGAAGCCGGGGCCAACGCCGGACTCCCGTCAGGCGGAACTGGTGGGCGGCGGCCGCTGGCAGGATGTTCTGGCCCGGCTGCGCGGCTGAATAATGGCGCCGCCCGCCCCCTCTTTGCCCCCTTCGCCGGCATCCCGCTTTACCGGCCTGTTCACCATTCCATCGACCGTCTCTTTCGTCGATGGGCTGGCGGCGGGGCTGCTGGACTGGGCGGGGGACGATCCACTGGCGCTGGCGCAGATGACCGTGCTGCTGCCGACCCGCCGGGCCGGGCGCTCCCTGCGGGAGGCCTTTCTGCGCCTGACCGATGGTCGCGCCACCCTGTTGCCGCGCATGCTGCCCCTGGGCGATCTGGATGCGGAAGACGATGCGCTGATAGCGGATGGCGGCGGGGCGGCCCCTGTTTTGGCACCGGTTCTGGCCCCCACCCGGCGGCTGCTGATGCTGGCGACGCTGGTGCGCCGGGCCGCACACGCACAGGGGGAGCCGATCCCCGCCCATCAAGCCGTCGATCTGGCGCGCGACCTGGCGCTGCTGATCGACGATGTCCAGCGCGAGGAAACCGGCTTCGACCGGCTGGCCGACCTGGTGCCCGACCGCTATGCCCGCCATTGGCAGAAGACGCTGGATTTTCTGACCCTCGCCACCCGCCACTGGCCCGATATCGTGGCCGCAGAAGGCGCGCTGGAACCGGTCGCCCGCCGGGTTGCGCTGTTGAATGCCCAGGCCGCGCGCTGGCAGGCCGATCCGCCCCGGCTCCCGGTGATCGCCGCAGGTTCGACCGGATCGGTGCCTGCCGCCGCCCGGCTGATGCGCACCATTCTCGATCTGCCGCAAGGGGCGGTGGTGCTGCCGGGGCTGGACCTCGACATGCCGGACGGGGAATGGGACGTCCAGCGCCTGCCGCCGACCCACCCGCAGATTGGGCTGGCGCTGCTGCTGGAAACCCTGGGGCGGCGGCGGATGGAGGTGGCGGCCTGGCCGACCGGTCGCCTGACTGTAACCCCGGCCCCTGCGGATCGTGCCCAGCTGCTCAGCCGCGCCAATGCCGAAACGCCGGGCAGCCTGGACCGGATCGACGGTGCCGCCGCCCTGTCCAGCGTGGTGCGGCTGGACGCCAAGACCCAGGCAGAAGAGGCAACCGCCATCGCCCTGTTGATGCGGGAGGTGCTGGAGACGCCGGGCAAGCGGGCCGCGCTGGTCACGCCCGACCGGGTGTTGGCACGCCGGGTAATCGCCGAATTGCGCCGCTATGAGATCGAGGTTGACGATTCCGCCGGAACGCCGCTCGCCCATACGCCGCAAGCCGTCTTTTTCCGCCTGTGCCTGACTGTGCTGGAGCAGGAGGTTGCGCCGGCCATCCTGTTGTCCCTTG